>JAIOSV010000016.1 GCA_021107435.1 Candidatus Sabulitectum sp. | reverse complement strand
GCTTACATTCAGCGGTCACGGCTCCTCAACAAGCTGGGGTGATATGAGCTTCAGTCAGACATACTTCAATCAGCTTACAAATGACGGCATGTTCCCGGGCGTGCTCAGCCATGCCTGCAACACCGGCCAGTTCAGTGTTGGCACATGCTGGGCTGAAACCTGGACCCGTACCGCCGGCAGGGGAGGTCTCTGGTTCTGGGGAAGCTGGGACAGCAGCTACTGGGACGAGGACGACATTCAGCAGAAGGGCGAATACCAGGCCTTCCTCGGTGAAGATGTCTACTGGCCGAAGGGATTCCTGAATCAGGGTCTCATGGCTGTTTTCGAATACTACAGCGGTGGGGGAAGAACTAAATATTACTACGAAAGCTACAACCTCTTTGGTGATCCGAGTGTTACAATGAAGATCTGGCCTATGACCGGTATTGAGGATTCTCACTCAGGTGTGGTCAATTCTCCTATCTCTGTTACTGTTCCCAATCCTGCTTACGGCAGTGCTCCTGTGACTCTTACAGGCGTCAACGGTCCCGCGACACTGGAAATCTTCGATATCTCCGGTCGTGTGATCGACACTCCTTTCCAGGAGAACCTCAGTGGTTCAGCGATGTTTACATGGGACACAAGCTCCATGTCCACTGGTGTTTACTTCATGCGTCTTACTCAGGGCAGCAGTATCGCCACTTCCAGAGTGAGCGTTATCCGGTAATCAGTTTCGGTTCAAAGGGGCTGAAACAGCTTTTGCGGTTTCAGCCCCCATTTTTTTCGGGCTCTGCGGCTTCGCTTATAATTGAGTTGTAGTTTTCAGGATTCTGTGTCGTAATCTATATCTGGAGGAAAGATGAAACTCACTTTTGCCATTCTTGCAGTGCTTGCGTTGTCAGCCTTCGGGGTTGACTTTTTCGGACGTTGCGCGGTTGTGCATGTGGATGAAGCGTCCCTGCCTACTGTATACAACTTTTTCGCTGCCATTCCGGCTCTCTACTTTCAGGAGGCAGGGAATTCCTATGGTTCTCTCCTCGTTACTGATGGCGCGGATTCTCAATCCGGGTACTATACTCTTGAGGACTGGGCAACCTATTTGAGTGGTGTTGGAGAAAGCGGAAGCGTGATCTTCATCGGTAATGTTGAGCCCTCTTTTAAAACCATTGTTCAGGGCATGGTTCCATACAGCGAGGAATTAATTTATACTGGAACATGCGAGGAGATTGCCTCTGAAATTGCAGTTACCGAATGGCCTTCTACGCCTGAGGCTGTAATTTGCGTGATGTCGGATACTGATGAAGAATACATTAACGGTGCGGCGGCAGCAGCAAGCTGGGCTGCCAACAATAACTGCCCTCTTCTCTGGACAGACGGTACTGTCCTTGGGACTGCCACCGTGGAGGTTCTGACTTCCATGGGAGTTACAGAGGTATTTCTGTTTGACTACCCCGGTACAGTTTCTACTGATGTGACAGATGCCCTTGCTGCAATGTCCATCACCGTTACAGATTTTGACAGCGCTTCCGATCTGCTCCCCGCTACAATCGCTCTTACCGGACAGGCAGTAGCCTGCGTGTACAAGGAGGAGATGCAGGCTCTTCCAGCAGCATTGGCAGCTGCTCGTTACGCCGGATATGCGGTTAAGCTTCCCGAGGGTCTTGACCGTCTTGCCTTCACCGCTCTTGCTGATCTGAGACGATCAATACCGGATAGTTTCACTAAGCTGGAGAGACCAGTTACCGGTATAAGAGCATCAGGCTCCGAAGCCCTTGCCGCAGAATTCTACACATTCCTGCACGGTGTTGGAGGAACTGTGGATGATCAGCTGGAGTATGTACTTGCATTTTCCAACCAGACAGTTTTCCCCGCGACATTTGAACGTTCGATCACAGGTGATCCCTCTGATTTGACGAGAGACGGCGCAGTTCCGGGAAGGTTCCCTCTGGAGTGGATTGACAATATTGGAACTATTAACCGTGGAGCCCTCTATAACGCTGTGATACATGCAAATCCACGTCCCGACCATGTTACTATTTCCATGAATGCCTATGAGGTTCATTACTGGTCTGACTTCAGCTTCTCGGACAACTGGTACTCGGATTTTGTTGTGAACGAGATATTCGGCTGGCCTGAAGAGGGCTGGACTGCCGCGAACGGCTACTTCCCCGGCTGGCCGCCTTCTCAACCGGGTCTCGACCCCATGTGGCCTGAAACAAGCGATGCTGCTGATACCGGGGGCTGTCCCGGGCAGTACGCCACCTTCTACGGAGAAAGTTACGATACCGCCTTTCACAGCGGAGCGATGCCGGGCACCGGTACCCATCCGGCCCAGCCTGCTGTTGAACTCTGCGGTTTTGTGCAGGATGTGATTGACGGATCCATATTCCTTTACTTTTCCTGCCATGGGGGTGGAACGGTAATCGCAGTTCTCGATGAAGACAACGGAATTGCCCAGGACGATTACTTAATAGAGTTTGAGGATCCATGGTGGCCTGACAGTGACGGAAGGGTTTACGACGGTTCAGCAGGTGGTGATTATTACGAGGCAGATCTCGACGAAGACTTTGACAACATGCATTCTGTAATTATTGCCTACAACGCTTGCAGTATGGCAAACGGATCCATGAACGAGATAGGACTCAACCACGGCGCAATCGGTTCTATCGGAAGTCTTGCTTCTGTTTCATTCGACGGCTCGGGCTGGTGGTGGAACCTGTGGGTACATCTTGTAACAGCAGAAGACTTCACCCTCGGTGAAGCTGCCGTTTACAGCAACGCCAGAATCTCCACAATCTATACACCTCCGGGAGCTACCACCGGCGTAGATGAAACACTGCAGTACGTGCTTTACGGAGATCCAATGGTTAATTTCGTTGATCCTGATGCCGTTTCACCCACTCCTCTTCCGCGCAAAACTGCTTACGGAACACACTATCCTGACGGCATAAGCGCAGGCGTAGAGGGCAGCCAGGGCACTGCAACAGTATTAAGCGTGATATCAAACAATCCTGTAACATTCTCTGCTTCTGTGATTGTCAGCGGAGACGGGAATGCTGTATTGAATGTATTCGACCTCAGCGGCAGAATGGTTGCCACTCCTTACAGCGGAACCTTGAATGGGTCGAGAGCAGTTAACATTGACATGTCCGGGTTTTCGCCCGGTATCTATTTCCTTCGTCTGAGACAGGGTTCTGAAACATCCACAGCGAGCGTAATGCTTGTTGAGTAGCGTATAGATTTCTAAAAACAGGCCCGTCTTTTTGCCGGGCCTGTTCCTGTAAATCAGCCAATGTTATAGAAAGAAGGAAGAGTTAAAGAACTTCCTCAAGCTCCCTTTTCCTTTTTCTGACCTGAAGGCGTACATTGCCGAGACTGGCATTGGTTGCAGCAACTACTGCAAGGATAGCATCTTCGCCAATTGCAGTCATGACGATTACACCATCGGTGTATTCCATCATTGATTGGGTGAGTGCACCAACACCAAGCTCTTTTCCAACACTTTCAGCAGATCCAAGACCCGTTGAAACCATTGCTCCTATTGCATCAACATCGGCTCCGGCTCCGGCTACAGCATCAATAACGAAGCCATCACGCCCGACACAAACTGCGGCGTCAATTCCCTGAACTTCCACCAGTGCAGCAAGAATCTCATTGCTGTTCATAAAGAGTCCTTTCCTGTTTGGTTCTCCGTATACCTATACTATCATAACCTGCTGGTAGAAAAAAGAAAAGCAATTCGTCTGTCTCTTCTCTACCCGATGAAATTCCCTATTGTTCAGATGGGAATTTCCTTCAACCTGTCTATTTCAAGGCCAGCATTGCTGACTCGATTTTGCCCTGATCCAGAAAGACTATAGCAAACCTGAGTTTTGCAATTTCCGAGCTGTCCGGATTTTTTATCTCCAGTTGCTGAATTCTCTTTTCAGCTGCCATTTTGAGTGCTTCGATCTGGCTGTTTACTGTTGTTGCGCTTTCTATCATGTTGATTGAATGTTCTTTAGATGATGAATCGGATACAGTGCCTGATTCTTCAGGAATATCTTTTTCAACAATCTCAGAGGTAATTGCCGGTGAGTCAATCGGAGATGAATCGGCAACAGCTTCATCTGTATCCTGAACTCTTTTTGCTTCGATTGCCTGCTTGAATTTCAATTCATCTTCAGACTCCTCTTCATCATCATCTATGTCAACAACAATGTACGGGGAGATGATATCCTTTTCTTGTTCCGCAGTGGCTTGAGTCGCGGATGCTGCCGCATCGCTCTTCAGCAGGGGATCGCAAAGATTCATTGAGTTTAACAGGCTGGTCACTTTGTCCAGAGAAATACCATTTCTGGAAGGAGAGGCAAGAAGGTGCGCCAGAACAGCTCTGCCTGCGGCTTTAAGTGTTCTGATGTTAAGCGTAATCGTGGTAGCAATGTAATTTATGACATCCGCTCCAGGGCCGAAGCCTGTATTGCTGAACATTCGTTCGAGTATAGCTGTTCTGCCGTTGATATCCATGGCCTTCAACTCAACAGAAATTCCTGAAGATACTCTGGAATAGAATGTACTGTCGAAATTCCGCAAACTCTCAACTTCTGAGTTTGAGCAGAGTACAATAGCACTTTTGCCTTGAGGCATTCTGTTGAAAACAGAACAGAGAAAGTGCTGAAAATCAATGTCTCCACTTGCAAAGTGAAGATCATCAAGGAGGAGGAAATTATGACTGACTATCCAGCTCAGAAGATGACTTTCCTTATTCGTCTTAACGCAGTATCTGTAACCCATCCTCAAATCATTGAGATTGAGGAAAAGTGAGTTCTGCCTTGAAGTGGAAGCAATGGCTGAAAGCAGATGGGTTTTGCCCTGGCCGGTTCCCGCGTGGAAAAGAATGGGAGAGATACTCTTCCATATTCTTGGGATCAAAGCGACTGTTCGTGCCAGCTCCACGGCATAGGAATTCTCTTCAGTTACCACATAGTTATCGAAAGAGCGTTCATCGGGAGGGGTGAAGGCAAGAAGATCGGTGAAACGATCATTGTTGTCCGGATGATCTCCCGGAAAAGCAGGAATAGCCTCTACGCCCCCCTGATACTTTGCGAAAAGGCACATCTCCCTGGCAGTCGATTCAGAGATATATCCTGAATCGGCGCACATTTGCATGAACTCCACGAAATGAAGAAGTCTTCCGCTGTTTTTCAAATACAATTTATCACTCATTCAGAACCTCCAGCTTGCTTGTCAGGAGAGCTCTCATGAATTTGCCCAGTTCGATGGAAAGAACTCCCAGCCTGGTTTTGGGCGAGACAAAAATAACAGCAGTCAACTTGGTATTGAGCCCTGAAAGGGCCAGTGTAAATTCTGTATCCTCTATAAAGGTTTTTCCTATAACCCTGTCCGGGTAGTTGCGAATGAAGCTTCTAACAGCGGTAAGAAGGGGTGTGATTTTTTCAATGAAGTCAGACTCGGCTTCAGCTTCCGCGATTATCTGACCTTTCGGGTTTATCAGGTATGCGATTAGAATACCGGTAGAGTTCTGCATCAGAGACTGGGGTATTACAACAGGCTCAGGCAGGCTGGAAGCCGAAGCTGCCAGTTCTTCAGCTGACAGTTCTTCAGCTGCCAACTCTTCAGCCAGTTCCTCTGCTGCCAGCTCTCTGGCTGTCTGCTCTTCTTCGTCCTTCAGTTTCTGCCTTTCGTCTCTTTCCTTCAAGGCCCACATAAGAGTATTCTGAATATCCTGATGAATTGTTATTTCATCAATGCTGCTGCTGGAATCAAAAGAAAAATCACCTTCAACCCAGTCAATTACTTCAACCAGTGCTTCTTTCCCGGAAACCTCACCCAGTGCCGCATGAACAAGCCTGCCCTTGCTGTAGTAGAATTCCGCGGTACCTTCATCTTGTTTGATAATCAGTCTGCCACTAAGATGGTTTGTGCCAGGCAGCTGTAGTAACGCAACAACGCCAAACTCATTCAAATTGCCGTTGAAGGCCATGCGTTATCACGCTCCTTTCGTTACTTCAGGCTGAGCCATCAAGCTGAAAGTTTCTTATGACTTCCTTGCTGATCAGCTGCAGTGTTCTCATAACTCCTTTTCCTGATGTGGCTATTGATTCAGTAACAGGAAGATCATCCGGAAGTTCAAGAATCGCTTCCAACTGGCCAAGTGGAATGACTTCATCATAATCCCGTTTGTTGTATTGAAGAACTATAGGGAATGAAGTCGGATCAACGCCGTAACTGCCAAGGTTGGTTGTCATTCTTCTGTACATGTCAACATTATCGTCAAATCGTTCGATGCAGGAATCGGCGACAAAAACAACGCCATCCGCGCCTTCAAGAATAATGCGTCTGCTCGCCTCGTAGAACACCTGTCCCGGTATAGTATAAAGATGGATTTTCAGGGAAAAGCCTTGAACTGTACCAAGTGAAACCGGGAAGAAATCAAAGAAGAGCGTTCGTTCCTCTTCAGTGTCAAGAATGACCATATCACCCTTGTACTTGTCAAAAATCTTCTTGTGAATAAACAGCAGATTGGTGGTTTTTCCACTCATCCCCGGCCCGAAGTAGACGATTTTGAATACCAGTTGCCTGTTATTCAAGTCAAGGTGAGGCATCCTCTTCCTCTCCGATAACGAAAATCCTGTCAATAAGATTAAGTGCGTACTCTTTGAAATCAGGAATCGAAATATCCTGAATAGCCTGTTCCTGATCCTTTCTGTCCTGATTCACCAGTCGAACCAGCGTTGAGCTGCATTTCTTTGCTTCGAGCCTGACTCTTCCTATACGGGAGTACTCCTCGAACACAATCACCATCATCGATTTTTCACCGATGAGAGAAATATGAATGTGCCTCTTCTTGCCCTGCTGCAGCAGAATTGAGAATTGTTCCTCGCCAACGATATTGGCAACCTCCTTGGTTGCGGAGAACATTCCCGCAACCAGAGCGGCCAGAGCAGTAGCATTCAGTCTGGCTCCTCCGCCCGCCTGCCCGAGACAAATACCGTGTCTGCTGATGAGCAGCGCAGTCAAAGCTTCTGTTTTCTCCACCAGCCTGGCCAGTGTTTCATTGATAGAAGCACCGTTACTTCCGGTAACAACTGATTCGTTCATTTGGCCCCCTTAGAGCGATAAACATGTAATACAATTATTTCAGTAAAAGGGCTCCATGTCCAGTGTCTTCCGCGTTGGGAGATTTATAGGTAAAGAGCAGATGTTGCCGGACAGTATTGCCAGGGAATACCATGTTTTCTGTATGTGGATACTACTAAGGACTGCGGTTCCCTTGAAAGGTTAAGAGGGACATCTTTTCCCCCGGCCTGTTTCTTATAATAGTGTAGTGTTGCCGTTGAATGGAATGGATTATCTGTGGGAATTGTATAAATCCTGCAGGTTGAGGATTTGCAGGCTTAATTGAAAGGGGAGGTTGAGGTGTTCAAAAAGACAGTTCCGGTATTAATGGCGTTACTTATGGGTACGGCTGGTTGTTCTCTTCTGGGAGGCGGAGGTCTTGGAGCAGGGGATACAGCTGAAGGCGACCTTGATAAAGGAGTGGAATTGGAAGAGCTCCTTCCGGATGCGGAAGAAGCGCTTCTTATGATGGGTCTCGCGGTGGAAGATGACTGGCCAGCAATAGAATTCCCGCTGAAGGCAGGAGAGGGCATATCACTGTTCGTGGAGGCTGATGACATTGATCCGGTGATGGTTGTTGTTGACGCTGAAGGTGATATTGTCGTGGTGGGAGATGACTGGGATGAAGAACTCGATGCTTTTGTTTCCATGGACGAAGTTCCTGACGGCGCAAGGGTGATCATTTTTGATATTGCGGGAGATGACGGCGAATTCCTTCTTGAGGTTGACGAAGCGGATGACTACGAATGGGTTCTTGAAATTAATGAGGAAATGGAAGCCTTCATTCTGAGAGACAAGGAAAACGATCAGTGGGAAGACATTCTCTTTGATGTGGATGAACTCTACCGCGACAGCTGGGAAACCTGCAGAGTTTTCCCTCTTGAAGTAAGAGCGGAAAAATGGCTCAGAATTGCTGTTGAATCCAATGTTGACTGTATAATGGCTGTTCTGCTGGTTGACGGGGACGATCTTGAATATGTGGACTATGATGACGATACAGATGGTTCCAATCCTGTTTGCTCCGGTGAGTTTGAGGCAGGAGACTACCTTGTTGTTGTGAATACCTACTCAGGATCAGATGACGCGGAGTTTGACATTGAGATCACAGAATTTGATCTCGACGATATGACCATTGAAGTCGTTAATGTTGACGAAATGGATGTATGGTTCGATGGAGAATTCCGAGAGGGCACAATGGTCATGAACTACTGGCCCGAGGCTGGCGACTACTACGGTGTTTATCCTGAAGATCAGGCCCTTGTGTTTGAGTTCGAGATTGAGGAGGAAGGCGAGTACATCTTTGATGCCTCGTGCGTTGATGACACAAAAATGGCTATCATTGATGATCAGGATGTGATGATAGACTACAACGATGACGGACCTGACGGTCTTGATCCTCAGCTTGTTCTTCAGCTTTCTTCAGGATTCTACAGTGCCATAGTGGTGCCCTATTCGGACAGTTCCACGGAATCTGTGGATTTCCGTTACAGCATGGGAACACAGATGGTTCGTGAGAGCGGGTTTGCTCCCCTGGAGGATACCTTCCAGATGCACTCGAATGTTTACTGGAGTCTTGTTTTTGAATCCGGTAACACCTATGAGATATTCGCAGAGAGTGATATCGATCTGACTCTTACTGTCATGGATGCGGATGGAGAAGAATACTTCAGCGATGATGACGGCGGAGACTTCAATCCTTACCTGGAAATCGAATGCACCAGAGCTAACGCGGGCGCATGGGACATCGATATTGAGACATATTCAGATGGATCGGTCAACGGAGAGGTTTACTTCGTAGCAAGACCGATTCAAGGGAATGGAACCTCTGGCACAAGTGCGTCAGTTGAGATAGATCTGTAAACAGGTTACAAGGCAGAAGCCCGGGGCTGACCTTCGGGCTTCTGCTGTATATCTATAATTACTCCGTGGCGAAGAAAGACCAGTTTCGCCTTGACTTCTTTTCCTGTAAGCTTCTTCAGCGTGTTTCTGTACAGGAGTTGCTTGTCCCTGTACTCTTCAGTTTTCTTCTCCGGGTCATCTCTGTCTGTTTTGTAATCGATCACCTCGAGAATTCCTTTTCTCCGTATGAGCAGATCAATGTAATACTGTTTTCCATCCACCAGAAGCGGGTATTCTCTGCCTGCAACTTCAGCTCCTTCAAGATCGAATATCTCAAAGAATTTCAAAGCCAACTCGACAGCTTCATCCGGGAATTCCAGGGAATTGTATAGCTGTTCTTTGTTGCTGCTTAGCCAGAGGTCGGGCTTTTCAAAGTCAATGAATTCAAGTATACGGTGAACTTCAGTGCCCAGACGCATCTGCCTTTCCCTGTCCGGATGAATAACCGGCAGAGATTCGGGGTAGAGCAGAATAAAGTCATCCGGCTTTTCATGGCGAACAAGTTTCCTGTTATCCGGAAGTATTCTGCCGGGAGATTCGTCAGAGGGTATTGTTTCATCTTTGTACAGCCCGGTAGCGGCAGTCAGCGCATTGCTCATAATACCCGCAGGTGAGCCTTCCCGTGCCTTTTCAGGAATGAAGATGTCCAGTTTCTGTCGTGGTCTCGTTACAGCCACATAAAGCAGTCTTCGGTATTCTGCACGGCTTCTTGTCTTTTCTCTTTCCGAGAGTCTTTGGTAGTGTGCGGTAAGTCCGTTGACGATCTTGATTCCTGCGGTCAGATTCCTCGAATTGGCTAAAACCGCAGGAGTGGTGTTGTTGAAAGAATTTCCCGGATTCGCAAGTATTACATGTTTCCAGGCCAGTCCTTTCGCTCTGTGAATGGTGGTGAGGGTTACAACACCTGTATGGCTTTCCGGTGGAGCTGAAGGCTCCTCAGCGCTCATGGGAGCCTTTCCTGTAAGGGTTTCAAGCAGGAGGGCATAGTCAGAGGTTCTGTGAGCGGCTTCAAGAATGAACTTCAAATTGCCCAGCCTTCGGGCAACTTGATAGCCGCTTTCCTCAACTGCCAGCAGGAGACAGGTATTCCTGAAGAGGGTTTCCATGAATGGTCCGGGGGAAAGGGTATGGCTGACCTGTCTGAGATTTAGCAGCAGTTCTTCAGCAGCTTTTATTGAATCCGGAGGGCGATTCAGTCTCCATAGTGTTATATCTCTGTCGCTTATGCCGAAGAAGATGGATCTGAACGTCTTAGCGAGGGCATACTTGTCAGAAGGGCAGAGGATAGCCCTGATAAGGTTTGCTGTATCCTCGACTTCTTTTCTCTTGTGAAAATCACGACGGGCTTCTACTCTGTATGGGATATCCCTTCTGTCCAGTTCCAGGATCAGCGCGTCAAGGTGCGTTCCTGTTCGAAACAGGATTGCGGTGGATGCGGGGTTTTGTATCAAATCGGCGATTTTGTGTGCCTGAACGCAGGCCATTTCTGCTGCAGGCAGATCAGGAAGCCGGTAAACGGTGACTCCGTCTCCCTTCCCGGCATCCGGTCTTGCTTCGATGGGGCTGTAGTCACAGGAGAAGGGCTTTTCATCAGGGGGAACTGCTGTAAACAGAGCGTTCCCGAAAGAGTTAACAAAATCAATTATGGAAATCCCGCTGCGAAAATTTACCAGTATGGTTTTAAAGAGGGCATTGTCATTCTCAAGTCTCCGCAGTGTATCCTTGTAGGTTTCGATGTCAGCAGAGCGCCAGCCGAAAATTGACTGCTTGGGGTCTCCCATCACGGTGAGCTTTTTTTGAAGACCTGACTGCTCGAGAAGAATGCTGAACAGTCTGACCTGAACAAGACTGGTGTCCTGAAACTCATCAATGAAAATGTGATTGAATCTATCATTCAGTTCTTTTCTTAGTTCCTGAGAGCGGGAAACAGCCAGCCATGCCCGGTAGAGCAAATCGTCGAAGGAAAGCCTTGTAGGATCACTGTCCCAGATCGCACGCATTCTGTTTCCGAAGGGGATAACCAGTTTATCTATTGCCGGCAGCAGAGGAATCACAGCAGTGTAGGCTGATATCAGCTTGACTCCTGTATCGTTGTATTCTTTAAGAACTGCCTTCGCTTCAGCAAGAGATTCCCTGTTTCCCCAGTTTCCGGCGGAACCGCCTCTTAGGTTGATTTTCTCAGGAATTCCATCGTGCAGTGAACTGATGGAGTTACGTATTCTCTCCAGCAATTTGTCTGACTGGCATGTACACAGCGGTATAAGTGATTCAATCCGTTGTTTCCAGAAGGAACTGGTTTTCTTCAATTCGTCTTCTGTGTTTCCCAGAGGATAAGAATCGGTAAACCATCTGTAGTTTTCTATTTCCCCTGCGACCTCAAGCAGTTTTGCGCTGCCGGTTGTTTTTAAAGACTCTGCCGAATCCCGGAGCACGGCGGGATCTGCTCCCGCAAGGAAAAGATCCCAGTGTATTTCCAGTTCGGATCTGCTGAAGTGACCGGCTTCCGTTGAAAATTCAGGAGCTCCACCGCACAGGTGGAAGTACTCGCGAAGAATTCGGGAGGCGAATCCGTGAATTGTGGTAATCCAGGCCTGATCCATGGCGCGTCTGTCTTCAGGGGAAAGTATTTTTCTGATCCGAACGCGGAGTTCACTGGCGGCAGCCTCGGTGAAAGTGACCAGCGCAAGCTTTTCCAGAGGAATACCGTTTTCCACCAGCGTCTTTACTCTGTCTGTAAGAAGGGTGGTCTTGCCGGTTCCCGCGCTTGCCTCAACTACCACACTTCTGTCTTTTTCATTTCGGATTGCTTCTCGAACAGACTTATCGGAGATCATCTATTGTACCTCAGATTACTCTTCCCGGTATTCTCAGGGAAGCTGCCCAGTGAAATGGACTCGACAATTTCAAGAACCTTTTCTTCGAATTCTCCGTTTATTTCTTTAAGTTCGTTGCTTTTCAGGGATTTGAAGGTAATGTTCCCATTGCCTTCAATGTGTATGTATGTCGCCTCTGATAAAGGTGTATAACCGTTCTGAATTGCAAGATTTCTGTAGAAAGGGAGCTGGAAAAGATTTTTCCGGATGAGGTTACCGGCGTGAACTGTTTTCGGTTTTCCCGTTTTCAAGTCGGCAACAATGTATTCACCATCCGGATTCTTAAATATCAAATCAATTCTGCCTGCCGCAGGCAGACCGGCAATTTCTCCTTCCAGATTTTTCTCGCTTTCCACAAAACGCCAGTGCAATTCTTCAAGGTCTGCGGTAAGTTTTTCTATTCCCTGAACCAGATGCTCTATCCATATTTCCGCCAGGGTTTTCGAACCAAGATGTGCAATAAGCCTTTTCTTTCTGCAGATAGTTCTTACAGTCTCAGCCGCGGAACCACCATTTTTCAGAACATCTTCAACGCAGGAGTGAACCAGTGAACCCCTGGTGAGAGGATCCGGTTCAGACCGCACAGGAAATCCTTCTAAATCTCTGACTTTCCAGATTTTTTCCATAAGAAAAGAAAAAGGGTTACGCGTATAGTTTTCCAGGGCAGTAGCACTGAGCCTGTCGGGATAGTAGAGCCCTTTTCCAATCATTCCGCAGTGTACCGCGTCCAGAGAGGGAGCTTCAGGATCGAATCTCAGTCTCTCATGCTGACACTCTGCCGAGGACAGAAGAAAAGGAGGATTGGGTGGTATGGTGAGTACAGTGACCGGTGAATCAGAGAGTTGAACTTCTTTGACTGCAGAGTCATCCTGAAGAAGGGGGGCGATAAATGGTGAGACTGCGACAGGTCTTCCCGATGAGTCGGTGTTTCTGCATACCATTGATATTTCGGTTTCCGCTGCTTCGAAGAGCTGTCTTAAAAGAAATGCTTCTTCGGTCTCCCTTGTATCCGGTGAGGGAAGCTGAAGCTGCTTTTTTACCTCGACCGGCAGTCGCGGATCATTTACCGCTGGCCTCGGGAAGGCTCCCTCTTCAAGTCCGGTGAGAATCAGGGCTTTTTTCTGTATGCCTCTTGCCTTCTCAGGAGAGAGAATTGCTACACCATCGCTGATGGATTCCTGCAGTTTGACAGGGGCATCAAGGGCGGCATTAATCATTTCCCGGAAAACAGAGAAGGGTACATTATGTCTGAAGGCAAAACTGCCTACCGAAAGGATGGATTCTGCGAATACGGCAGGGATAGAACCATTGGTAAGAGCGGCAAGAAGGTGTACAGTTCTTCCGAGGAATTCCTCGGGGGCGGCTTCGGAAGGAAGGTTTTCAAAGTAGTCAGCCAGGATTTCAGCGAAAGAGAATTCAGTTTCTCTGAGCGACTGAAGGCCGAATCTGGCCCCGGATTTCGCTGCTCTCATTGCATAAGATGCTGCGTCCGGAGTATGATCAATTGTGATAGCACCTGTTAAGAGCAACTTTTCTATATCCCTGTGATGGAATTGATTATCTTGAAGACGAAGCAGGGTTCCCAGCAGATTTCCTGCGGGCAGGGCTGAGGCTTTGATGGTCAGAGAAGTCGCTGATGGAATACCGTTGATATGCAACTGCTCCACAAGCAGCTTCGCGTCATCACCTGTAGCGATTATTGCAATCTCATGGTCTTTATACAACTTCCTGAGGATTGTTACCTTATCCATTATTGTCTTTGTGAATCCGGTACCTGAACCGCAGAGCAACAGTTCAATTCCTTTTGCTTCCCCGGGAGCTTTTCCTGTCAGCATGTTTTCCGAAAACTGCGCCGGGGGGGAAAGAGGTACACTCCCGTCTACTCGATGGAGTTCACCGACACTGAGATTTGTGAGAAAATCCGTGGTTCTCTTCGAAGTATCGCGCCAGTGGTGAGACGGGTGTACCGGAGAAAACCAGATAATGTCAGCGGTTTCAGCAAGCTGTTTGACATACTTTCTCTGGGCGGGGTTCAGGTCGTAGAAACCGTAAAACATATAGGTATCGAAACAGCGCGTGTTTACTGGACCTGCCCCGGAGACTCTGTCAGGGGAACTGGGATGAAGTTTGTTCCTCCGGGAGGAGTACAAATTGAATTTATCGGAAGTTCTGAGGACTTCACTGTGAAGACCTTTTGTGGAGTGAGCAATAACACTGAAGATATCTGCTGATACACCCATTTCAATCAGTTTTTCAAAGAAAGCCGCTGCCGCTGGCGCACTCTCCGGTCTGTAGCCTGCCAGACAGGCAAGAGCAACGCACTGTGATTCTGGAATTGATATGCCTGTTACAGAGGAGGCAAGAACCTTTGAAAGTGCCGGAAAACCCGGCAGTAATCCAGTTCCCGCAACTGAACCGGATATCATACTCATCAGATGTTCGGCCAGGGGCTGCCCTGCTGTAACAACTGCTACGGTCTCCCGGTTCTTCGATTTATTGAATTCTTTCAGCCAGACCTTTTCAAGAGCTCTCCAGTGCCCTTGAAAAATTGACCTGATTGCCACTTACCTTTTGTCCGTCTCTTCCAGCATTCTGCAGAGACGTTTGCGATCTCTTGGCATTCTGTAAGTGGAACTTCCAACAATCAGTCTGATTTTGTCCAGTGGTATTCTTTCAAACAGTTCGCCGTTGGGCCTGCCACCGTAAGTTTTTTCAGTGCATGTTTTCTCGGAGCCAACTACCACAATTGGTGTGATTCCTGCTTCCAGTGCTTTTTCCACAATAGAGGCGGAACCAATTTTATTGACAAAGAATGTCTGGGTTACGCAGTCAGCCCCCAGAACGGGTACCGCACCCTCTTTAACAGCCGCAGGAATTCTGGAGTCGGCTATCAGTTTAACATGGAATCCGTTGGTCTTGAGTAATTTTGCTGCCTCCCGACCTTCTTCCCCCGGTTTGGAGTGTGTCTGATAGACAGTTTCAATCCGATTTTTTCTGTGCTCAAGAGCGCGAAGAACACTGCCGCTGTTGGAGTGGCAGAGAATGATGTTTTTTGAGTTGGCCAACCCCTTGTACAGTTGAATTCCGGCTGCGGATGAATTAGCCCTGACCTCTTTCTGGAGTTCTTTGGCTATTTCTTTCTGTTGGAAGAGAGGCACTGCCTGCAGGTGGTTGGCCAGATAATTCAATGAGATCATATCTCCTGCTTTTGCCCGGATAAGATCCGGCAGGTCTGTACCTTTAAGATATCCCAGAACTATATGGTTCAGAATTTTTATGTATATTCCGGAAGCTCCGGATGTTGGGTCGTCAGTTAGTTTGTCAAGCAAATCACTCATAAGAAAAGAGACTCCTTTCTCCAATTATGGCACCTAATACGACAAGAAATGCCGGTCGTCAACTGCTGATCATCAGGAACAGGGTGAAGGCTGAAAATGATCCAGTGAAAAGAGCCTCTCTGAAGCGACGGGAAGCGAACCTGCTTCTTGTGCTTGATCAGAAAGAATTGGCCATATCTGCGGCGACTTCACTGGTTAGGATGAATCCTGAAGGAAGCAGCGAGCGGGCATTTCTTGCGGATATACTTGCCAGATCATTTCACTGGCGTGCTTCCGAAAAAGAATTTACAGAGGCTCACCGCATATGTCTCAGTACGGGGAAACTGGATAAGGCCTTTTCACTTGCGGCGGGTCCGCTTTTCCTGCTGGCTGAGGCCAGGGGAGATTATTGCCGATGTCTTGAGATGGCTCCCATGGATTTACTTCGCAACAGAGCCCGTCGTCTTATGGGAGAGGAATCGGCACAGGAATCACTTCCATCTGTTTCACCCTGGCGGGAGATTGCCATTCTTGAGAAAGTGCTCAGAGGTGGAGACCCTCAGGCTCTGCCGACCCTGCTGACTGATTGGACCTGTGGTGAAGCAGAGTGGCGATGGCGTATACTGTTTGAGGGCGCAACTTCTGCAATGGAAGCAGGCATGAGCGCAAAACCGTGGAAGAAGCACATGAAACAGACCGGAACAAAGGTACTTGATCCACGGTATTTCATAGAAAGAAGAGACCTGAAGAGAATGCTTAACCGGGATTTTGTCAACAAATAAATATCGTATTATCTTACCGTTAGTTTCCCCTCAGTGAAAGGACGAATAGTTTGAAGAAAGCTCTGATAACCGGTATAACCGGTCAGGACGGGTCTTATCTTACGGAACTGCTTCTGGGGAAAGGATACCTGGTTCACGGAATAGTACGCAGGTCAAGCAGTTTCAATCGCAGTCGACTTGAACACTTGATACAGAATAAAGAAATTTATGGAACAACTCTGTTTCTTCACTACGGCGACATGACGGATTCCAGCGCGTTGAACAGAATAATCGAAAAAACAGAACCCGATGAAGTATATAATCTTGCAGCTCAGAGCCACGTGGGTATTTCTTTCAAGGTGCCTGAGTACACCTGTGATGTGGATGCCATCGGAGTGGTCAGACTGCTGGACGCTTTGCGGGAAACTGGAATGGCAGGAAGTTCAAGGTTTTACCAGGCTTCCACCAGCGAACTTTTCGGTTCCAGCCCCCCTCCTCAGAACGAGAGTACATGTTTCAAACCGAGAAGTCCTTACGCCGCCGCGAAACTCTGCGCTCACTGGATGGTCGTCAACTACAGAGAGGGCTACAACATGCATGCCTCCAGCGGGATTCTCTTCAACCATGAGTCTCCCAGGCGGGGAGAGAACTTCGTATCAAGAAAAATAGCAATAGAAGCAGTAAGGATTAAAAAGGGCCTCAGCAAAAAGCTCAGTCTGGGAAACCTTGACGCGAAACGCGACTGGGGACACGCAAGGGATTATGTAAAGGCTATGTATCTTATGCTTCAGCAGTCCACACCCGATGATTATGTGATTGCCACAGGCAAAATGCATTCTGTTAGAGATTTTCTGGAGGAGGCATTCAGCCATCTTCAGCTTGATTGGCACGATTATGTTGTAACCGATCCCCGTTACATGAGGCCTACCGAGGTTGATGCTTTGCGCGGAGATTCCGCAAAGGCTAGAAAAGTTCTGGGGTGGAAACCTGAAACAGACTTCGCTTCCCTTGTAAGGGAAATGGTTGAAGCCGAGCTGGCTCGACTGAACTGATACCGGAGGAAAATAGAAATGTCAGTAGTTAGACCATTCAGGGGCTTAAGGCCCAGCAGAGAATTCGCCGAGAAGATTGCTTCTCCTCCTTACGATGTACTTGATTCCAATGAGGCCAGAAATCTGGTAAAGGATAATCCGTTGAGCTTTCTTCGGGTTGTAAAGCCTGAAGTCGATCTTCCCTCTGAGATAGATCTGTACAGCGCGGAGGTTTATCAGCAGGGAGCACGGAACCTTCGTCGCCTGATGGAGGATGGCCTTATGGTGCAGGACGTTAAACCATGTTTCTACTTTTACCGTCAGATTATGGGTAATCATTCCCAGACAGGTCTCGTAGCTTCTGTTTCAGCAGAAGATTACGATAACAATATTATAAAAAAACACGAATTTACAAGGAAAGAAAAAGAAGAAGATCGTATTCGCCACATCGAAACTCAGAACGCGCAATGCGGACCGGTGTTTCTTACATATCCGGATCTTAATAATCTTGATACCATTCAGCAGTCCGTTTGTGACGGAGAACCTGAGTATGATTTTGCAGCTGATGACGGGATTCAACACACTTTTTGGGTTATCACTGATGAAGAAACCAACAGAAGAATCAGCGAGTTTTTCAAAAGCGACATTCCTTTCCTTTATGTAGCTGACGGCCATCACAGAAGTGCTTCCGGTGCCATAATCGCCAGACGGAGAAAAGACGCAAATCCCGGACATTCAGGCAGCGAAGAGTACAACTATTTTCTTGCTGTGATATTTCCCAAGAGTCAGATGAAAATACTTGCTTACAATCGTGCGGTTCAGGATCTGAAGGGCAGAACCCCCGTGCAGTTCATTGAAGAGGTTTCGAAGAAGTTTTCTGTCGAAAAGACAGGAGCCCGGGAGCCTTCAAGAAACCAGGAATTCAGCATGTACCTGGATAGTAACTGGTACACAATCAAACCACTTGCCGACACATTCCCGAAAGATGATCCGGTAAAAAGCCTTGATGCCAGCATTCTTCAGGAGAATCTCCTTCAGCCGGTTCTTGGTGTGGATAACCCCAGAACCGCAACCCATATCAAATTTGTAGGCGGCATACGTGGGACTACAGAGCTGGAGAAACTTGTGAACTCCGGAAAATATTCGGTGGCCTTCTCCATGTACCCCACATCGGTGGATCAGCTTATCGCAGTTGCTGACAGCGGAAATGTTATGCCTCCGAAGTCGACCTGGTTTGAACCTAAACTCAGAAGTGGACTGGTAGTGCATGCTCTTTAGAAATCTGCTTCTTACTCTTGCAGCTTTCGCGATTTTTGTCACAGGGACCGGATGCGGTAATCACCCCGCGTCCGATTCCGTTAAAGCGTTTAAGACAGCTTTGGCAGATTCCCTGTGGTCAGACGCATGGCAGATGCTTACGCCTGAGACACAGGCAGCCTGGGATTCTACTGCGGCAGTTATTCAGCGCTTTGGCTACACAGAGAGTACAGAGTTTCTTTCCACATTGTCTGTTCCGGTCACTGAAGAGGAGTTTATCTCCCTGGATGGCGAGATGCTTTTCTCTAGAATGGTAGAGGATGCCCCTGAAACAGCAGAGCTTTCCAGCTCTGTGCGCGGAGTTCAACTTGTAGACTCTACCACTGCTCTTGTGACAATCGCTACTTCTGAAGGATCGCAGATTATTCCGGTAAAACTGGTGGAAGATCATTGGCTGCTAGATCTTACAACCCTCACACCCCCTCCGGAAACGCCAGCGGAATGAGGAAATAATGGGAGTCCCGGCATTTGCTTAAGCAATTCAAAAGAGATATGAAAGATTCGGAGTACAAGAGAGAACAGATAAAAGGGACTATTCTCTTTGCCGTTGGGGTGATAATCTTTACTCTCATCGCAGGTTTTCTTTTCAGGCAGAGTCCAACTCGGCGACCCGCAGGGCGTATGGATATTGCCAGTGATTTTCCGGAAGGTGTCTGGTTCAATACTGCCGAGTCTCTCAGCTTGTACGGTCAACTCAGAGGGCATGTTGTTGTTGTTCTTTTCAACGATTTCAATACTCTGTCTGACCTTGAGGATCTAACCCGCTTTGCCGAGCTGAACAACATTTTTCATGACCAGCCAGTATTCGGTCTCGTTGTTTTAGCTGGAAGAGAAATTGCCACTGCGGATTCTCTGGTCAGCCAGTGGCAGATAGACTTTCCAGTGCTTGCTGACCCTGACAGCCTTGCCATGGGCGCCTTTGGTATACGGGCATTACCGGGGGTTCTGGTAATTGATGCAACAGCCAGAGTTGCTGCCCGCTACTATGAGGATTGGCAGTGCATCCCCCTTGAGGCGGTCATTCGGGATCTTCTGGATCAGGGAGCGGCCGGCCGCTCCCTGGCAAGTGAAAAGTATATGCCGCAGGTGAACTTACACTGAAGAATTAATCTGAAAACAGGAGGAAACAATGATACAGCCCCACGGAGGAAAACTGGTCAGCAGAATAATCACGAAAGATCAGCTTCCCGAAAACACTGTAACTCTGACTTTGAATGAACGCGAGAAGAATGATCTTGAGATGATAAGCTGCGGAGCAATGAGCCCTCTTGAGGGTTTCATGACAGGGGCTGACTATAACTCGGTTGTGGAGAAAATGCGTCTTCAAAACGGTATTGTCTGGAGCCTTCCGGTTGTTTTCTCTATGAAAGAAGAGGATCCCCGGGTTTCTGTTGGCGATACAGTTGTTCTCAAGTACGACGGCAGTGTTCGCGGTATGATGAAAGTTGCGGACATCTTCACTGCCGACCTTATGCATGAGGCAAAAGAAACCCTTCTGACAGATGATGATGGTCATCCCGGTGTTCAGTATTTAAAGACTCTCTCGGGCAAATACATTGGCGGAGATATCAGCGCTATGGATCTTCGTGACGAAGAACCTTTCAGAGATCACAGACTTATTCCCGAGGAAACAAGAGCCCTCTTCAATGAAAAGGGCTGGAAGACCATTGTTGCATTTCAGACAAGAAACCCTATTCACAGGGCACACGAGTATCTGCAGAAGGTTTCACTTGAAATGGTTGACGGTCTGCTGATTCACCCCCTTGTAGGAGCCACAAAAGCAGATGACATTCCGGCAGATGTAAGAATGAGATGCTACGAGACCATTCTTGAGAAGTACTACCCTTCAGACCGCACCGCTCTCAGCGTCTTCCCGGCAGCCATGCGCTACGCCGGCCCCCGTGAGGCCATTTTTCATGCGTTACTCAGAAAAAACTACGGATGTACGCACTTTATCGTTGGAAGAGATCATGCGGGAGTGGGTGATTACTACGGTACATTTGATGCCCAGGTGATATTTGATAAATTTACGGCGGAAGAGATAGATATCATTCCTCTGAAGTTTGAGCATGCCTTCTACTGCAATGCCTGCAATGGTATGGCCACGGCAAGGACATGTCCTCATACCGGTGCGGACAGAGTATTCCTTTCGGGCAAGAAGGTAAGAGCCATGCTGAATGACGGAATACTTCCTCCTCCTGAGTTTACCCGCCCTGAAATAGCTCAGATCCTCATGGAAGCAGCTGCAAAGTAAAGCGGCACTGAAGATATCAGCAACGAGGGAGGGCAACCTTCCCCGTTCAGCGTAAAGTGACGCTTCCTGAGAGTCAAGACTTATGGACTCTGGTCAATTATAATGTGGTGGAACGCCGGGGGATTGACCATGTCAAAGTATGATATTGTGATTACGCTATTTACCATAGTGTATGGACTGATGCTGACTGATCTGTTTTTAAGTATTCATAAACTGATCAGGGCTGGAAAAACTGTTAAATGGCACTGGCTGCCGCTGTTGGCTGCATGGTACTTATTTTTAACAATTCTGAATAATTGGTGGGGTTTATTGCCTGCTGAGGGTAGTACTGATTCGATGAATATGTTTTTCTTCGTAGCATACGGACACTGGCTGTTTCTAACATATCTGCTGGTCTCAGCTGCTTTGCCGGATGCGGTTGAAGGGAGTGGGATTGATCTAAAGAGCTACTATTTTGAGAATCACAGATATTTCTGGGGATTAATGAGTGGTGTTGTGATTTTGTCTCTGTTGATCAATTTCATTAAATTACTCCATCAAGCAGACCACTTTAACGTATTGACCTTACTAGCTGTTTCTGCCCTTCCAGCCATGACAATAACACTTGCAATATGTAAGAAGTATTGGGTACACGCGACTATATTAATCATTCTTGTGATAGGATTTGTGTCTGAAATTATCTGGTAATGAACCGTGTCAAAATTTACTTGTTCAGGTGTTCTGGAAGAATTATGGGAGAAATGCTGAATATGAAATTACTCAGGATGTTTTCAATTGTCTTGAGTGCTCTTTTACTGGGAGCACATTTCCGCTGGCACAGCATGGATCTTCTTGCGATTCCTGCTGTTCTTTTTCCTGCACTGCTTTTCATCAAGCGAGCCTGGGCTGCCCGTACAGTGCAGGTCATTCTGTTTCTGGGCGGACTCGAATGGGTAAGAACCACCATTGCAATTGCTTCTGAGCGCGTTGAAGCGGGAGAACCATGGGTTCGAATGGCTATTATTCTTGGCTCAGTTGCTGTGTTTACAGCTGTTTCCGCTTTACCCTTTTCCCGCAACAGTTCAGTGCGAAAGAGGTATGGACTGGATAAGTAACAGGCTTAAAAACTTGTTATCAACGATCGCGAAACAGCCTTTAGAAACAAATTCCTTCAGATGTTATGAGATACTCAACGAGATTGCCGAGCTGTTGTTATCCTGTTTACTGTCGCATCTTCTTGCCTGATATCATTCACTTCCCATTTGGAATTCAATGAATTTGATTTATGGAGCATCTGCTGCTTGACTTTTCTGTGAGCATATCATATAGTGTTAGTGAGGTACGAACACTAACAGTAGAGGGGATGGGAATTACAGCAATGAAAATGAGAAATATTATTCTACCGGCACTTTTGGGAGTGGCGCTCTTCAGCTCATGTTCCGACACCACAGGTCCTGGAGACACAAGTGCTGCGAAAGTTGCTCTGTACAACGGAACAGGGACCTGGTCTATTGATGTTACAGCGCTGAATAACATGTTCCAGTGGATGGGTTATGATGTGACAAAGGTCAATTCGAATATCGTGCTGGGGGACGCGCTGAGTAACTACTCTATTCTGTGTATTCCCGGTGGTTATCCCGATGTGTTCGCAGAGGATTTTGGCCCGAATGGCCTTCAGAAGATCCGTGATTTTGTGGAAGACGGCGGTCTTTACATTGGATTTTGCGCGGGAGCAATGCTGGCCGGCAATAAATCGACATGGAATGGCCAGCCGGACAGTTATGAGAATCTCGCAATCGCGAATACAAGCACCGTCGGTCCAATCAACAGTTACGAAAATCCGTCTATGTTGTCCATAGCTTTGAACAGTGAACATCCGGCAGTGGGTGAATCATCGGAGGAACTTGTTCTTTTCGCAGGCGGGTCGTATTGTACATCGGGTAGTGGAACAGAGACTATAGGAAGCTATCCCAATGGGAAAAGAGCAATAATTTCTGCTCAGTACGGACAGGGAAGAGCGATTCTTTTCTGCGTTCATCCAGAATTTGAAGAAGATTCGGATCGTGACGGTGTGGATTATTACGACCATTTAGATGATAACGGTTCCGATTGGGACCTGGTTAAAA
The DNA here is from genome assembly GCA_021107435.1 of Candidatus Sabulitectum sp. Taxonomy (GTDB): domain Bacteria; phylum Fermentibacterota; class Fermentibacteria; order Fermentibacterales; family JCC-6; genus Sabulitectum. Next base: position 42,100 of record JAIOSV010000016.1, on the reverse strand, counting down.
TCATTGCCCAGTGGGCGGCTCAGTAGAATGAGAAAGGAATCACTTTGGAGGACAAAAGGATAAAAGCGTTGATGGAACTGGGCCTCAGTGAATTGGAGGCATCAATCTGCCTTGTTCTCCAGGGTGATCCCGGATTGACCGGTTACGCAATAGCTAAAAGACTCGGAAAAGCCGTTCCGAATGTTTACAGAGGCATCAGCTCACTAAAGGGCAAAGGTGGAATAATCGGTGACTCCACCAGGCCAACTGAAGTCTTTTCAGTTGTTCCTCTGGAGGAGTTCACGAGCCGTATTATGAGTAGCCTCTCCAACAAGATTGACGCTGTTGAGAGGGCGTTCGGAGATACGGAGAGCATTCCCCCCGAGAGCGGTGTGTACAAGCTGTCACAGGCGGATCAGGTAATAGAGAAAGCTGTATCAATGATCAATACGGCAGAGAAGGTTCTAAGTGTGTTTGTTGATTCGGATCTTCTTGACAGGCTTGCTCCGTATTTTTCAGCCGCCTCAAGGAGAGGTGTAAAGATAGCTGTTCGCTGCTATGAACCGGCAGAGATTGAGGGGTGCGATGTTTATCTCTGGAAGAGGCGCCCGGAAATGGAAATCTGGAAAGGAGAGATACTCTGTCTGGCAATGGATGGTTCCGAAGTGCTTATCTCATTTTTAGGTAACCGGCAGAACAAAGTAACCATCTTCTGGATAAAGAACCTCTTTCTTTCAATGCTCTTTCATCAGGGAATGTCATCCGGAATAATTCACGGCAGATTAATAACCGGTTTGGATGAGGGGATTTCCGCGGAAAAGCTGCTTGAGGAGATGCAGAACCTTACGGAGAAGCATTTCTACACCATCAGCCAAATACTTCTTCAACGGTATCTTTAGAGTTAGAGCAATGATTGATCTCAGGGAAATGACTGAAGCGGAATTCAACGTATTCAGGGAATCCACGATAAAGAGCTTCGCTGCTGGAAATGTTACTGCAGGCAACTGGGAACAGCCCGGTGCCGAAAGCAGGGCCACCGAAACGCTGGAGCAACTGCTTCCTGCCGGTGCAGCTACCACCGGCCACCGGTTTTATGCAATAACCGGGGAACAGGGAGATCTGGGTACTCTATGGATATTCGTAAAAGGCGACACCGCATTTCTGTTCGACATCATGATTGATAAGAAATTCAGAGGTAAGGGATTCGGTCATCAGACCATGGACTTTATGGAGAAGAAGCTGGTTGGAGAAGGAATCAGCGAGATTGAACTTCATGTGTTCGGACACAACACACCGGCAAGGGCTCTTTACCTGAAAACCGGATATCTGGAGACTGATGTAACCATGAAGAAAAACTGTTGTCAAGGGAATAGCACAGGAACATATTCATTCAGGAACACTACAGATATCATTGATTATTGAATGGTGTTTTTACTGATTGGAGACCCTGTGACTACTTTCAGATATTCATTCTCCATTGTTGTTTTACTTGTGATTCTGCTCTTCGCCTGTGATTCAACCGGTCCGTCTCTACCCTCATTTAATCTTGAAAGTGTCGTATTTACAGGTGATTCAACCGGTTTAGCTCCGGCAAGAATCGTTCAGTCGGAATCTGCTGCTGCTGGTGCCAGCTCCTGCGGGAAGAACTATCCGTACCTTGAAATGACACTTACATGGGAAAAACCAGAGGAAGACCAGCGACAGACATTCACCGTTTTCAGGTCATCTGATCCATCAATTCAATCAGACCCGGAAGAGGCTGAAGAGCTTCAAACCCAATTTGAGACAACTTTTGCAGACTCTGCAGGGCTTGAATGGGGCAGTGATTACTACTATGCAATACGAGCAGTGGATCTAAACGAGAATTGCTGGTGGAGTAACGAGGTTCATGTGGAAACTCCCCGCTCTCCATTCCCGGTGCCCAGACATCTTTCGTTTGACAAACACCATTTCATTGTCTGTTCTTTGTCCTGGGACGTATGCCAGGAGGAAACTTTTGCATCTTACATTTTGATCAGAAGCACTTTCCCGGATATTGAACACATCACATACAACAAGGATACTCTGCTTGTAACAGATGATGTTAATACTCTGGGCTACACTGACTCTATTATCGGTGATGTGGATGAAAGGTACTATGTAGTGGTTACTGTGGATAAAGACGGTCTTCCCGCATACAGCAACGAGGTTGAGTTTCAGGCGGGTGGAAACATTCCCTGGAGAGTTGACAAGAGATCAAGTTCCACATGTATTCTTGATGAAATTGGATTCACTTCCGCCGATGGAGAAAGAATTTACATTTCACGATGGCATGATTATCCAGTGCATTACAGCCTGCAAATACTTGACCCATATTCCGGGGGAACCCCCAGTTTAAGGGTTTTTGATAGAATTTCATCCATCGCGGAAAGACCCAATGGGAATATCCTGGTTTTCCACGGTTATTCCGGCGCATGCTCACTTTCAGTATGCACCGAGGATCTTGACTGTGTAATCCAGGCCACTCCTGTTGCCTTTGAATTTATCCATAGTGTTGAAGTCCCTGAAGGGTCAGTGATCCTGGCATCGCGAGAGAATAACTCATATGCGCTTGATGCTTATTCTCTTGAACCAGTATCTTCTTTTCCATTCGGGTTTACAGATGCGGTTGTTTCCCCGGATGGAGGTATGGTGTACCTGTGCGGCGCTGACAAGCTCATATGTCTCCGAGCAAGTGATCTTGAGTACCTGGGAGATATTGCAGGTTCATTTAACTCGGTGGATTATGGCTCTGATGGATGCATTTACTGTATTACCGATGAAGGTGTTTTCAGATATGATTCGTACACTCTTTCTCTTTGTGACGAATTTCTTTTCCCATTTCCCGCCTGCGGTGCAGTTCTGCTTCAGCCGGATTGCAGGATGGTTTACCTTCTGAACAGAACAGAGTCAAATGAATACACAATTGAAGTGTTTGACACCATAACGGGAAAGGGGATGGGAACAGTATGGAGCTCTCAAGTAATCCCATATGAATATGCACAGCAGTTTTTCCTCTCATCTCCACAGGGGGAATTTATCTGGGGATTCACCCATGATGGGTTGACAGTGTCTTACAGATACAGGATTACAATATAGAAATAAAAATATCAGTGGCAGAGAGAATACTCTGCCACTGAATTTCTGGCATTAACTTTTCAGCCGTTATACAGTCGGGAGCTGCTGAACCGGGGATCACTGGTAACATTGATTCCCAGGGCGCGAAGACCACTGGCATCTCCGGATGAGGGCATGTGGGTAAGGTGTGCCTCGCAGTTCTTCAGCTCAGTGAGTTTTTCCATTCCCCTTGCAGCGGGTTCAGAGGTTGCGGCACTGACACTGAGTGCGATGAGCACCTCTTCCAGGTCAAGGCGCAGCGGAAGCAAATTTGTAGTTTTCTTGAGTTTGCGGATGGACTGAATTGTGGCGGGAGAAAGAAGATGCACCTTGTCTTTTATACCTGCAAGCTTCTTTATCGCATTGAGAACCATTGCTGAAGATGTGTGCATTAACTCCGTGCTTTTACCGGTGACAACGGAGCCATCCTGCAACTGAAGGGCTGAGGCTTTTACCTGATGCAGATCTGGATTGGCCTCCTCCAGTTCGGCCCTTTTCTCGGCAGCGTCAACTACCTCCCTGTTATGCCTGGTCAGATTTAAGTTGTTCATGAGCAGCTCAATCTTCTGTACTGTCTGCTTCTCTGCAAGCCCCAGAGCATACTCACACTTGTAGCGGAAGTACCGTCTTACAATCTCCTGTTGCGCCGCGTACCGGACAACCTCGTCGTCAACGATACCGAATCCGACTCTGTTCACACCCATGTCTGTGGGAGAAGCATAGGGTGATTTGTCACCTGCTATTCTCTCCAGAATTCTCTTGACCACCGGAAAAGCTTCGACATCACGGTTGTAGTTAATTGCCACTTTCCCGTAGGCATCAAGGTGGAAGGGGTCAACCAGATTCACGTCCTGCAGATCAGCGGTAGCTGCTTCATAGGCATCGTTAACAGGGTGTTTCAGGGGCATGTTCCATACCGGGAATGTCTCGAACTTCGCATATCCTGCTTGAATTCCCCGGAGGTGGTCATGGTAGAGCTGGGAGAGGCATGTGGCAAGTTTTCCACTTCCCGGACCGGGGCCGGTAATTACCACAAGAGGCTTTGTGGGTTGGATGTAGTCATTCTTCCCGTATCCCTTTTCACTTACTATGAGGTCAACATCGGTTGGATATCCTCTGGTGTAGTAGTGTCTGAAAACATCAACACCTCGCCTTTTCAACCCGTTTTCAAAAGAAACGGCTGAAGGCTGATCCTCAAATCTGGTGATAACTACTCCACGAAGATCAATACCTCTGGAGCGGAACCCGTCGATAAGCATCAGGGCATCGGCATCGTATGTGATTCCAAAGTCACCCCTTATTCTTCTTTTTTCAATGTCTCCGGCATAGATGCAGAGGATTATTTCCGCACGATCCTTAAGTCTCTCAAGTAGTCTGATCTTTACATTGGGATCGTAGCCGGGAAGCACACGGGCGGCGTGATGGTCGTACATGAGTTTTCCGCCGAACTCAAGATAAAGTCTGCCATCAGCACTCTCGACCCTTCTGAGTATCTCGGCGGATTGTTCTTCAAGATATTTTTCATTGTCAAAACCTGTTTTACCAACCAAAACGAGCCCCCTCAGTTCCAGGAGACTGTCCGAGAATGCAGCCTTTCTGCTCAACACCTATTGTCAGGCAATCTCCTTAGATATTCTGTAGCCATTCCTATCCTGGTACAATGTGAATTCTTCCAGTGTATGTGTCTACTATACTTCCGTTTTTAAGAGAAATTATTGTGTTTTCAGCAAGATTGAATTCATCCATAGCCTCGCGGAGAACTCCGACTTCCAGATTGATGTACAACATGCTTTTAACCGTAACCTCGTTTCCTGAAAGAGCCGGAAGATCTTGCCGGATCGCCGTATTCCTATTAGACCAGAAGCCATTTCCCCGGCGGGAGAAATATCCGGGGTTCTGGGACTTACTTCAGGGAGCGGTTGACTCATTGAATCGGCGACGGATTGTTTAACTCCGCCCATGATGTTCTCTTCCGCCAGGAAAATAATAGTTGATATGTCTCCTTCCACCGGAGAAACATATCAACTACATGCAGCTTTCACTTACTCTATGACTATTTCAGGAGCCAGATAGAGAGGACCTTCACTGTTGATGAAAGGGTGTTCGGTAATCTCTTTTACTGATCCGAGCACAGAAAGACCCGGCATAAGGTTAATTGAACCAAATCCAGTGAGTTTGGGGAAAATGATGATTTCGGGATTCCGGTTATCAATATCCGCGAGCATTGCCGCATGGGCGATGGCATCAACAACACCACCGTTGAAGTCTACAAGCCCAAGTTCAAGGGCGTCAATTCCTGACCAGACCCTGCCCTGACCGATTGCGTCAATCTCTTCGAATGTCATATCTCTGCCTTTGGCAACAGTAGTGACAAAATGGTTATAGCCTTCGCGCATGGCATTAAATTGCTGCTCATATTGTTCTTCCGTGTACGGTTCAAAGGGATTTCCATGATTGCCGGCGGGTTCAATTTCCACCTTCTCCACATTGATGCCTACTTTTTCAAGAAGGTCACCGAAGACGAATTTGCCTCTGATTGTTCCGATGGAGCCGGTAACTGTCATCCTGTCCGCGAAGATTGCGTCTGAGCCACAGGCTATGTGATAACCTCCACTTGCAGCAACACTACCCATACTGACCACCACAGGCATCTCTTCCCGGATGTTTTCTACAGCATGGTGTATGTCATCGCTGGCCATAGCTTCACCGCCGCCTGAATTGATCCTGAGAACAATTGCCTTGACTCCTTCAGTGTTCGCGGCCTGTTCCAGCATTGCTGTGATTGTCTCACTGCCCATTGTACGGCCCAGAATGGAACTGCCGCTTTCCCCGCCCATGATGTTACCGTCGGCGATAACCACAGCCACTCTGGGGTCAGAGCCCCAGCTGGATGATGTTTCCGGGAGGCCTGCATAAAACACGGGACTCATTGTATTTATCGAATGCCCAATCTCATCCTCAACGAATTCTTCGAACTGGTCCCTGTAGAGAAGGGTGTCCACCAGACCCATCTGAACCATGGATTCCCCCGCGAAGGGGGACTGGGAGAAAAGAATACTCATCTGGGCAGGCTCAAGACCCCTGCCTTCGCTTATCCCTCGAACCAGTTCCGTTTTGTAACTTTCAAGCAGGGCTCGTGTTGCTTCAATCTGAGCGTCGGAAATATCGTACTCTGTGAGCATGTCGCTGGCGCTTTTAAAAGCTCCTATGTGCATAAGGTCAGGGTATACACCGATATTGTCCAGAAGCCCTCTTACAAAAAAGGTGTAGCCGCTGAATCCGTTGATGGAAACCTGACCGCACTTGTGAATGCAGATAGCTCTTGCCGCTGAAGCGGCGTAGTAAGAGCTGTTCCCCGCGTATTCCATGCAGGCGTATACCGGTTTCCCCGCGGATCGGAACTGCACCATTATGCTTCTGAGTTCTTCTGCCTGAGCGGCACTCAGCGAGTAGTCTGAAAAATCGACAAGAAGACCTTTAACACTGGAGTCCTGAGCACCCCTTGCCAGGGCTGCCATCCCCGCAGTGAATGAAGATATTCTTGGACCGAGGAATGTTCTGGAGGGAAGTTCATCTCCGTTATCAGCGTTGTAGCTCAGGAAATCAGGAAGGGGCTGGATGATACTTGGCTGAGGGTACTTGCTGAGAATAAGTTCCGCAGTGGTTCCCAGGTAATTCCCATCGTGTATATCCGAGCCGGTTGTAACACTTGCCTTCCCGAAGTCAAGTTGGATCCCGGCGCTGAAAATGTCGTTTTCACCGTAGGAACCTCTGAATGTCAGTCCGTCAACTGCTCTGACCTCTACTCCGGCAGCCCAGCGGCTGTCAATAATACCGGACTCAAATCTGTAATCTCCGGTGAGAGTAATCCATTCATCTCCATGAGGTCGGATAGCGACTCCTGCGATGTAGCAGCCGTCAATGTCTCCGGTGGATGTGCGGGCTGTGGCCCCGAGGCCAATATGGTCGTCGGGTCTCCAGTTGAGACCGAAGGTAAAGAATTTTTCACCTTCCTGCGGATGGTTCTTGACAGTGGGGTCGTACCATGTAAATCCCATACCTGCCGAGAAGGAACTTCCAAATTGAAAAGCCCCGGAGGTTGAGAATCTTCTGAGACTCTGGTTGTCTTCCCACCAGCCGGAGAAGCAGCCTGATTTGTCTTCCATTGTGAATCTGTCAAAATGCTCGAAAGTGCTGTCACTGAATACGGCTCCCACACGAAGTCTTGAGCCGACCAGCCAGCTTGAACCTGCCGGGTTAACAAGAACGGTGTTGTCAGCTTCCGGATATGCAGTCCACCAGAAAGGTACACTGGGTCCAGGGGCAGGATCCATAGCCCAGGAAAAAAGAGCCATTGCAATAAGTAAAGAACCAGTCAAAATTCCACCGCCTTTCAGTTACGGAAACACACGAATTTGTCTGCAACCTACCGAATCAGAGGTGAATAATGCAAATAATTGCAGGTCAGGGTACTAGAATGATTGGCCGAAGGTGCTCTGGATCAACATTCCTTCGTCACCCCAGGCAGCATCTAAACGTATTTCAGCTGCAGGATTGATCTTCAGCCTCAGCCCGCAGCCGAAGTCTGTGTGAAGTTCGCTAATGGAAAGCCCACTGAATTCCTCCGCGACTTCTCCAGCTTCTGCGAAAATTGTCATGCCCACTGTCAACGATTTATCCGTGTCCGTATCTCCCAGAGAGAACAGGTCATTTCTTACTTCAAGCTGATAGAGTGTCCACACAGGACCCGTGAATCTGTAATCGCTGTAGCCTCTGAAATTTTCGTTCTGACCGATACCGGAAATATCCGGGATTGGAGTGTCTTTAATGTTGAATTGCCTGTGAGCTCTGGCACCCAGTGCGATTTCTCCGCCCGTCCAGGGTCTCACTGTACCTCTGATTTTTCCTGTTACACCACTGTAAGAGACATCTCCCGCTTGAAAAAATCCCTTGGCACTTACAAGCATATCACCATTGAGCGGGGCCGGGATTACATAATCGATTTTTCCGTTAAGACCTGCCGTCCAGGTTGAAGCATACACATCTCCCGGGAGTCTTTCCCAGAGAATGCTTTCTTCTCTGTTGAAAACTGTTGAATGTCTGACATCCAGTCCACCGGTAAGAAAGAAGTTGCTGCCTGCAGGAATGGTAAAATCAACAAGAAGGTTAGCCATCTCAAAATCCATTGCTGCGGAGGAGTCGGGATCTGTGGTGTTGCCCCATCCGTACCACTCCTTTTCAACGATTTTCCGGTAGTCCAGGCTGGAAGTCAGCAATCCTGAGTCAAATTTCCTGATCAGGCCGGGTTGGAACTTTATTACACCTGCTGTACCATAGTAGGTGTTAATGGTTAATTGTCCGGTTGCCGAGGGGAAAGGGAAGAGAAAGTAGCCACCGAATATGAATCCTGAAGATGCGGAATACCCTAGAGTGGGCAGAACAGAGAATGCGCTGACCAGAGAAGTAACAAAAATAAGAATAAGCATTGCATGTTTCATGTTTTCTCCTTGGTACGGTGGTGTTTTGTTTCAGCGAACATACTTCCTCATGTTTGTTCCAGGGAGGAGGCCGCTGGTGTTGTGCGGTACTCCACAAATATGCAATGGATTATATTGCCACAAACTGTGAAACCGGGAGGGTGGGCTTGAGTAAACCACTTATTGTCATACCGACTTATAATGAGCATGAAAACATCGGGAACATTATTCCCAGACTGCTTGCGCTTCCTCTGGAGGTCAGTGTTCTGGTTGTAGATGACTCCAGTCCGGATGGAACCGGGGATACTGTTCTATCGTTCAAGGACACAGGCAGGGTTCATCTCCTCAGCAGACCGGAAAAGAAGGGTCTGGGACAGGCTTATGTGGCAGGTTTCAGCTGGGCACTTGAAAGACCGGAATTTGATCCAATCGTACAGATGGACGCAGACTTTTCCCACGATCCCGACTCAGTTCTCGACCTTGTGAAGGAACTTGCGGAACACGATTTTGTGATTGGTTCCAGATATGTGAGTGGAGTAAATGTGGTGAACTGGCCTCTTCACCGTCTTATGCTTTCCTGGCTTGCCAACAAGTACTCAAAATTCATTACTGGCCTCCCTGTAGAAGATGCCACAGGCGGGTTCAAAGCTTTCAGGAGATCAGCCCTTGAAAAGCTTGATCTTTCCACAATACGGTCTGACGGATATTCATTCCAGATAGAGGTTACATACAAGCTGTACAAGGCGAAATGCTCTGTGACTGAGGTACCAATTGTCTTTATTGACAGACATTCAGGGACATCGAAAATGTCTCGCTCCATTGTCTGGGAAGCTGCCTGGATGGTCTGGCATATCCGTTTCCCATGGCTTTTCTGAGAGGATATTATGCACATCCTTTTTTACATTCTGCTTGCAGCGCCCCCTCAGTGGGAACTGAATACCTCCATTTCTTACGTCTACGATGTTCAATCCGACGGAAGTGATGGAGTATGGTGTGCTTCCTCGGGGGGAGTATTTCACTATTCTGGAGAATCCGGTATTGGAACGATTTACTCATGCCCGGATGATCTCCCCATTCCTGACTGCCGAGACATTCTTTTTGATTCCAGCAACCGTCTCTGGATTGCCACCGGAGGTAAATACCTTGTTATGAAGGATGAAGATGTCTGGACCAGTTACAGCAATTTTGAAGGTATTCCAGGCCTGGGTATAGTGAATGCGCTGGTAGAGGCTGGAGAAACTGAAAAGAAAATCTGGGTTGGATGTGACGGAGGTTTTGCCAGAGGTGATTCCTCGGGTTTTGTTCCCATAATTGCCCCTGGAACATTTAATCCTGATGATGTTTATTCTCTGGCACAGAGGAACGATACACTCTGGTTGTGTACAGACAGAGGCATCTATTCCCTGCCTGCGGATCCTCTCCATAATCCCTTTCACCCTGATTCCTGGACTCACTGGCCTGAGACGCAGGGTCTGCAGCTTGATCGAGTCAGGACCGGTGAGTATTCCATCTACGCTTGTGGTGCAAGTGGTGCCATGGAGCTTTCTCCAGGCGGAGATTCTTTTCAGTTTATCATTGATTACTCATCTGTTTCAGACAGTGCAATTGTGGATGTGCGAGAAACTTCACTGGGGCTTCTCGCCGCAGGGCACGGGGTTGTTTTTTACCGCGATGGCGCGAACTGGATCGAGCTTGGCAGCGGTATTCCCTCAGTTCGCTGGCCCACCGCTATCTTTGAGATGGAAGATGATGTGTATTGCAGTTTCAGTTTTATGACGGATGTCGGCAGCCTGACGAATACACAGGCCGGTCTTGGATTTTACCACCTGCAGGACGATCACTGGGGACATATTCCAATTCCAGGAATACAGTGTAAGAAAACACACCAGATGGCTTCCTGTGAGGATGGGCGACTGTATGTCGGCACTTATTCACGTGGAGTTCAGGCTTACTATCCGGGGTATGGCTGGCGGAGCTATGTGGAGCAGGATGGGATGCCTAATTCTTCACAGACCTTTTCCGTTGCGATTGACCCCACAGCCGGTGTATGGGCATCCTCATACCACCATGGTTTATCCTGGATTCGAGACAACAGCACACCCGATAGCCAGGGCGACACCATTCTGACTTTCGTAAGGGATACCCTGGAGTGGCATAGTGAATTTGCCACCATAATAAAAGCCGACATACCCAACAATCAGCCGGTTATGATAACCCCCCAGAGCAATGGTCTATGGGCGGCTTTTTGTCAGTTTGATCCTGCCGGACAACCGGATGAGCCAAGCGGTATTATGGGATTCAACGGAGATCCCATGGGAACAATGAACTGGGCGCCAAGACTGGGCGGGGGCGGTCTTGCATCCACTAATGTCAGGGCAGTCTATCCAATCTCATCGGATAGCTTGTGGATTGCCTTTGAAACTGGTGCCGGGTGTCAACTTCTTGTCCATTCAGGGAATCCTGCCGATCCTTCACATGACTCCTGGTATCCCGGTTCCGGCTCAGCTTATACCACATCCCATGGTCTTCCATCCAGCGAAGTTTTTTGCTTCCTGGATGCTCAAGGGATAGGGCTTCTTGCCGGTACTGCCGAGGGGCTTGCTCTCTGGACTGGCAGTGGATTTGTTTCTTACATGAGTATTACAGGGCAAATCAAGACAATGTCCATGGATTCCCGGGGAAGAATCTGGTGTCTGGGCGAATCAGGTATTCACAGAATTTCCGATGGACAGGTGGATATGTTCACCGGACTTAACAGTAATTACGTCCCTTCAGCTCTCTATAACAGGGAATACTCCACGAGAGATATGGTGAACGGCGGCATATTCTTCTCTTCAGCAGAAGGTTTGTGGCTTGTTACTCAGGCCGGAGGAGCAAGTCCTGCCGGTAATGGCGTATCCTTCTATCCGCAACCCTTTATATCCGGTGAAAACCAGTTGAGGCTCTGCGGACCCGATGATGATACTCCTGTCACAGTAGATTTTTTCAGACTTGATGGATCCCATGCGGGAGCTGTTGAGGCTCAGTCGGTTTCCAGCTGGATCTGGGACGGGTCACTGGAAGGCAAAATCGTCGCCAGTGGAGTTTATATGGTACTTGTTTCTGTTAACGACACGGTTTATCAAGCCAGAGTATCGGTTGTACGATGAGCATTAAAGTAAGAAGGGTGTTGAAGGAAGACAGAGCGGCATGGACTGCATTTGTTGAAAGATCAAACAACGGAACAGTTTTTCATACACCTGCCTTTCTTGATTACCATCCGGAGGATAGATTCAACAATCATCATCTTGTAGCTGAAAGCAGTTCCGGAAAACCTATGGCCTTTATTCCAGGAGCTATTGCCCAGTGGGAGGACGGTGCCTGGTTCAGAAGTTATCCCGGAGCATCCTACGGCGGGCCCGTTCTGGATGACAGCCTGGGGCTGGACAAGGTTGAAAGACTCACAGACGCGCTTATCCGGTATTGCAGACAGCGCGGATTCGCAGGAATAGAAATGACTCCTCCTCCAATTTCCTACTACAGGAGACCTCACAACTTTATCGATTTTTCCCTGATCAAGAACGGGTTTGAGTATAAGAAAAGAGAACTTACCGCAGTCATTGATCTTCAGAGACTCGGGGAAGAAATAGATCTCGGCTTCAGTCAGTCTGCAAGAAGAGGAGTCCGAAAGGCAGTCAAGTCCGGTCTCCGTGTAATTGAAGACAACGATTATTCGAAGTTTTATCCTGTTCTGGCCGGCAACCTGAAGCAGAGGCACGGTGTTGATCCCACCCATTCCCTGGAAGAGTTGAACCTGCTCAGGGATCTCCTGGGCCAGAACGGCATCAGGCAGTTCATCTCTGTTGATGATGCCGGTGAAGTGTACGCGGGAATGATAATGTTCCACTGCAATCCCAGGGTTACTCTGGCTTTTTACATCTCCCACAACGAGAAATATCAGGCAATGCGCCCTGTGAACATTGTTTACCGGGAGGTTATCAGCCGGGCGAAGAAGATGGGATATCACTATCTTGATCTTGGAACCTATACTCTGAATATGGAAGTAAACTACGGCCTGTGCAGATTCAAAGAATCGTTTTCAGCCAGAGGACAATTCCGAAACACTTTCACGAGCAAACTCTAGTCACAATGGATTTGCGTATAATTCTGGCCTGGAGCGGTCTTCTTCTCATGGTTTTCGGTGGAAGACTTATGACAACTGATGTCGCAGCTCAGTACCAGGTCGCTGAATCAGTTTATGGAGTCCGCGACCTTTTCACCTCTGAGGACGGGTGGCATGTTTCCGGTGTAAGGTCTGATAACTACGTGCCGCATGCTCCCGGGTATTCGGCAATTCTACTTCCTGCGGCAGGCACAGGAATTCTTCTGGGACTTGCTGCCGGCAAGGTTGCCGCTGCCCTGACAAGTGCTTTTACCAGTGTACTGCTTGTTCTGGCAGTAAAAAAACTGGCAGAGGGCTTCATGGGCCGGGTTGATTTTATAAGGTTTCTTGTGGTTATGACAGGAGCCATGGCATTGATGTACGGTCGAATGCCGTATGATGTGACTTCTGCTGCCGCGCTTGTTCTGTGGGGAGCCTGGTTCATGCAGACGAACAGGCCCTTCATCGCAGGTGTACTCCTTGGCGCTGCTCTTCTGGTGCGACCGGATTCAATTGTTCTTCTTCCCATGTACTGGACAGAGGAGAGGCATCTGGAGAAATTTGCCTTTGCGGCGGCAGGAGCCTTCCCCTTTGTGCTGGGAATACTGGGGTACAACTTCTACCGGTTCGGTTTGATTTTTTCAGATGGACACTACCAGGATCCGGCCATAGCCATAGATATGTTCAACCGGGGGATTCCCGGTCTGTTGTTCAGCCCGGGGAAGGGATTGTTCTGGTACGCGCCATTGACAATTCTGGCAATTTTTCACTGTGGAGACTGGCGATTCTGGAGTCCTTTCGTGTTTTCACTGATTCTTCACGGATTTCTCCATGACTGGACCGGTGGTACCGGATGGGGGCCGAGGTTCCTTTTTATGGTTCTTCCAGTCCTTTTCATGCCGCTGATGAGGCCGGGTATCGGCGGGAAACTCTTTAAAGCACTGGCGTTGATTTCTTTGCTTATAACTGTCGCGGCAGGGATTACCGATACCAATGCTCTGGAACAGCGACTGGGCGCGGATGAGTTTGATTCCCAGTCAAGGCAGATGGTGATATGGTCACCGGGTCGTTCTCCTCTGCTTCAGACACTGCTTCATCCTGATATTACCAGCCCTGATCTGCTTGGTTGCCGTGCTGCAGGTATTCCCGGAGCTCTGGCGCAATTTGCTGCAGGAGCGGCCCTTTTTCTGTATGCGCTAAAGGGGAAGAGATGGAAACAGGAATGAAAATACTCCACCTGTCTCCGCAGAATTACACAGGAATCCTCACTCTTTTTGTTAGAGGGCATCAGGCTCTGGGGCATGAAAGCAGGCTTGTAACTTTCTACAGAGCGAAGAATCTATATCCTGAGGATATCTGCCTGAATCTTCCATTTGTGGGGCCTATGGAATGGCTCTGGAAGGTGAAAAGACTCATCCGAAGCGGAAGTCTTAATGTTCCATTCACAGGAACAACAGAAAGAATCTTCTGGACCCCCTCCAGAACGGAACGGATTCTTATGTCTTTGCGGGATCTCACCTGGACTCCCCGGGTGAACAGTGCAATAAAAAAGTACAATCTCCGGGATTTTGACATTCATGTCCTTGAAGGAGGTATGAGTTTTTTCAGGGATGGCAGAGATGTAAAAATGCTCCGGGCCACAGGCAAGCACATCGTTTCCAATTATCACGGTCTTGATCTTCGGATGCGAGGTGCCATCAGACCTGTATGGGATGCCACTGAGCTTCACACAACCTGCGAATTTGATCTCTATCAGAGGTATTCTGAACTGGAGTACCTTTTTCTTCCTTTTGACACTTCCATGGTTTCCCCGGCAAATCCCGCGGGAAAAAAGATAAAGATATGCCATGCCCCTCGTCTCCGGACGGTTAAGGGCACAGATAAGATAGTGGAAGTTGTGGAAAAGCTTTCGAAGACAGTTCCGGTGGAAATGGTTCTTATTGAGAATATGCCTCACGCAAAGGCGATTAAACTCAAATCGGAATGTCACATTGCCATAGATCAGATCGCCAGCGGAGACATGGGCTACGGTGTAAATTCACTGGAAAGTCTTGCTATGGGTATATGTACCGTAACAAACCTGTCGGAAGCCTATCAGAACTTCATTCCCGATCATCCCTTTGCCCTGGCTGAGCCGCATGATCTTGAGAAGGTGCTTACTGAGCTTGTGCTTGATGATCAACTCAGAAACAAGTATGCGGCGGCTGGCCCTGACTGGATACGAAAGACCCATCACTGGAAGTCAGTAGCAAAGCACATGCATAAAAGATATGCGGAACTCGGATGGACAGAGTAATGGCTGAATCAGGGCAGAGAGATCTGGCAAAAGAGACCCTTCTTTACGCTTTAGCAATGGTAGTGAGCGGCCTTGTGCAGTTTGCCTTCCTTCCGTTCATGAGTTCGTTCCTGACCCCGGAGCAGGCCGGGGAACTGGGTGTAGTAAGGATAATAAGTGAGATCATTGCCGGAATTGTTGTTCTTGGTCTTCCAGCCTCCATAATAAGAGCCTGGCATCAGACCGATGCACACAGAGCTGTTCTTGTTCGCTCTATTGTGCTCCCTCTTGCACCCCTGCTGGTTGCCTCGGTGCTTGTTCTGACTCTTGGCGGGAAGGTCTCCGCGCTTCTTTTTATCACGAATTCATCCCTTCTTCTTCACGCTCTTGCTCTGGGTGGCTCTGTGGCTCTGCTTCAGGTTGCTCTTTCCATGCCCAGAGCAAAGGGAATGGCAGGTACATATTTCATCATTCAGTTCATCCGGGGAATGCTTTCCCTGGGATTGCTTTTCTTCCTGCTTCGATCCCTGGATGCAAAAGGCGCAATGGAGGCTTTTCTTGAAGCACGGTGGATACCCACTGCTCTTGCTGTGCTTTTTTCTTTTTTCTTTATCTGGAAGGTTACAGGCAGTTCTTCATCCATTCGTTCACCGAAGCAGCTTACTGGAAGTATGCTTGCTTTCAGTCTGCCGCTTGTACCTGCAAGCCTTGCCCTGCTGGTTTTATCCAGCGCGGATATGTTCATGCTCAGAACGATTTCCACAGATCTGGCCCAGAGTGGCTGGTACGAATGGGCAGGCAGAGCTGTTCTTATTCTCACTCCTCTCACGCTGGGTTTCAGCATGGCCTGGCACAGGTATATTTTCAGGAAGAAGAAGGAGGGCGGAAGAATGGATGAGCTGGGCAGAAGTGCCCTTCTCTTTATGGTGACAGTAAACTGGGCTGCAATGGTTCTTGCTCTTCTCTCAAACGAAATTGTTTCTGTGTTCGGAGGAGGTGAGTGGCTTCCGGCTGCAAAGGTACTTCCGTGGATAGCCGGATCCGCCGCCATGTACGCTCTGTTCACCATTTCGCAGACCGCGCCGCTTCTTACCGGGCAGACCAAATACATAGGATGGATGACTGCTTTCGGTGCTGTTGTAAACATCGGGTTCAATCTGAGACTGATTCCCATTGCCGGTGCGGCGGGAGCAGCTTTTGCCACTCTGGCTACAAACATGTTCATGGCCCTTTCACTTTTCTGGCTGGGCAGAAAAGTGTTCCCTGTTAGTTTTTTCGCAGTGGTTGTCATGGTAATAATTCCTGTTTTTTCCGGTCCGCTGTCAGGTATGAATCCGGGGCACAGAGTAATTGCCATTCTGGTCGGAACCGCAGTAACTGTGATGATAATTCAGGTACTCAGATCGCTGGGAACAGGCAATGCGCTGAAATTCTCTTCCGGAGACAGCAATGAATCCTGAAATTTCTGTTCAGGTTCCGGTGAAAAATGGTAGTGATGCATTCAAGAAATTTCTTAAAAGTCTTTCTGCTCAGGATATCCAAAGCCCATGGGAGCTTGTGATAGTAGATGATGGAAGTGATATCCCGGTTCAGGAGGAATTTCTTCAACAATTGGGCAAACTTCCTGATCTTTGTTCGGTGAAGGTGGTAAGACGAGATCCCGGAGGGAACAGACCGGCAGCCAGGAATACGGCATTCAAAGCTTCTGAAGCCCCGGTGGGACTGCTTATGGATGCCGATCTTGAATTTACCCCTTCTCTTCTCAGAAGACATCTTGAAGTAAGGGAGGAAACCGGTGCGGATGTTGTTATGGGCAGAAGGATCAACGCCTGGAGCAAAGATGCTACTCCATGGCAGAGATGGTTCGACAGCAGAGCAATGGGGAACTCTCCCTCAGGGCTGTTCCCATGGAACTATTTCATTACCGGGAACCTTTCAGTTAAATGCGGTCTTCTTGAAGAGGCCGGGGGTTTTGACACAGCAATAGATTGCTACGGTGGCGAGGATACTGAGCTGGGTTACCGTTTGAACAAATCAGGAGTGTCATTCCAGTGGGAGCCGGAGCTTGCTGTAAATCATCTTGATAATGTATCAGTAAGAAAGCACTCGGAGAAGATGCTTGAATACGGGGGAACCGGTCTGAAATATACGCTTCGCAAACATCCCGGTATAAGGGGATTACTGGGAAGCAGGTGGGTTGAACCAGTTTTCTCCAGACCTGTTTATCTCTCGGTCATGCGACTTTTCACTCGTGTCGCACTTCTGGGACCTGTGTACAGAGGTGTCCTCAAGTATGCGGAAAAGCATGGCAATCCCCCTGTCCTGTTCACATATCTCGCTGTAGGTGCCTGCCTCATCGGGCTTCGAGGGGGGGATTTCCGCAAATGATTTTTGATAAAGCCTTGAATGCCGCTCCGGACAGATTTACAGTTATTCAGCTTTCCCGGTATACCACATGGGAAATCGGAGGTCCGACTGCTTCAGTTATTGTGAATACACTCGAAGAACTGACTGAGACCGTGAAATTTGTCTCGGAAAATTCACTTCCATGGGTAATTCTTGGGAAAGGCTCCAACACGCTGGCACCCACCGAGGGCTGGCACGGTGTTGTTATACTTTTAAGCGGAGAGCTGGCAAAGTTCTCATTTAACGGGAGCCTGCTCACTGCCGGTGGCGGTGTCCATCTCCCGTCCATGTCTGGAGCTGCGTGTTCACAGGGACTGACCGGTCTGGTTTTTGCAGTTGGCATTCCCGGAACGGTCGGCGGTGCTGTTTTCATGAATGCGGGAGCATACGGCTCTTCCATTTCGGAGCTGGTGGAGAAAGTCAGAGTGCTTCATCCCTGCGGTTCAATTGAGTATCTTACAGCAGAAGACTGTGGTTTTGGTTACAGACGCAGCCGATTTCAGAAAGATGATTCGATAGTTCTTAACGTTGTCCTGAAGCTTTCTGAAAATGCGGGGGGCGGCAATGAACTTCGCAGAGAAGCCCGGGAGATTCTACAGATCAGAAGGCAGAAATTCCCACTTCATGCCCCGAACGCAGGAAGTGTATTCCGTCGTCCCGATAACGGATCACCTCCGGGGAAACTGATTGAGGACTGCGGTTTGAAGGGGCACAGACTGGGTGGGGCGATGGTTTCTCCCACGCATGCCAATTTTATTGAGAACACTGGCAACGCTACCAGTTCGGATGTAATGCGGCTGATAGAACTTGTTGCGGATAGAGTCAGACAAGACAGCGGGATTACCCTTAAAAGGGAAATCAGGAGGTTGGGAGAGCGGATTTGAGCAGACAAGTATGCGGTTTTTCCCTGAGCGAAGGCCCTATTCTGGTCACGGGCGCGGGAGGTTTTGTTGGCCAGAGGCTTATGAAAATGTTTCATCTGGGTGAAGGTGACATTGCTGTGGATTCCACCACCGGTTTCAGAGTTCCCGCAGGGGTGAGGAAGCTTGCGTGGGAACTTCCCGGCCCGCCGCCTGCTTCTCTGGGAGAGGTTCGTTATGTGGTTCATCTGGCCGGACTCAGTTCGGTTGCTCACTCTCGAGTCAGTGAAGACAGAGTGATGAGTGTAAACGCTGAGGGAACCAGGAGCGCGGTGCATTGGATAACAAAACGATCTCCTGCTGCCAGGCTTCTTCTTGCCAGCTCAGCCGAGGTGTACAGACCATCTGTCAGTAAGCTTGGCGAAACATCTCCTATTAGTCCAAGAAGCCCTTATGGTGAGAGTAAAATCAGGGCAGAAGGGTTTTTGTCTGATTCTGGACAGGATTATATTATTGCCCGTTCGTTTCCGCATTTCGGACCCGGTCAGTCAGGCCATTTTGTGCTTCCTTCCTTCTGTCGCAGAGTAATCCGAACTACTGATAGCGGAGATGGTGTAATCAGCACCGGAAACCTTACTAACGTAAGAGACTATCTGTTCATTGACGACGTTGTTATGGCTTATGCCTGCCTTCTTGCCAACGGTCAAACTGGAGGTATATACAATGTGTGTTCCGGTATAGGACACTCCATTGGAGTTCTTCTGTCCCTTATTATGAAAATGTCCGGAACAGGGCTTCGCGCGGTGACGGACCCGCGCCTTCTTCGAGAGGAAGATCAGTTCTGTCAGATTGGTAACCCGGAAAAATTGAAGACTCTTGGATGGACCGTGAAGGTTCCTCTTGAAAAGGGTCTCAAGATACTTTATCAATGGTGGGAGGAGAGACTGTGAGTGCATTCCTGATTTTTGCCGCTCTTTTCGGAAGGATCACCGAGTGGGAGCATTTTCCTCATTACGGAGGGGGCAACGGAATCATTTCCAGAGGAGATGTGATTCTGGCCGCGACTTCCGGTGGACTTCTCTTCTCTCATTACTCAGAAACGGAAAACCAGCTTGTTGTTGATTCCGGCTGGAGTTCTCCGGGGAAACTATCCTACGATCGGGTTTCCCATGTAACTTATGATGATTCAGGCAACTTATGGGTATCCATGAACGGTGGCGGAATAGACGTATTTCCGCCTGATGGAGAGAAAACCCATTTTAATCAGATTGATGGTCTTCCGCTGAATCTCGGCATTAATCAGACTCTGCCGGACTCTATCATATACGCCGCAACTACACAGGGTCTGTGTATCAGGGAATTCGGATTTTTTGACATATTTAACAATTTTTCTACCGGTGGAGGACTTCCTTCCGACAATATCACCTGTCTTTCCTCTTCTGATTCGGGCCTCTATGTGGGAACCACGGCAGGTCTGGTGTTTCTCCCCAGATCGGCGGATCCTGCACAGGAAAGTTCATGGATTCTCCAAAATATCGACCCCGGTTCAATTATCGCTCTCGAGTGGCAGGACGATACTCTTTGGGCAGCCACCTCTGCCGGGTTGTTCCTTAGGCCGCCTGGTCAGCCATGGGAGCAGGAGGCGCTTTTCCCGGGTGAGAACATTTCCTCTCTGGCCTGGGGCTCGGGAGGGCTTGCGGCCGGTTGTACAAACCAGAGCTTTATTCTACACCAGGGAGAATGGCAGGGCTACCACAACAATCTTCACGGTAACGCTCTCACCGGTCTTTTATGGCTGAATGACAGGCTGTGCGGTGTTTTGTCCAATACTTATTCGGATAACAGGCTTTCAGGAGCCGGTCTGACCCTGCTTCTGGAAAATGGTAACTGGCGGAGAACATTCCCGGACTCAGGTCCTGTATCGAATGATCTCAGAGATTGCACCATTCTTCCAGATGGCAGCGTATGGGTCTCCAGCAACCGGGCAGGCGGCTCCGTGTTCGTGAACGGACAGTGGCAGTCTCTGAACCTGTTTCTAACAAACACCAGTCAGTGTTTTGCCATCTGCCAGTCGGGGAGTGGTGTATTTATTTCCTCAATCGGCAATGGTGTAGACTGGCTTTCATGGCTGGACGGAACCATTGAAACTTCACTTCACTTTGATAGCGATGACGGTTTCCTGAACGACAGAGTTTTTTGTGCAGAGCAAGGGGATGCAAACACAGTATGGTTCGGACACAGAACCTTATCAGAGACGGAGACCAGCGGCATCAGTCGTTTGACCTGGAATCCGGGCGATACGACATCTGTCTCAGTGGTGGGCATTACTGGTGCCCAGGGACTGCCGAGCAAAGAAGTTAACGCTATACTGCCAACCGGCGGGAGATACGCCTGGGCTGGAACAGACGGCGGTCTTGCCTTTGTTGACGGATATATTCAAACGGTACGAGAGTCATACACTGTTCTGGACGGGCTTCCATCCTCTCTGGTGACTTCTCTGGCAATGGATCGTTCCGGTATCCTGTATGTAGGAACTGCATCAGGGCTTGCGTATCTCTATAAGGGAGTTATTACTGAAGTTAATGAAATTGATATGAGCATAAAAGCCCTGGAATGCGATAATCTCGGAAGCGTCTGGATATCCACAAGTGAGGGTCTGAAAAGATTTTTCAGAACCACCGGTGTAGTTGAAGAGTATACTGTGTTCAACAGTTCTCTGATAGAGTGTACTATTTATGCTATGAAAGTGGACAGTGATGACGGATATCTCTGGATGGCTACTGATCACGGGTTCTGGAGAGGACAACTTGAATCGGGTTTGTCAGGAAACGGATCAGAGGCTGTGGTTTACCCTGATCCTTTCATTCCCGGGCGCGGCGATGTTCTGGGGATCGCGGGGATTCCTGACACTCCGGTGGAAATCCGGATTTTTGATCTTACGGGCACCCTTGTCTATGAGCATTCCTGCAATGGCCGGGATAATATTGCCTGGGATGGATCGAATATGGATGGTGATCCTGCGGCTTCCGGGGTTTATTTCCTGCAACTTGAACAAATCAATTCAGAGGCGGGGCTGCTTAAATTCGCTCTGGTCAGGTAAAGGGGTTTGATATGAAAGGCGTAGTATTGGCTGGAGGTCTGGGAACAAGGTTGAGACCGCTTACGAGTATTACAAACAAGCATCTTCTTCCGGTTTACGATAGACCCATGATCTATTATCCGCTTCAAACTCTTGCCGACGCAGGGATAAAGGATGTCATGGTGGTTACCGGCGGAAACAGCGCCGGAAGCTTTATGCAACTGCTTGGCGACGGCAGAGAGTTTGGATTCAGGAGTCTTAACTACGCGTATCAGACTGGAGAAGGTGGGATTGCTCAGGCAATCGGTCTTGCCAGAGCTTTCATCGGTGGAGAGAAGTTCATTGTAATCCTGGGGGATAATATCCTTGAAAATTCAATTGCAGAGCATGTTGAGTCATTCAATAAGCAGCCGTCAGGCGCGAGAATCCTCTACAAGAGAGTTGATGATCCACGAGATTATGGTGTTGCCGAGATCGTTAACGGGAAAGTTGTTTCCATCGTGGAGAAACCTGCAGATCCCGCAAGTGACTTTGCTGTTATCGGCGTGTATATGTACGACAACTGTGCATTTGACATTATTGATGAATTGAAGCCCTCCGGGAGGGGTGAGCTTGAGGTAACTGATCTAAATAATGCCTATATTCAGCGGGGAGAGATGCAGGCTGACGAGATAGGCGGATGGTGGTCCGACTGCGGAGCCAGCATTGACAATCTTCTGGAAGCCAACAATCTGGCAGCGGAAATAAGGAAGGGAATCAGATGAATCTTCTTGTTACCGGTGGAGCGGGCTTTATTGGAACGAATTTTGTGAAGTACATCATGAGTCATCGATCTGCCTGGTCGGTGACAGTCCTTGATAAACTCACCTATGCCGGCAGGAGAGAAAATCTTGCTGAATATGAAGGTTCAAGTCAATACAAATTCATTAAGGGTGATATCTGCGATCCGACAGTTGTTCGTGAGGCCATGGCCAGCTGCAACGGAGTTGTTAACTTCGCGGCAGAAACACATGTTGATCGCTCTATTGATGACCCGGCGTCCTTCGTAAGAACAGATGTTGAAGGGGTTCGAGTTCTTCTTGAAGAGTTCAAAAAAGACAAGACAAGAAAAGTCTTCCTTCAAATATCCACAGACGAGGTGTATGGAAGCGTTGAGGAAGGCAGATCAGGCGAGGAAGATCCTCTTGATCCAAGAAGTCCATATTCAGCATCAAAAGCTGGAGGTGAGCTTCTGGCAATGAGTTATTTTACAACGTTCGATGTGCCTGTAACAGTAACCCGTGCTTCCAACAACTACGGACCTCACCAGTACCCTGAAAAACTCATTCCTCTGTTTGTCACCAACGCATTTGAAGGTGAAAGGCTTCCTCTTTACGGTGACGGCGGCAACATGAGGGACTGGTTGTTTGTAACTGACCACTGCAGCGCTCTGGTTGCTGCTATCGAGAAGGGCAGACCCGGCCGCGTTTACAACATCGGAGCCGGGCAGGAGATGACAAACAAAGAGGTTACTTTTGCTATTCTTGAAGCCACCGGAGCGGATCCCGCACTGGTAAGGTTTGTGAAAGACAGACCTGGACACGATCGCAGGTATGCGGTTGATATCTTACGTTCCCGCGAGGAGCTTGGGTGGAGGCCTGAGACTGATTTTGCGACAGGTATTGCTCTTACTGTTGACTGGTACCGGAATAATTCTGAGTGGTGGAAATTGATAAAATCCGGGGAGTTCCGCGAGTACTACAAAAGGATGTATTCAACAAGACTTGAGAACTCGGAAAGGATCCGGTAAATGAGAATATTAGTAACTGGAGGAGCCGGATTTATTGGAAGCCATCTCAGCGACAGGCTTCTTGAAAAAGGCCATTCTGTTATTGCTCTCGATAACCTTCTTACCGGAAGCACTGACAACATTGCTCATCTTGCGGGTCGAAGTGATTTCAAGTTTATCAACCACGATGTGACAGAGTACATCTTCATTCCGGGAAACATTGATTTCATTTTTCACCTTGCGTCACCTGCCAGCCCGATAGATTATCTTATGTACCCTATTCAAACACTTAAAGTAGGAGCGCTTGGAACCCATAAGGCTCTTGGCCTGGCGAAGGAGAAGAACGCGGGTCTTCTTCTTGCCTCCACCAGTGAGGTTTATGGGGATCCACTGGTACATCCCCAGCCGGAAAGCTACTGGGGTAATGTGAATCCGGTAGGACCAAGGGGTGTTTACGACGAGGCAAAAAGATATGCAGAAGCTCTGGTGTTTGCCTATCACAGAACCCATGGTGTGGACACAAGAATCGCAAGGATTTTCAATACCTATGGTCCCCGAAACAGGGCAGATGACGGTCGGGTTGTTCCCTCTTTCGTCTGTCAGGCCATTAAGGGAGAGGATCTTACCATTTTCGGAGATGGAGGTCAGACCAGAAGTTTCTGTTTTGTTTCTGATACAGTGAATGGTCTCATTGCTCTTATGGAGAGCGGGTATCACGATCCGGTGAACATCGGCAATCCCAACGAAATGACGGTTAAGGAATTTGCTCTTGAGGTCATCAGATTTGCGGAAAGCAGAAGTTCTCTTGTATACAGGGATTTGCCGGTGGATGATCCCAAGGTCAGGAAGCCTGACATATCCACGGCAAAAAGAGTTCTCAACTGGGGACCGGAAGTACTGCTTGAGGATGGTTTGAAAGAAACTATTGATTACTTCAGAAGAACGGTAATGTAATGCTGATTTTTCTAATTTTCTCTCTCACGGCTCTTGGCGACCTTTCTGATGATGCTACTGCCCAATCTGAAACTCAATTTCAGGAGTTTTCCATCTTTGAGCCGGTGGACAGGAATGAGTACATTCTGGGTGCCGGAGATGTTCTGCAGGTGGTCGTAGAGGGTGGAACAAGTGAGGCGATGATTTTTTCCGGTCTTAGCTCAATCAGTCCCTGCCAGGTATCCGGTGACGGAGCAATTCAGATTTCCGGTATTGGTCAGCTGGACGTGACGGGAATGACTATCAGTCAGGCTGAAAATGCCCTGCAGCGGCTGACACGCCTGTACTACAACCGGGTAACAGTGGGGCTTACTCTTCTTCAGCCCCGAACTGTGAAGGTGTGGATTACCGGTATGGTTGCCCGTCCCGGGCAGTACACTCTGTACGCCATTAACAGGGTTAGTGATCTGGTAACTGCTGCCGGAGGAATGTCATCCTATTCTTCTCGAATCGGCTGGATGGTTACAGCCTCAGGCGACTCAATCTTTGTAGATCTTCACTTCAACCCGGCTACAGGCCGTCCGGCATCTGATCCATTTGTTGACGGAGGCGCCGGTGTTGTTTTTGAGCTTGTTAGATCTCCGGTATACGTAATCAGACCGGGTATCAGAAATTACAATGATGCTTATGCGGTTCCCGAAGTGGAGACCTGGGAAGCATTTTCCGGAGAGACAATTGAAGAGCTTATGTATAGAATTGGCGGGATAACGGGAGATGTGGATCTTGCCAGAAGTACCCTGATAACACCCCGTGGTCCGTCACCTGTGTGGGTTCCGAATCAGGGCTTTACAGATCAGCTTGTACAGGCGGGAGACACTCTGCGTCTGGTCGTTCACGGGAACGATATTTATGTGGCAGGAGCGGTGCATCAGAGAGGAATTATTTCCTATGCTCCAGGTGCTTCAGTAAGGGTGTATGTTGAGCGAGCCGGGGGAAAAGTGTACAATGCGAACATGGGGGGCACCACCGTAACCCGCGATGGAGTACAGATTGCTTCAGGGGAGGAAGCTCTGGATACTGAGGTTCTTCCCGGTGACGTTATAGAAGTACCCTACAACTGGGTTGCGCGGCACGCACAGGAGATTGGTATCTTTGCCACAGTGGTTGGTGTAACCTCCGTTATTATAAACTTGTCGAGGTAGGTTTATGGCAGATAAGGCTCTTTCGGAAAAATTCACAGGCAAGGTTGTCAGGCAGGTGGCCATGAATGCCAGGAGGATCATTGTTCTCTGCTTCATCGTCGCGGTGTTGTCATCCGCATGGGCCCTGACCAGAGCTTCCCGGTGGAGCGCATGGTCCGCGGCTATTGTCCCCGGCTCAACTTCATCTTCCATTTCCGCTTCCGCTGGCGCGCTTGGTCTGGGAGACGCTATGGGCGGACTGGCAGGACTTGGCGCAGGAATGCTTCCAGAACCGGCAGGGATTGATGTTACCCTGGCTACACAGATCCTCGGATCCAGAAGGATACAGGAAAGGGTAATTCTTAAGTACGATCTTATCAGCCGCTACAAAGCTGTCAGTATGGAACGAGCTGTAAAGAAATTTGGCGAGCGGTTTTCCGTATCTCTTTCCCCTGAGGGGATCATTTTCGTAACCGCAGAAGGAAGCTCAAGAACAGAAGCTGCCGCGATGGTGAATGACATTATTCTGTTTGCCAATGAGGAACTCTCCACTCTGATCACCAGCAGATCCAGGAGAAGCCGCATTCATACCGAGTATGCTCTGGCTCTGGCGTATGATTCCCTTGAGGCTTCAAGGAACGCAATGGAGGAATTCAGAGCAAGGAGCGGTCTTATCTTCCCGGAGCAGCAGGCTTCCAGTATGATGGATGTGATGGCTGCGATTGAAAGTGAGATGGTTTCAGCCGGAGCTGTTTTGTCAGGACTCTCCGGTAATCTTTCCCCCAGAAGTGCAATTTATGCCCAGGCAAGTGCTCAGTACCGCTATCTTGAGAATGCTCTAAGGGTGCGATCTACAGAGGGGGATTCGCTGAGCATTTTTCCGGTAATGGACAGTATGCCGGGGTTTTTAAGAGAGTATGAAGTACTGGTTGTAAATATAGAGACAAGAAGTGCTGTGTATCTCTTTCTCCGCCAAGAGCTTGAGAGCCTGCGAATTGAAGAATCCAAAGAGAGCCCAACTATAGAGATTATTGTTCCTCCCACGCCGGAATTCCTGAGAGCATATCCCAAGAGGGCAGTTATGGTTCTGACACATGTATTCATTGCTTTCAGTCTCTGCATTATCTGGATAGCTTTCCTCACCTGGTTCAGGTCTGTGCTTGATTCTCCGGAATCAGGACCTTTTGTGAAGGGAGTGCTGGCTGATGTCAGGAACCAGTTCCGCAGGCGGAAGAATGGTTCTGCAAAAAAATAGAACCCTGAATCTGGGGCTTCCGGCTCTTGTAAGCCAGGGGTCACTGGCTCTGTGGGGTGTTATATCAATTCTCATAGCGAGACAGCTTCCTGATGATGCCTACGCCGCATATGCCCTTGCCCGTTCCATAGAGATGTTTGCCGGGTTGCTGGGCGGCGGGTTTGTACTGCAGGCACTTCTTAAACTGGGCAGTGAAAAGCAGAACAGAGAAACATCCGCGACTGCCAATACCGCCATGCTGGTAACCCTGGTTTTCAGCATTCTTTTTTCCACCGTGCTTCTGCTCTTCGGTGACTGTCTTGATTCCTTCTACCCGGATATTCAGCTAAAGGGAATCACACCGGTGATTGCTCTTGTGGTCATTACCGGTTCGCTGGCTCACATTCCCAGAAACCTCCTGCTTACCAGATTAAATACCGTCAGGGTAATGCGGGCTGATCTTCTCTCATTCCTTATTCGCGGAGGAATTGTGGGATGGCTGATTTACACAGGAACTCTTACAGGTGCAGTGCAGGTATTGAAGGCTACTGCTTTTGCCAATCTGGGGGCATTTCTTCTGAATTCCTGGAGTGCCAGAAGCATATTCGAACCCGCGGCGGGGGTAAACAGAACTGCGCTCAACCGAGTTCTTAAATTCGCGGCATACTCGCTTGGTACAAGTCTTGCGGGGTTTGTTTATACAAGAACAGATATTCTCATGCTTGGGAAGCTGGCTCCACCGGAGGATGTGGCGGCATACAGTGCCTCAAGGGCTCTTACATCCATGGTGGTGATGGTTTCCGCTGCCGCGAATATGGTACTTTTGCCTGCCGTATCAAGAGACTGGACCAGCGGATTAAGAAAAACCGTTATGAATAGATCCATGAAGGCAATCGGGCTTGTTCAACTGATTCAACTGCCTGTAGTTGTAGCTCTGACGGTCTTTCCCAGAGAGATAATTAATCTTATCTATCACGGGAAGTACGCCGGGAACTGGACAATACTGGCAATCCTTGGTGGCCTTGCTCTAGTTAGACCCTTCGGGAGTATATTCTCAACGGTGAGCGCTGCAATGAATAAACCACAGTATTCCTTCTGGTGTATTTTTCTGTCGGCCGTGGTTAATGTCACACTCAACATTATCCTTATTCCCCGAATGGGTGGAGTCGGCGCGGCCTGGGCCACGGTGGCCGCAGTTGTTTCCGGTACCGTTGCGGTGATGCTTCTATCAATCACACACTGGAGAAGGGAGATGACAGCAGAGTGCAGGCAACTCAGCCGATAACAGGCACGTCCCGCCCGGAGACACGGCAACTGATAGCTGTTGTGGACGATGAAGCCGACATCAGAGAGCTTGTGAAACTGCATCTCAAGAGGGCAGGTTATTCCACAGTGTCCTTTGAAAACGGTACTGACTTTTTCAAATGGCTTTCGTCTGATAGAAAACCTGCGCTTTGCATTCTGGACATTATGCTTCCGGATATGCAGGGAACTGATATATGCAGGCAAATAAGAACATCAGACAAGTACGCTGACCTTCCGGTTATAATGCTCACAGCCCTGGGGCATGAAACTGATCGAGTGACAGGACTTGAACTTGGTGCTGATGACTATGTAACAAAACCATTCAGCCCCAGAGAACTCGTTGCAAGAATCAGAGCTGTTTTGAGACGACAAAAATCGGCACAGAGACAGAACATCATCATTCGGTATGGCTCGATAGAGATGGACACTGAGACCTTTAGACTGAAAGTGAATGGGGAAAACAGGGAGATGACTTCCACAGAATTCAAAATTCTGAAAATTCTCCTTGAAGGCAGGGGGAAGGTATTTTCCCGTAAAAAACTTTTGAGTATTCTCTGGGGCGGCGAAAAGTTTGTTTTTGAAAGAACTATTGATGTTCATATCAGAAATATCAGAGAAAAGCTTGGCAGCGCTTCCGGATTGATTCAAAATGTCAGAGGTATTGGCTACAGAGCAGGTGAGCCTGATTGATGAAGAGATCAGTTCCGTCTCTGTTCAGCTCAATCCTGCGGGGATATGCATGGATTATTGTAGTTCTCACTGCAGGTACATCCGTGGTTATTTTCAGTACTTTCAGATCGACTTTCAGAGAACGGGCAATGGAGGATCTTACACGATCTGCCTATGCGCTTGTTCCCATGGCTCAGAATCACATAGCAGACTCCACAACTTCCACACTGGACTCGCTTGTCAATGAAGTTGCTCCTGACATGGAGACCCGTATTACCGTCATTGGCAGGGATGGTTCAGTTTTCGCGGACAGCGAAAAAGATCCCGGTGAAATGGAGAACCACAGAACACGCGTTGAGGTAATAGCAGCATTTAGTGGCGTTCCGGGACGATCTGTAAGATTCAGCGAAACCCTGGGCAGGGAAATGCTTTATACGGCAGTGCCGGTAACAGACGGAGACTCAATTATTGCTGTCGTAAGGACCAGCCTTTTCTTTGACAGCTACTCCGCAGCCATGAGTCCGATTGTAAAGGAAATGTTTTTCATAATGCTTATAGCCCTGGCCACTGCTCTCCTCAGCGGATGGATAATTTCGAGAAGGATAGCGAATCCGATGAGTAACCTGGCCGATGTGGCTGATCGTGTGCGAAGAGGTGATCTTGGCGCGCGGGCTGCTCCGGGGTACACCCGTGAGCACAACAGCCTTGCCTCCTCGCTGAATGAAACACTGGCAAAGAATGAAGGACTCATCAGCGATCTTTCCCGGACCAACAGCAGAAGCCGTGCAATTCTTCAATCCATGATAGAGGGAGTTGCTGTTGTGTCAAAGGAGGCTTCTGTGCTTCTTATGAATGATTCTTTCAGAAATCTCTTCAACATCAGGAATTCCGAAAGAGAGATGCCCGCGGAGGTTACCGATCTATTTAAGCAGTCTGATGCTTCTCCAGAAGGAATGATAAGATTTGAAGAGAAAACAATTGCTTATTCGCGGGCTGAGGTTGAAGACTCGGGAGACTTTGTGTTCTCCTTCAGGGACGTCACCCGTGAGGTTCAGCTTTCAGAAATGAAGAAAAACTTCGTTACAAATGTTTCCCATGAACTGAGAACGCCGCTTACTGCAATTAAGGGTTATGCAGAAACACTAAAGGAAGATGTTAAAGGAGAAGCAGGTCATTATCTTGAGGTAATTCTGCGAAACACCGATCGCCTTATCGCGCTTGTTGCAGACATACAGACGCTCAGTGAAGTTGAGAGCGATGCAGACTTTCTCCGAATAGAGAGCATTCAGGTTTCGGAGATACTGGATACTGTCATGCCTCTCTTTGCATCAAGAGCAGAAGAAAAGAAGATTTCCATTTCTCTGGTGCAGGCGAAATCACATATAAAAATCAATGCCGACCGCTACCGGATTGAGCAGGTTTTCGTAAATCTCATAGACAATGCTTTGAAGTACACTGACTCGGGCTCCATTGAAGTTAGAGCCTCAACAAGGGGCGATCAGGCAGTCTTTGCGATATCTGACACTGGCCGGGGTATTCCACCGGAAGCTATTCCAAGAATCTTTGAAAGATTTTATGTAGTAGACCACTCAAGATCCAGAAAAATGGGTGGTACCGGTCTTGGTCTTGCCATAACCAGGCACATTATTGAAGCCCACTGTGGAACCATAAGTGTATCAAGTATCCCTGATCAGGGTTCCATCTTTCTCTTCACACTGCCTCTGGCTGACTGAACTCAGCAGCATTTTCGACGATCAGCACGTACGCAGTTTACTGGACCGTTCAGCTATTGACAGAAAAGTTAGAAGGCGCTAAGTTAGGTGGAACTAACATTAGCGAAAGACTAATGGACGAGTTGATGTTCGAGCAGATGGTGACCATAGTTAAACGCATCTAACACGAAAGGTATTCACAATGAGATCAGTACTCGTAATTGCGGCTTCTATTGCTTTCTCAGCGCATGCTCTGGAAATTGAGCAGCCGGATTTCAGCGGTAATGTTATCATGGACTTTGTCAGTTTCTCAAATGATTCCGCGTATGCGTCCAGTGGATGTTACCAGATAGCCAGTAACCGTCTTCTGGTTAGAAAAGTTTCAGTTGGACTCAGCGGAAATGTCAACCCACTTGTAGAATATGAGACTGAAGTGGGAGTAGCAAGTTGCGCCGGATCAGGTCTTACCGTGTCTGTGAAAGAGGCTGGTGTATACCTTACTCCCGGCGCACTCAGGTTTGGTGTGGGTATGACTCATGTAGAACGCGGGTTTGAGCTGGGCACGGATTGCGGATACACACTGGCCATGGAAAAGCCAATGTTCAGGCTGGCGGTTTCACCCTCCTGCCACCCGCTGGGATTTATTGCCGGAACCGAATTTTCTGCCGGGAATGCCGGTTCCGCTGAAGTTCAGCTTTTTTACGGAAATGGTAATGGCGGTACTATGAAGGATGAGTACGATTTCAACGCGGCACTGTTTTATCACACACCTGTCCGGGGATTTACCGCAGGTGGTTTTTACAATGCTCTTGAAATGGAAATAAATCCGGAAAATGAAGGTTTTGAAAACGGAGAAAGATACGGTTTTGGTCTCGACTATTCGTCCAGCGGGCTTATGGCTCGCGGAGAGTACTTCCAGATTAACGGATTGCTCCCGGGGATGA
Organism: Candidatus Sabulitectum sp.; assembly: GCA_021107435.1. Lineage (GTDB taxonomy): Bacteria > Fermentibacterota > Fermentibacteria > Fermentibacterales > JCC-6 > Sabulitectum. Next base: position 11,002 of record JAIOSV010000016.1, on the reverse strand, counting down.
TAGTGGACGGATGCACCATGGCCGCGGAGGATGTGGAGAATACCGGAATGATCGCGCAGGCCGGATACCTGTTCCAGCTTGACTCAGAATCAATTTCCTCCGTCACACCGTATTTTCAGTATCAGGAATGGGATAGATTCAGCAATGCGGACAATGGTGACTACAAATACTCCTGGATTGCAACCGGGGTGAAAGCCGGTGTGGGTTCATCCGGCTGCTATGTGACCGCAGAGTACAAAGCCCCGTCAGCTACCCCCGAGGGGCAGAGCGAAGATTCCTCTGTTATTATATTGAGACTGGGAGTTGATTACTGAAAATTGCGCAAAACAGGGGAAAGAGCAAGTACTCCTTCCCCTGTTTCAGTTTTCAGTATCGTACGCAATTCAATAAATGGTACTAAGCTTTACCTTGTATCCAGTAAATTCCTTATCTTCTGGTGAAGGGTAGCAAGACTGAATGGTTTCTCCAGCAGCCGCTTGCCGTCTTTTTTTATGTCATCAGGGATAATCTCATTCTTCGTGTAGCCCGTCATATAGAGGATCCGGCCGTTAAATCCGGTCTCTTTCAGCTGAGAAGCAAGCATTACCCCGTTGATGCCGGGCAATACAATATCGGTAAGAAGGAGCTGGAGTTTTTCACTGGTGTTTTTGCAAAGCTTTAACGCTTCTTCCGCCGATTCGGCAGATACCACTTTGTATCCCTCTCGTGCAAGATATCGCTCAACAACGTCTCTCAGGGCTTTATCATCCTCAACCAGAAGGATGTTCTCTCCCTTGCCCGATTCAGAGCTTTGTACAGTCTGCTCTTCATCTTGAATGTGTTCTTCTTCAACCCTGGGCAGGTACACAATGAAGGTTGTGCCGACAGCGGGTTCACTGCTTACCTCAATAACTCCACCGCTCTGCTTAATTATGCCGTACACCATGGCAAGACCCAGACCGCTGCCTTTTCCGCCAGGTTTGGTGGAAAAGAAAAGTTCGAAGATACGAGCCTGTATCTCCGAGTCCATTCCGCATCCGGTGTCGCCGATAGAGAGCTGCATGTACCGGCCCGGATGAAGATCAGGATTGATTACCAGTGAGTGCTCGTCAATATCAAGATCGCGAACTTCAATAGTGAGCTTGCCGCCTGATTTCATGGCGTCTCTTGCGTTTATCACCAGATTTACGATTACCTGTTCGATCTGGCTTTCATCGGCGAAAACGCATCCTGCGTCCTGCGGGAAGGATGTGACAATCCGGATGTCCTCACTCAACAGCCTGCTCAGCATTCTCTGGAGCCCCGAGACTATTTTGCTGAGGTTCAGGGGTCTCGGCCGCAATATCTGCTGTCTGCTGAATGCAAGAAGCTGTTGAGTGAGCAGTGAGGCTCTGTCGGCGGCTTTGCTTATTCCCTCAGCATCCGGCCACATGGGATGGGTTTCAGCGATATCTAAAAGAATGAAGTCTGTATGCCCCGTTATCACAGTGAGCAGGTTGTTGAAGTCGTGCGCGATTCCTCCCGCCAGTCTTCCGACAGCATCAAGTTTTTGCGACTGCAGGAGTTGAGCCTCAAGTATCTTCCTACTGGTGATATCCCGCACCAGAGACTGGATGCCCTGAGAAACGCCGTCCCGTTCAACCGGAGCAACACCAACCTCCAGCCAGATTCTGCGTCCGCTTTTCTTAAGGCCTTCGAACTCAAATCTGTCTGGAACGTCTTCGCCAGCAAGGTACTGCGTGCGGTAACGCTGTACTTTTTCTCTCCATTCAGGAGTAATGCATTTGAAAGAATCCATATTCAGAAGGTCATTCCGGGAGTAACCGAATATTTCCAGGAAACGGTCATTGGCGTAAAGAATCCTGCTCTTCTGATCATCAATCATCACTCCGTCAGAGATGTGTTCTACCATTCTGCTGAGGAAATTGTTCTTTTCCTTAAGAAGTTCTTCAAGCTCCACGTTCTTCTTGATTAGTTCGTCCTCGTGGATACTGATTTTCACATAGGCTATTTGAAGCGATTCAGCCTGCGCCTCTATGAGTTGTTTCTTTTCGACCAGTTCTATGTTTTTAAGGCGGTGTATCTCTGCTTTCTGCTCAGCTTTTTCTGTCTGGTATCTGGCCTTAATCCCGGCAATGGTTTTACTTTTCTCCAGAGTAAAGAGCTTCCTTTCAAGTTCGCTCATCTTCTTGTGACATTCAAGTGCCTTTCCAAAATTTTCTTCCTTTTCGTATAACTCACAGAGGGAATGGTATCCCTGCATCATGAAATCCAGCGCTTCTGACTGTTCAGCCAGCTTAAGGCCTTTGTCCAGATATTCCCGGGCGCTGATGTAATTGCCAAGCTGAACATTGCTTGTGCCTATGTTGATGTAGTTGCCCGCAAGTGATCTCAGTTCTCCCTCCTGCTTACTGAGTTTCGCAGCTTTCTCAAAGCAGACAATAGCCTTTTCCAGGTCACCATTCCTGTAATGGAGCATACCAAGATTATTGGTGGCGCTTCTGATTGTTTTTGAATTATTCTCTTCGATAGCCATTTCAAGTGATTCGGTCAGGCACTTCAGGGCTTCTTCATCTCTGTTTGCGCTGAGAAGGGCCAGGCCCGTTGAGTTAAGGATGTTGGCAAGCTGTTTCCTGTCACCGAGTTCTGTAAAAAGCATCCCGCTTCTTCCAAGGTAGTCAAGAGCATTATCCTGTTCTCCGCCTAATTGATACACCTGCCCGATGTTACAAAGTACCTCGGCAATGCCTTGTTTTGAATCAAGCTTCTCGTAAATGGCAAGAGAGCTGTGAAGGTGTTTCAGGGCTTCAGCATGAGCAAGTTGCCCCAGGCAGGCTCTGCCAAGTGTTCTGAGTGCTTTGGCTTTCAGGGGTTTGGAGCCGTTGGATGCTGACAGACTAAGGGCTTCTTCTGCATAGGAACGGGCTTTAACGGGAGAGACTTTGAAATTTCTCAGTGAAAGATCAATTAGAAGATCAATACGTTCCTTATCGGTTGCCGATTTTAGTTTGCTTTCCAGTGTCTGTATAGAATCGGTCATTCGAACTGATTCTCCCTGCTTGACCAATAACTGATTGGAAACTGATTATGCTGTTATTCCAGAATATGCTCCCGGCAACACTCATCAGTTTCCTGTTTTCCTTACCTGATTGATAATAACGCATGCAACTCTGCCCGGTCAATGTCACGAAAGCAGGACAAGGCACAGAATGACACAAACATATGTGCCGGCTCCCCGAAGTTGCAGTAACGAGTATTCATCTTTTTCGGGAAACAGGCACAGCTTGAAGCCCGTGGTTTCCCTGCATGTGATGCAATTCCGGCGATTCATTTCATTTGTTCTTCATTCTACTGACAATGAATGTAAAAAGCCGTTTCCAGTCCTGGAAGCAGAGAGCAAGAAAACCTCCGACAATTCCGGATGTGGCAAGCCCTGCCGGGCATCCCTGTTGACCGCAGAATGGGCAGACCGAAAAGGCAGCGTACAGACCGGCAAAGCTCAGCCATGACCCGATGAATTTGAACAGATAACCGAATGGAGACATTTTCATCACATTTCCCTTTCTGGAAAGCTACTGAAACGGATATTTCTGTGTAAGTGTATACAATTCATTATTACAAATCATGGATACATGTATGGGGAGTCCGGCTCGGGCACCACAGTCACGTCAGTATTTCTGATGAAGGGGTAGACGGTTCCATCGACATGCAGTGAATCCACCGTACCTTCCAGGCGCAGCCATATATCGTTTTCAAGGGTATCAATGCAGTTTGACTCAAAGAAGATCGCCTTCGGAATAGCATCATTCAGGCAGCATACAATAAGAAACCTGTAGAGAACCGGTTGCGAGGATGATGTGTTAAGTGCGCCTTCAAGAACCACATGTCTGCCGAATGCAGATGAATAGTCGTTGAGAAGCCGGTAAATATCTGTCTGCAGAGTATCCCCGTCAGAAGAGGTCAAGTCAGAGCATTCTATTGATTCAACCATGGAAACGACTCTTCTTTCAAGAGCGAATGATCCCAGAGTATCTCCCTGATAAACGAGAAAATAAAGAATTGGTACAAGCATAATGGCGGTATTCAGAATGTCTTCTCTGCTCTCATTTTCCTTTGTGGTTATTCTGTTTGAAGAGAGAATTCCAATTACCAGAGTTGTGCATGCGATGCAACCCAGGAGAAGAAGCGGCCAGAGTTTTCTGGAAAGGTACATCATGTATCTGCCATCGAAGAGCAACCAGATAAAGGCGGCTAGCCAGCACAGGTATACAGTTGCAGCGAGCATCATGGGAACAGAACGAAACCGTTTCATAAAGCAGCTCCAGTCAGCAGATGCAGCAGAAGAGATACCAGGAATACTGTCAATGTGATACAGGGAATCAGAACAAGCACCGTCTTCCAGGGGAATACAATTCTATACATCAGAAGGAGCTTTATATCCAGCATCGGCCCGAGAAGCATGAACGCCAGCTGGGATGACAGGGGGAAGAAAGCTTTTCCGAAGGATGCAGCTACAAAAGCGTCGCCATCGGCACAGATACTGAGAAGAAAAGCCAGAATCATCATTCCCGCTATGGCCAGAACTGGATTTGAGGCGACGCTGAGGAGCACATCTCTCCCGAAGGCCGATTGCAGCAGTCCCGCAAAGAGAGCTCCCATTACGAAGTACTTTCCCGCTTTCAGTATGTCTTCAGCCGCATGCTTTGCTGCACGAATAATCCCTGGCTCTTTTGCATTGCCTTTAATGCTGGACGGGGATGAATTGGGAATGTCATCTCTGATGATTCTTCCCTTCAGAATTCTACTCACAAGAATGGCAACGGAGACAGCGATGATGTAACCGGCAATTACCCTCAGAGCGGGGACCATCGGGTTGAAACGATAGGCAACGAGAGTTGAAGTGAACACAACCGGGTTGACCACCGGCCCGGCCAGCATATAGGCAAGAGCAGCTTCCGGGGGAATGCCCTTTCGCAGCAGTCTGTAAAGAACCGGAATCACGGCGCATTCGCAGACTGGAAGAGCGAGACCGGCAAGTGCCGCAATCATTATGGCTTTGATCTTTTTCTGTCGCAGTTTTGTAACTGCTGATTCAGGCAGGTATTCTTCAACAAGTCCCCCTGCAATGGCTCCAATGAGCATAAATGGCAGAGCTTCAAGAACAATACCGGAAAGACTGAGGAACGCTGTTCTGATTACCGGTGAGTCTCCAGCCAGGAAAAGCATGACCAGCACGGCACACAGGAACAGAACATCCAGTTTATGCGAGGACGGTTTCATCTGTCATCCTTCTTCCTGGTGAGGAAAAGGAGAAGAACAGAAAGACCAAGAAGTATCAGAGAATCACGCAGCAGCTTCCCCCAATAGGCTTTTGCCGCCCACGGTTGATAGAAGAACCAGGCAGTACTTGCATTTCTCTGCCCCGGAGAGTGCATCGGCGAGTCACTGCTGTCGGACATAGTATCGGGCAGTCTGCTGCTGGCTCTGCTTTCATGTATTACTGTTCCAATGGTATCCCGCATGAATGTGTAATCGTCTGAAACAATTTCGGAAATATCCGCATCCCTGCATCCTGATATCACTATCAGAATGAAGGCAAGAAGAGGGACTTTCCTCCCCATGTCATCTCCTTCAGCTTAGAGTTGTTGTGAGTCTATGTGCTGAACAGAATGCGTGGAGGAGCTCTTGCCGTCCTTGTCAGAGTGATAGAAAGGTCTGAGATTACCGGGTTACTGATTGCTGCAGGAATTGTCGGGAACTCAGCAGTCCATAAAGGAAAAGAATAATCAACTGAAGGCTGAAAGTTCTTGAGTCCTGAGCAGAAAGCGCAGTTGTGGTGATCATGATGCCGGATTGCCGGGAAGTTGAAGAATGAGGGAATTGAAGGATCTTCAGAACCGCGGAAAGAGCAGTTAGGGCACTCATGTTCAGTCACCTGCTGCAAATGCAGGTTCTGCATGAATGGCTGAAGTGTTGGTCCGAGAACAAGCAGTCCCAGAGATGCTGCAAGATTAAGAATTCCGGTCATACTTTTCAAAGAAAGTCTCCAGTAGGTGAGAGGTCTTTCGTCTTCTCAATCAGTCAAGCGAGTTGCGATTCCGCAGAGGAACAATATATGCTTCTGAAGAGTTCGGGAAAAGAACTCTGACAGAGATACTTGACAAGGGGTACGGGATATTGTTAATTTAGACAAGACTAAAAAAGTACGATGTAACTAAAACAGGAGGAAGCATGGAGCTGAGTTCCAGTCTTGAAGATTATCTGGAAACCATTCAGAGTATAGTCGCAATTAAAGGCGCAGCCCGCCCTTCCGACATCGCACGGTTGCGGAATGTAGCCGCTTCCTCGGTCACGACCGCACTCAGGAATCTCTCGAAGAACGGTCTTGTGAATCATGCTCCATACGATGTAGTAACGCTGACTCCCGAGGGAGACAGGCTTGCAAGCGGAATAGCAAGGAAACACGCTGTCTTCAAAGAGTTTTTTATGAGCGTACTGGGCATCAATGAGGATACATCTGACGAATGTGCCTGCAGGATGGAACACATAATTCCGGATGATGTGCTTGAAAGACTTGTAGAGTATTTGAGTTTTGCAAAAGCGTGTCAGTTCGGTGGAAGACGATGGGTGGATGGAAAGGGATTTGTCTGTGACCACAGAGAAAACAGGACATGAGTTATGCAGAGTAAAGGATTTTTTTGAAGCAAAAGTTAGACGCAACTAATACAGGAGAACGAACAAAAGCGTACATGAAAGGTGCGCTGGCAAAAAGGAAGAGTTTTTTCAGGTAAAAGTTAGAAATGGCTAACAATGCGGAATGATAAAGAGAAAAATATCACAACGGAAAGGAAAACAATGAAATTGATAATGTCGGCTTTGATTGCATTGCTTGCGATGCATGCCAATGCAGGCAGTTTAAGCGGAACGGTAGTTGATTCTGTCACCGGGGAACCTCTTGTTGCGGCTACTGTGACAGTAAAGGGTACGGGCCTGGGGGCATTCACGGATGCTTCGGGCAATTTCACCATTGACGGTGTGAATGAGGGATTGGTAACTCTTAGAGTCAGTTCCGTCGGGCATGGAGAGCTGGAACTTGGAGTCGATACATCGGAGAGATCAGGAATCAGGATTGCAATGAATCCGGTGGTTGTAGGTGGTTCTGTTATTGTAGTTACCGGGACGGGAACACCGAGGTTCTTCGCTGATACACCTGTAGCAACTTCAGTTGTCAGCAGGGATCTGATAGAGTTGCGTTCGGCCCCGGATCTTTTCAGCATTCTGGATATGTCAACAGGAATTCGTGTGGAGAACAACTGCCAGAACTGCAACTTCAGCCAGGTTAGAATTCACGGCCTTGAAGGTCAGTACACACAGATACTTATAGATGGAGATCCGGTAGTCAGCAGTCTTGCAAAGGTTTACGGTCTGGAGCAGTTCCCCTCTGAGATGGTGGAGAGAATTGAGGTGGTCAAGGGCGGTGGGTCAGCTCTGTACGGCGGGTCAGCAGTGGCCGGTGTAGTGAACCTGATAACCAGAAGGCCGGAGGAAGCCGCTACTACTGTGGTTCTTGAAGGTGGATATGTGGATGGCGGAGGGGAAGGAAGTGCTGCATTCACATCAACTGCTGTGGATATGGGAAACGCTGCTTCAATGGTTGTTTACGGAAGACTTCGCCACCGGGAAGAAGTTGATGTGGATTCAGACGGATTTTCGGATATTGGAAGACTGAGGAGTGAGAGTATTGGTGGAAGTGTTTTTCTTAATTCCACAGAATTATCGGATCTTACTCTGTCCGCCCACTACATTCACGAAAACAGACGGGGCGGAGACAACATAGATGTACCTGATCACCTTGTGGATGTATCGGAAGGTACAGAGACATGGAGATACGGTGGCTCAGTGAAGTGGGAGCAGAGACTATCTCCAGTCTTTGACTATTCCGTGAATCTTTCCGGAGCTTATACCGAGAGATCCTCTTTCTATGGAGGGCTTGGCGGAGAAGATCCGGCATCACCGGATTACGATCCTGCCGCAGGTTACGGAATCACGAAAAACCCGCTTTTGAGTTCGCAGGGAAAGTGCAACCTTCAACTGGGCAGTCAGCTGTTCTCCTTTGGTGTGCAGGGAACCCGTGAGCGACTTGAGGACAGATCTTTCACAGAAGGTGTTCGAACAATAGACGATACCTACACAGATATCGGCATCTTTTTGCAGGACGACATTACGCTGGGACGCAACAATCAGTATGAGATACTCCTGGGTGTCAGAGTTGATGATCACTCCCAGGTGGACGGAATGATTTTCAGCCCGAGAGCAGCCTTGAAGTGGAGGGTGAATCCCGGAGTTACATTCAGAGGGGGAGTAACAACAGGTTTTAATGCTCCGCAGGTTTTCGACGAGGATCTTCACATAGAGGTTGTAGGAGGGTCACCGAGAATAATAGTGAATGCCTGTGATCTCAAGGAAGAAAAGAGTGCCGGGTACTACTTCAGTGGAGAGTATCGCAATGTGATCGGAGGCACGCCGGTCAGTATGGTGCTTGGTGGATTCAGAACCGATCTGGAAGATGCCTTTGCCCTTGAGGAGGTCGGTGAGAACGAGTTCGGAGAGCTGGTTTTCGAAAGAGTCAACGAGGGTGGAGCGCATGTTCAGGGAGTGGAAGCAGAACTGGGAGTTGTTATGGGATCGATGAGAATCATCGGCGGCATAACAGTTCAGGAAGCTGTTTACGATGAGCCGGTTGAATACTTCGAAGGAGTATGGTCAGACCGCATTATGAGAACGCCAAATGTTTATGGAAACCTTCGTCTGAACTGGGAAGCAGCCCGGAGTGTTGATGTACTGCTTGCGGCGAACTACACAGGATCAATGGAGGTTCCGCATGATACAGAAGAACCAGTTATCAACACTGCAGATCCCTCAGTTACATTTGACGCAGATGTGAGATGGAATGTTGAGAGTGGAATTCTGGAGAACGCTTTTACTGTCAAAGCAGGCATAAAAAACATTACCAATGAATTTCAGGAGGATCTGGATCAGGGTGCCGAAAGAGATGCCGGTTATGTCTACGGTCCCGCTTCTCCCAGAAAGATTACCCTTGGAGTTGAACTTGGATTCTGATGAGTCAGGAATGGAAATACGGAAAGGAAGCATAACATGAAAATTATTGAAGTACTTCTAGTTTTCACCGTTCTTGCCTTTGGTGAAACGGTTGAACTGGATCCAGTGGGGGATACCTATACAATACCTGCAGGCGGTTGTTTCGGAAGTTTAAACGAACTTGATATTGCCAACAAGCCTTCAGCCGGGCATCCCGATGAGAGAACCATGATACTCTGGGATACCTCGGAGTACGATGGCAGGGTTGTAAATTCCGGAACACTGAAGATTAATTCCTTCTTTGTATGCCCCTCCGGTGAGGGAACCTATACTGAGATATACGCAGTGACCCAATCATGGGATGAATCATGGAGTGGTACTCATGTATCTCATGCGTCGGAACCTGTTGTTTCTTATCATTTTCTGGGAACCGGATGGCATGAAGTAGATGTTACGGCACTTGTTTCTCAGTGGCTTTCCGGTGGGCAGGAGAACTTCGGTCTGGTTATACAGGTGTCCGGGGTTTATCCGTACACCAAGTTCCGATCAAGGGAAACCGGATCTACCGGTCCTGTTCTTGAAATTGTTCTCCAGCAGCAGGCGCTGGAGGCAGTTTCCTGGGCTGGTGTCAAATCCTGTTTCAAAGAAGATTAAGATGATGTTTCCCGAGAGCGACAATGATCTGAAGGTTCTCAACCATCATGTCTACGAATACAGGAAAGGACTGAGGAATCTGGTTCTGCACACAATCCCCATGTCACTGAAGGTGTGGGCGGAGGCAAGGCTGGAAAGGGACAGTATTCCATACATAGTCTGTCCTGTGAGCAACCGGAAGATAAACCTGTTTTTCGGAGAAAAGGATTGTGTTGATGTAATTGCAAGTTTCGGGAGCAAGAAGCTGAACGAATTTACCCCCGAGGAGACTTCAAGTATTATGACGGAAGACAAAATTCCGGTGAAAAAAAATGGCGGGAGGGAATCAGCTGGGCTGATGTTGTGTTATGCCCTGTGGATATGAACAGTCACAGAGCGGCCCTCGGCGTAAAGAAAATCTGTAAAAAAATGCAGAAGCCGTTTATGATGCTTCGCCGCTCAAGTGTAAGCAGCATTTCAAGAGCTTTGGACAGAGTAATTGAGGAAAGAAGGGATCGAAAATCTGCATAATAGTTAGACGCATCTAACTAAGGAGGCAACAGATGATTGTTAATGAACACTGTTTACTGTTGGTACAGGGAAACGCGATGTTTTTAACGAACCTGGAAGCAGCTGCGATAGTTGCATTTATAAAATTAGTGAACGGTATTCACTAATATAAAGTATAGGAGTATATCATGAAAAATCAACTGTTCATTACTGTCATTACGTTGCTACTCGGAACTTTATCGCACCTGGAAGCGGAAGAATCCCAGCTTACAGGATATGCCATCATGGCCCTTGTTGACGAACGGGATGACGGAGATGACAGCCAGTCCGAACTCGAAATGACTCTAATCAATCATCGAGGTTCTACGCGTGTCCGCGAAATGCGCAGTTACAGCAAAGAATACGGCAATGATAGTAAACAGGTAATTGTTTTCCTTGCTCCTGCCGATGTTGCCGGAACAGGTTACCTGTCCTGGGAGTATGAAGACGAGCAGCGCGATGATGATCGCTGGCTCTATTTACCAGCACTTCGCATGGTGCGTCGCATCAGTGGATCATCAAACGAAGATTACTTCATGGGATCGGATTTTACCTATGACGACATGGGTGATCGAAATGTGGATGAAGACACTCACACTCTTCTTCGGGAAGAAACCCCTGAGGGTCAAACATGCTGGGTTGTTGAATCGGTTTCTTTGGAGCCTGATGAGCTGTACGCAAATCGACTGATCTGGGTACGACAGGACAACTGCATGGTCATTAGAGTTGAGTACTACGACTC
>JAIOSV010000105.1 GCA_021107435.1 Candidatus Sabulitectum sp. | reverse complement strand
CCATCGAGTAAAACATACAGTTTACAAATCAGTATGAAGGTATACCGGAATCAAGTCAAGTAGGGTGCTGAGTAATAAGTGGAGACATTCCTCTGGCCTGAAACCCCTCTTACTGGAGTAACCTCCACGACGGCCGGTTTTTCAAGGTCAATTCCTGCCCTGTATCAGGCAGAGCTGGATACAGTCGTATACTCCTGCCGCAGCATTGATTCACGGTTCAGAGAAATCTCTGATCAAGTCTGGAAGTCTCCAGTTCGGAATAGAAAGAATTCTGCTGTCAAGCTGTCACTCACTGTCTGGAGTGGGTTTCTCCTTTTCATCTCTTGACAACAGCTTTTTTTATTTGCAGATAGTAACAATACGTGCTGTAGCAAGTTATCTGCTACTGTTGACATTGAAGGGGTGTGGTTCTTTGGGTATTCGAAGGGTTGAGGGGAAATCTCTTGAGTTGTATCTCCGGGAGATCGGCTCAAAAGAATCTCTGACATCCGAAGAAGAAGCGGATCTGGCCAGAAAAATAAAAGCCGATGACCGTGAAGCACAGGAAATCCTGGTGGAAGCTAATCTCAGATTTGTGGTGAGTATCGCCAAACAATACGCGAATCAGGGAGTAGCTCTGGAGGATCTCATAAGTGAAGGAAATGTAGGTCTGATCCGGGCCGCCAGGGGCTTTGATGAGAACCGCGGCTGCAGATTTATCACCTATGCTGTCTGGTGGATCAGACAGGCAATTCTTCAAACGCTCGCGGAGAATTCCAGAATTGTCAGGCTGCCTCTCAACAGGGTAAATGAATTGTATCGAATGGGCAGGGCCTCCAGAGAGCTGGGACACCACCTGGGCCGCGCACCCTCCACAGATGAAATTGCGGGCCAGCTTGATGTACCTCGGAAAAACATTGAAGGAATGCTCTCAATTCACAGCACACACCTTTCTCTGGACAGGCCGGTTTACGATGGAAGCGATAAAACCTTTCAGGACATGATGCCTGCCAGAGGCGATGAAACCCCGGAAGATGCTGTGGTGGAAGATTCCCTGAAAAGCAGCGTACTTGAGATGCTTGAAACTCTGGACATAAGGGAAAAAACTATTATCAGCCTCTTCTTCGGGCTTAGTACCAATAGAAGACATACCCTTGCCGAAATCGGTCGAACCATGGGAATCAGCCGGGAACGGGTCAGACAACTGAAAAACCGCGCTATTGACAAACTTCAGCAACACTTTGATTCAGATAAGATGCTGATGCTGATCAATTGATCAATTTGAGTAACATCTGCTTTTAGGACCGGAGCCCTTGTGCTCCTCTACTCTTTCCGGCGTAAAACCCTTCTGCTTCACAACACTGAGAAAGGAATCCCCGTCTTCTGCTTTTACAGAAATACACATTCCGCAATCGGTCGAAAGACTTCTTGGTATAGGTACCATTCTGCAGGAAATTCCGCTCTTTCTGGCCACTCTCTCGGCAGCAAGCACATGAGTCATTGATTTGAATATCATGTACAGGTAATCACTCACAGTACATCCTCACAGCTTCCAATGTGTTCTCTATGTCACTGACAGTGGTAAATATTCCGGGACTGAGCCTTACTGTACCTCCCGGGAATGTACCAATAGTTCTGTGCGCGGACGCGGCACAGTGAAAACCATGCCTGCAGCAGATATTGAACTTTCGCGAAAGGTAATCGGCAATTGATGCGGTACACGAATCTCCCAGAGTAAATGAGACAACAGCAGTCCATGGTTTGCCTGATGACGGTCTGTATACTGTGGCACCAGTAATTTCTTCAATACCCCTGGCGAGCATACCTGCAATCTTCATTTTTCTTCTGTTTATCTCCTCAAAACCAATAGAATTCAGATACTCAATTCCGGCAAGAAGCCCGGCCAGCCCGGGACCGTTCATTGTACCGGCTTCAAAACGATCGGGAAGAAAATCAGGCTGCCTGGCTTCTTCAGACAGACTGCCTGTACCCCCCTGGGCAAGGGATCGTATCTGATCCGGATTAAACCCGTCAGCAAAAACCATCCCACCCGTTCCGGGAACTCCAAGCAACCCCTTGTGTCCGGTGAACGCAATTATGTCTACCCCCTGGGCAAAGTTCACCGGTACTATCCCTGCACTTTGAGCCGCGTCCAGCATAAAGACTGTTCCGCTGGAACGGCAGATATTTGAAATAGCCGAAACGTCCTGCACCGTTCCGGTAACATTTGATCCGTGGTTTAGAACTGCCAGTTTTGCTCCGGCGATGTTCTTTTCAAAAACATTGAGATCAAGATGCCCCTGTCCGTCACATGGAGAGTAGACTACATTTACACCTTTTTCCGAAAGCGCAGTAAGCGGACGAGTTACTGCGTTGTGCTCCATTGTGGAGGATACAACTTTGTCTCCACTGTTAAGCATTCCGTGAAGAACTGTATTAATTGCCCAGGTTACATTGTGAGTAAATACTACGTTAAGGGGGTTACTGCCACCGAAAAAGGATGAAACAACCTCACGACAGTCAAGAACAACGCCAAGGGCATCAAGAGCTGCTGTGCAATTTCCTCTGGCAGGACTGGCCCCGATGTTTCTTATGTAATCGGAAACAGCCTCAATAACCGAATCCGGTTTGGGCCAGGAAGTAGAAGCATTGTCAAGGTAGATCAACAGAGTCTCCTTTCTTCTCCGGGCAAATATACAATAAGGAGCATACTCAATATAGACAATTACAGAAGAAGGTCTTATGCAGTAGAGGTGAAGAAGATATCAGTCCTGTAATCTGTGACTCATGAATTCAATAAGTGATTCAGTCAGAGAATGATACTGTTCCTGAGAGTTGTGCTGTCACGCTGATAGACGAACCCTGATTGAGAAAGATAATACACCACCGGACGATATTGCTGCCGGGCCAGTATGTCTCTCCGGGGGAATTCTCAGGAGTATACACAGGTTACTGCGGCTTCCCCCAGTATGTGTCCTTCCATGGCTGATTCAAGCATGGACGCAGTTACTTCCGCATCTGAAATGTTCATACTCTGATCCAGAGCGAACAAAGAGAATCTCAATGAAAGATCCGGAAGCTTCTCAGCAGGACCGGTCCACCCTGTACCAAGAAGGTCATTAACCCCCTGACACATCCCGCCGGGAAGTACACGCTCGGCAGGAAGCCTGCCGTAAATAGTCTTCCTGTTGTTTGGAATGTTCCATAACACCCAGAGAACCTTGTCTCTGGAAGAGTGGCATATCAGAGCCAGGCTTCTTGTTCCTTCAGGCTCTTCTGCCCATCCGAATGGAGGAGAAGCGTTGATGCCGGATGAAGAGTACCAACCGGGAAGATATCCTCCATCAGTAAAAGCACTGCTGCAAACCTTAAACTCCATAGTAGTTCCCTCTCCCCCCCTGAGAAGCAACATATTGATTATTTTTTCTTGTGTAAATACCCTTTCTTTTTCGGATTCTGGCAGTTATCGGCATCGCCACAGGGAGAGAACGGTTCTATTCGGGCAATTACATCCCTGACAGATGAATCACTGTCTGTAATACTATCCTCCACCTGCTTCCCAATCAAGTACCCATGCTTTACAGATAAATCTCCTTCAATCTGCAGGTGAAGATCAACATAAACCCCTCCGCCCTGCATACGTGCCCTGAAGCGATGAATGCTGATTACACCTTTCACTCCCAGGGCAGCGTTCATCATCTTATCAACTACCTCCACCGGCGGGGCTGAATTAGTTACTTCCCCGATAACAGGCTGCAACACTTTCCAGCCGGCCTTTATTATGAATACAGAGACAATGACACCCCCGATGCTATCCAGAAACATCAAAGACCTGCTCAGCATTGAAGCAGTTACCGCGATGAGAACAGGAATTGAGCTTAACCCGTCGGATCTATGATGCCAGGCGTTAGCGGCAAGTGCCCCGGATCCTGTTTCCCTTGCTTTTCTCAGGGTCCAGCGAAACAAAAATTCCTTTACAATAAGCGAAACAGCAGCAGCAAAAACTGCCAGAAGGCCCGGGCTCACCGATGTTGTATCGCTGCCAAGAGCCTTCAGGGAGTCAAAAGCTATACCTGCGCCGGTAAGCAGAAGCATCAGCCCGATGAAAAGGCTGACAACAGTTTCTATTCCTTTGTGTCCCATCGGATGAGTATCATCAGGAGGTTTGCACCAGAACTTTGCTCCAACTATTATCGCTACATCAGTCGCAAGGTCAGAAAGGCTGTGTACAGCATCTGCTACAAGAGCCCTGCTTCCGGCTGCAATACCCGCATATCCCTTCAATGAAGTCAGAAGAACATTAACTATCAGGCCAGCAACAGCGGCTCGCTGAATGTGTTCAGCCTTCCGGGGAGACCCTTGAGATATACTCCGCATAGAACTCCACACACCTTAAATAATCTGTTATGGAAATGCTCTCATCAATGGAGTGGAGAGCCCCGACCTCTCTCTGATCAAGATGAACGGGGAGAAATCTGTATGTATTTTCCGCTACCAGTGAATACCTTCTTGAATCGGTAGCGGCCGGAAATACTCCACATCTGAATCCGGTTCCAGCAGCAATAGTGTGGAGAATCGAAGTCTTAAGCGCGTAAAAATCCTTAGTTTGTACACTGGAAACAGTTGAAGGCTCTGAGATACTCGCGTTGTCAAGAAGTTCAACAGCAATACCAAACGGCTCTACTGTGCTATGAATGAATTTATAAACTTCAGCAACCGAACTGCCGGGAGATGGCCTTGTGTTGATGATAACTTCTGCTTTTCCCGGAAGAACATTCTCCTTGCATCCGCCCGAAAGAATTGTTGGCGCGAATGTAGTCGCGAGCCATTTTGAAGAGCTTATATCGTTTGGTACATCGGGCTGGGGCATAGAGGCATCATCAAGAGCGGCAATACCCCTTGCGAGAATCCCGATTGCAGTTCTTTCCGGAGGTACTGAGGAATGCCCCTGTATTGCATCAGCCACCAATCGAAAAGAAGCGTAACCCTTCTCTGCAATAGCCACCTCGGCGGTAAAACTGCCGTCCGGCTCGGAATAAATGTATCCGCCTTCGTCCAGAACACTGCTGCACACAATGCCCCTTGTTCTCAAGCTGTCTGTTATTACTTCAGCACCGGCCGAACCACCCACTTCCTCATCGTGACCGAAGGAAAAGAAAACGGAGCGACCTGGCTTGAATCCCCGGGATAGAAGAATAGATACGGCCTCAAGCATTCCCCCATATCCGCACTTGTAATCAATGGTTCCCCTGCCCCATATTCTGTTTTGTGAAATTTCTCCCCCGAAGGGATCATGAGACCATTCTCTGCATTCACCTGCGGGAACAACATCCTGGTGAGCGGTTAGCATAACCGGTTGCAGTGACGGATTACCCGCCCATTTCAGCAGAATTGACGCACCACCGTGAAGCTCCATTTCAAGTTTGGAGAATACTTCTCTCCATACACTCACAGAGTAATCACGCATCTCATGAAAAGGCTCCAGAGAAAAACTCTCTGGAGCAGAAACAGTTGGAAATCTGATCGTTCCGGCAAATCGACGGATAATGCTGTTTTTCTCTTCTGCGGAAAGCTTCAAATTTCCACGGACAGTATCACAGTTAGTTGGTAACATTTACCCATTTAATATTGAATCCTTCATACCCGAGAGAGTCGATTCTGACAAAAACGCTCTCGGCGATTTCCATCGCATCGCCGAATGTGGATTCAGACGGGAAAAGCAGAGTAACATATACCGGTCTTTCGTCAGTATTTCTTCTGCTAATGGTTCGCACTGCCTGATCCATTCCGCGCCTGAACACTCTCTCGTCAAACCCGTAGCCTTCGGATGGTTCAACAATATCCTTGTTGAATTCCTCGATAATGCATCTGAACCACTGATCAGTGAACAAAATCTTCAATTCCACAGGTTGAACATCGGCAGAATCATCCAGCAGAGGAAGTATTGATATTGCCATGTAATCAGTTTCAGTTGAGTCAGTCCAGGCGAAAAGCGAATCCGGAGCCAGCATTCTGAAGTCATTACTGCTGATCTTCTGCAACATGTAATTTACCACAGGTTGAATGGACATGGAGCCGTTCCCCAGGAAAGAAACCCCGGTACCCTCCGGAATGAGGGAAAGATCTACATTGGTTCTGGGTGAAGCCGATGTACCTTCCGCGTTAAAAACATAAACTATATCAGTACCCAGCATAATGGGTAGCGAATCAACTGGAATTTCCTCCTCAACCAGGTCATGCGCTATTTCCACTTCAGGTTCATATTCTGCCCGGTCAAAGCTGCTGACGATAAGCAGAGCACCGGCAGTACCCAGGATAAAAACCATCAAACCTATAAAACCGGCTCTACCGTTCTTAGGGGTTGTCAGCTCAGGAGCTTTTCCGTTACTGCTCTTTCCGTCATAGAGGGGTTTCTGCAAAGCAGCCCTCTGGTCCTTCATGGAATCCGCCTGCGGCTCAAGCCTGAATCCGCAATTATCACAATTCCCGGTGTTGCGGTGATTATCATGGCCACAATTCCTACAGCGCATCATATAACCTCCAGTGAGCTATCAGTACTTGAAACTGAATCCGCTTCAACAGGAATATAAAACTCTTTAAAATACTCTTCATCAACGTATGGATGATACACCGCTGACAAGCTATCAACAAGAGCTTCAATTACCTCTGTTTCAAATCTCTGATTGGCCTCGGCAACAACTCTCTCCCTGATATCATCGAATAACGCGGTTCTTTCTTCATTGATCTTATCCAGGCGAAACCAGAGCCCTGTTGAGTCTGAGAGAATTATTACTGCTTCTTCGCCTGGAATCAGGTTGAAGAGAGCGTCTCTGTCTTTCTCTGGAATCATGGGTCTTTGCAGCGGTATTGTAATTGTCTCCTCCCCCTCGGCAAGAATGGGAGGGAAAGTTTCAAACTGATCAATCGCCGCGAGAACATCGTTTCCTGAAATCATCATTGCTTCAGCGGCTTCCATTCTATCAGTGTTTTCAAGATACAGCACATTAAAAACACGGCTTTCCTGAACGGGATAATTATCCCGGATGTCCAGGTAAACATCGTTGATGGAAGCTGAGTCTGAAACAATTCTCACTGAAATTACCATCTCATAGTATTTGTCGAGAACAGCTTCCCAATGCTTTCCATCCAGCCTGTGTGCTATCTGAGGAATTGTGTCGAGACCCAGCAGTATTGCTTCCTGCATCTCGATATCAAAAAGAGCAAGTCTAATTGCATAATCATCAAGCCACTTAATATCATCTGTGTATCTGGGAAGGTATCCTGGAAGACCCAGAATGTTTTCTGTCACGGAGAAGAGAGTTCTTGATCCCCCATTCCAGGATACAACAACAAGATTTTCTTCCTCCGGCTGAAAAATACCGAACATTACACCCTGATCATCAGCGTTTGCTGCAATGAGATTCAGTACATCCAGGTTAACCTGAACATTATAAGCAGTTTTAAGGCTGTCTTCAAGAAATATCTTCCTGGACTCTCTGGATCTTGCAAGCAGCATGGAAGCAATACGCTGGGAATCACTTTCGAATGGTTCGGTAGTATACGTCCAGATTGAATCAATCTGAAGCATTCGCCATCCCAGGGGAACGGGGAATGGATCAATAATATCTCCAGCTTCAGCTGCAATCAGATGCTCGAAGTCCATGACGTTGCAGAAACATCTCTCATCCAGAGTAATTCTACCATTCGTCTGCCTGATGACATCATCCATACCTAATTCCGCAGTGAATCTGGAGAGATGCTCGCCGGCTCTTACCATTGCAAGGACGCTGTCTACAAGCAAGCTGTCCTCATGATAGAAGCAGGTGTAGGAAACGCCGGTGCCCATTTTTTCCCAGAAATCTCTGACGGCTTCATCGCTTAGTTCAACCTGATCCAGAACGACAGAAATCCACTCCCCCTGAAGAATTTCTCTGTATCTTTCGTGAGTCAGTCGCACCACTTCTCTATCGCTGTCAAGCCCGAGTTCAACAGCATGGGCAATGAACAGTTCTCTGGCAATGATATTGTCCTTGAATACGTCAACAGAAAGCGTATCCCCCCGGTATCTCTCGAATGACTCGTTTATGTTTTCCCGGTAAACAGATCTTTCCCCAATTACAATGACCGCGCCATCAGCGCCGTTTTCCGGACCTGTCTCGCATGCCGACAACAAAATTGCTGAACCGGCAAGAAACAACATTGCTGTTCTCTTCAAAACTGACTCCATTCTCTTAATATGGTTTTTGATTTTACAAGCACACACAACAGCATTATTGTTACCCTTTCAAATTGAAATGTCAACAGGAGGTAAAATGCTTTTTTGTGTGTCACTGATCTTGACTGTTATTCTCGAGCTGGAACCGGTATTGGACACTCCATCCACCTGGAATTCCGGTATTTTTGCTGTAGATCTGGAGTCTGGAAATGTATTGATCACCGTCAACGCGGATACACCGTTCAGGCCCGCGAGTACTGTCAAAGCAGTGACTTCCCTCACTGCCCTGAGCACGCTGGGGGCAGCTCACGTTTATCATACCACCATTGAGGTGGATACTCTCACAAACAGCATTTTTCTTGTTGGATCTGGAGCTCCATTACTGTCCATAGAAGATGTGACAAGAGCAGCGATGGAAACGGCAGCTGTCCTCCCCGAAAGAACAAATTGGAGTCTTTTTCTGGATCCATCAGCATTGACAGGGGAATCTCATCTGCCTGGCTGGGATGTTACTGACTGGAACAGAACTTACTGTCCACCGGTAGAACCTCTGTGCATTGGAGACAATGTACTCGAAATTGTGGTTGCATCGGTAAACGGAACAATCAGACTTTTCAGCTACCCTCCATTGCCTGGGCTGAGAATATTCAATGGAAATCTCACCACAGGTCAGGTTACTGCTTTAACAGCTACAGGCGGCAACTGGGAAACCGGGCAACCTGAAATGACTATATCCGGAACTATCCAGAGTAACACATGTGAGATCCTGTACAAGCCATTTGCGGGAGCCCCCGGGGAACTGGCTCAGGTTCTTTGTGACGAACTTGACCACTGGGAAGTCAATGCAAGTTACTCTGGAATCCGTAAACCCGATGATTCGCTGTCCACTACCGCAGTAATGTACTCTGACCCGCTCTGGATAATTCTGGGCTCAATGAACAAGTGGAGCAGAAACATTGTAGCGGAGCAGATACTTAGAACTGTGGCTGGTAAAACAACAGGGGAACCTGGTTCCACAAGGGCTGGATGCGATATCTCCGGCGCACTTCTTGACAGCCTGGTACCGGGAACACGAGGCTGGCAGCTTGCCGATGGATCAGGGCTTTCACGATTGAACCTCCTGACCCCGAGACAACTTGTTGCTGTATTCGTCGCCGGGGCTGGTTCACTTGAATTCGGACCGGAATTCCTGGCTTCTTTCCCTGTAAACGGTGTGGATGGTACGCTTTCAAGGAGAATGTGTGTGATACCAGCCGGGGCTTTCAGGGGAAAGACGGGATCTCTTAGTGATACGTGTACTATCGCCGGGATTCTAACCGCTCAAAGCGGAAGGAAGGTGGCTCTGGCCATATTTCTGGAGTTTCCTCAAGGACAGATATGGAGGGCAAGAGCCTGGCAGGACAAATATATCGAGTCACTGTACTTCAGCCTGTAGCAATTTTACTTAACCCTTTCCATGTACTGACCGGTTCGGGTGTCAACTCTGATCTTCTCGCCTTCCTTTACAAACAGAGGAACCTGAACAACAACACCAGTTTCCAGGGTTGCGGGTTTTGTTCCTCCGGTTGCTGTATCTCCCTTTAAACCGGGATCAGACTTTGTAATTATAAGTTCAACAAAGTTGGGAGCCTCAACCATAATGGGCTTATCACCAACGGAAAGTACATCAACCTGGCAGTTATCCGTAATGAAGTTGGCAGCATCACCAACCAGCTTTCCGGAAAGATCCATCTGCTCATAGGTTCCGGGATCCATAACGGTATACGAATCATCTGTGTGATACAAAAGCTGGTAAACTCTTCTTTCCAGCCTGACTTCTGTAACCTTCTCTCCTGCCCGCCAGGTTTTCTCTATCACTTTTCCCTGAATAACATCCTTC
Organism: Candidatus Sabulitectum sp.; assembly: GCA_021107435.1. Lineage (GTDB taxonomy): Bacteria > Fermentibacterota > Fermentibacteria > Fermentibacterales > JCC-6 > Sabulitectum. The sequence continues at coordinate 51,704 of JAIOSV010000105.1, read as the reverse complement.
ATCTTTGATCGGACAAAGGCGGCGCCTTTGCCTGGATTGACATGCTGAAACTCTGTTATCTGATAGTATTTACCATCAATATCCAGAACCATGCCTCTTCTGAAATCGTTAGATGTCGCCATTAATTGCTTACCTCCGCAACAATTCTTTTACTGTTTCTATTGCCAAAAAATATCCGCGAATACCAGCACCGGAAATAACAACTTCAGCACCTCCGGCAGTGAGCATTCTGTGTCTGTATGGTTCCCTTTTGTGTATCTGAGAGATGTGAACCTCCACCACAGGGCCACTGAAAGCGCGCATTGCATCAAGCACGGCAACAGATGTGTGTGAAAGCCCGCCCGGATTGATTATTAATGCATCAACACGCTCAGAAGCATCATTAATGGCGGTAACCATCCGCCCTTCAAGATTAAGTTGCTTGAATAAAACATCAAACCCTGCCTTCCTGCCCCACGAAGCAAGCAGGGATTCAAGTTCCAGCGCTGAAGTAGAACCGTAAATCATTGGCTCTCGGATACCCAGTGAAGCCAGATTAGGCCCGTTGAAAATGGCTACTCTACTCATTTCTCGTACGCCGACAGCCCCAATTCCTCACACTCTTCGGGAGTGAACAGGTTGAACAAACTTCTGGGAGCTCTGTCCATACGTTCAATAGAATCAGATGTAACTGTGGAAACTTCCTTGCGCTCGTCTGCACCGCTGCTTCCATCTGTTTCCTTCTGTGCCGCAAGTATGGAAGCCATCCTGCCGGTCTCCGGATAAGCAACATCCTGTCCGGTTACCCTTGCTTCTCTTGCGGCTTCTTTCATCTTTTCCCGGGACTTTTTCAGCATTTCTTCAATCTCAGGATCTCCCGGATACTCAAAAAGATATTCTTCAAAGAGCTCAATTGCACGGTTCCAGATCCGATTGATGTAATGGATTTCCGCGAGACTTCTAATGGCTATCAGGTTGAGAGGATCAATAGAAATAACCTTCTCAAATGCCTTCAGAGCCTCATCTGCTAATTTTTCAGAGAGGGCACACCTTCCGAAAATAACGTTGACAGAAATATTGTCGGGCCAACTGCCCAGCCCATCTCTGGCCACTTCAAGCGCTTCTTTATTTCTCTCAGAATGACGAAGCTTTCCTGCCAATCTGACACAAAGCGCCGGTGTTGGCCCGGACAGCCACTTCTGATACAAATCCTGAATATCACTTTCTATGTGTGGCACTTTCTACTCCTTACGGAACGTATCCATGATGATCCAGCCCTCACGCAAGTATGGCTCTTTCCTGTAGCCCGGATTATAAACCTCCATATCAAGAATATACCATTCACCGCCGGAGTCAAGGACCCTGGTTGTAAAGGAGCCGGCATTCAGGTATTCCGGGTTGCGCCAGACTCCGGTAATCTCCCAGCCCGGCAGCCCGTACTGGTTAATCGGTACAGTGGTAATTCTAACCCGATCAACAGAATCTGCAGAAGCATCGTAAAAGAAAAGCCGAGCCATGGCTTCCCTGGCCAGAACAGCATTTGAATCAGTAAGTTCCGTATCAGTAGCAAGTATCCTTATGCTGAAAAGAAGAAGACACTCGTCATCAGGTTGCCTCTGGTATTGAATAAAACCGTCATCCGGCGTCCATATTCTTACACTAAATGACTTTGGAACATTCAGAGAAAAGCCAAGTACAGCAAGACTATCCATTCTTTCCGGCGAAGTCATACTGGTGCTGACAAAGCTTTCATAGATATAGTCGTGCATCTGATCATCATATGCAGCTTCCAGCATATCAGGAAGCTCTGCAGGAAGTTCCGGTGACTCGGGATCAACCACCACCGCAAATACCTGTTGACTCAGTGCCCACACGTCCCGGGCACTGTAAATGCCTGTATCGCTTTCCACCAGCTTTCCAGGAATCTGATGAATTTCAGAAGGATCGAGGAGAAGAAGAATCACTCTTCTTGCTTTAAGCGTTCCATGAAATTCGTTTGTTTCCGCGAATGAGAAACTGAAAACTTCTTCAGGATCCACCGTCTCCACAATGAGATGAAGATCCTGAAGACCGCCAAGATCGATGAACTCAGTAAGAGAAGCACTGTACACAACAAGAACTCCGTTAACAGGTCCAAGAGAATCCTGTTTGCAGGAAACACAGGAAAGCAGCAGAAGTAAAAACAAAACAGCAGACAGGTTTTTCATTACTTCCTGCTTTTCTTTTTCTCAAACAGCGGCTTGATGATTTTCAGTACAGTCAGAGCTGCTGGAAGGTAATTCACTGTACTGCTCACAATAGAAGCTCCTGAACCTGCATTGACCCTTCTGGCAAGAACTTTGACTTCGGCAGCAGTCTGCCCAACCTCCCTGCCTGTTTTTTCCATTTCCATGAAGGTATCCGAAAGAACCGGTGTCAGTTGTGAAAGATCACTCCGTACCCTCTCAAGCGTTTTCTCAACACTCTCAAGAGCTTTTCTGGTTCTTCCAAAAAGGGCGGCCATCATTCCTGCTGCAACCCAGAAACTGCATACCCCAACAAGAAGAACAATTGATGTAGCGCTCATATACTTCCCACCCTCCGTAAAAGCATTTCTACCTTCTTAGTATAACGATTTCCACCCGCCTGTTCAGTGACCTTCCCTGTTCATCATCGTTGGCTGCTGCCGGTCTTCTCTCTCCGAACCAGATCGGCTCTATCTCAATGTTGTAGTCACTGAGTTGAGTCTCAAGGTATGTAGCCACGTTCATTGCACGCTCAGTTGAAAGGCCATCGTTAAAACCAAAGGTACCGTCACTGTCCGCGTGTCCTTCTACAGAAACGAAGACGCCAGGGTTGTTCTTCAATGTCTGAATTACTCTGTCCAGATCAGGATATTGATCTTGGCGAATGTCGCCTATAGCATTGTCAAAGTAGATAGTTGACATTGATAATCCCTCGCGTTCCCGCGCGACTATCATAAACTGGAAAAGATTGACAGGATCAGTTTCGTAATACAGGTAATTCAAATCCTCATCCATCTGTCTGCAATTCACATCCAGAGGAATACCGCCTCTTACCCTTGTAAGCCCCAGAGTCGCGGGATTAATTCTGTTCCTGTCCATCCATACTTTGCTTACCCTGAAACTCAGGCTGGCTTCAATAATGTCCACACTGTCCACGTCACCATACACAGTTTGCGGCTCAACCATAACCAGTTCCGCGTTTCTCGAGGAAATAAGGAAATCTCCGATTCTATCCAGTGATGCCTCGAAATAGTAGTATCCCTCATCCTCGTCAATGATTGCCGCAGGCATTCTCACCAGAGAGTTGTCTTCTTCAACTCTGAAGAGTCGAAGCAGTCTCAGCTCAAGGTTGTTCTGTTCAAGCCAGTACCTCGGTACCCTGAATCCTGTTGTAAGATCTCTGATGTCCTCTTCCGCGAAAGTGGCTCTGGACGGAAAATAGGCATAAAGAACCTGTTTGTCATCAAGTTTAAGTGTGCTGTTCAGCGGTATCTGATCGTACTGCGCGATAGTTAGCGAGTCGTTCTGAACATCCCTGTTGGCCCACAGACAAATCTCGTACAGATCTGTACCAGTTTCCCACGTCCTTCTGTCAACAAGCGGAGGGAGAGGAACCCTGGGCTCGTTTTCAAGCCATTCAGTGCCACCCAGCCTGAATGTAAGCCCTCCCCTGTGTCTGCCCCATGTTGATTGAAGATCGTTCATGGGAAGGGCAAAAGCATAGTCAAAAGAAACAGGAAGCGCACCTTCATACCTGGCGGATAAGCCCGCTGAAAGTTCTGAAGTTCTCCCAAGGGTTCTGGCTCTGTAACCTGCTCTGAAGCCCCAGGTGGAAGCAGTTCCAAACCACTTCTCCAACCCGAGTGCAAAGTCAATGTCTTTTTCTCCATCCACATCATCCATAGACCAGTCAACTTGAATGACTGGCGTGATGAATGTTGGATAGAACGCGGCTCCGAGGGATATCTCTATGGGAAGTACATCTTCTTCCCCAATACCCATGTCAGGTGAAATAAGGTTTCTGGCCACCCCCGCGAGAGTCACCCTTCTGCCAAGCTCAGCCTGGAAGCCGAAATCCGCAGAAACAGCTTTTGCTCGAAGACCGCTTTCGGCAAAGAGCGGATCGTACGAAGTAAACTCGTTGTCCACGTAATCTCTGAACATGTATCGTCCTGTGAAACCGAAAGAAACAGGGAATATCCCGGGCCTGAAGGCCAGAGCAAGAAGCCCCTCTCCCTGAGTGCACTGATCTGAAGCGCTGAGAATGTTTGCGCCCAGACCGAAGGCGGAGAATCGTGTAACAGGTTGCACGTACCCTAAAGCACCGTAATTTATCGAATTCAGATCCATATTCGGATAGAAGCTGGTGTACTCGGTTCCCACCATCAGCCTGCCGGATCGAAGAAGACCGGCAGGATTCCACCAGGAAGCCCAGGCGTCATCAGCAATAGCGATGAAAGCTCCGGCCATACCCATGGCACGAGCACCGGGATTGAGTACATCCGCGTGTACTGTTGATGCAAGGGTGAGAATCAATGCAAAAATTATTATCTTGCTACACATACTGTTCCCGTCACCTCCCCTGCGGGAGCTGAGGCATGGAAAACGTAAACTCCCGACGGTACTGAATTCCCAAGATTATCACGTCCGTCCCACACAGGTTCCGCACCGGTGATGTTCCTTACAGGTACACCCTCAATGTTCAAGATGATAAGATTAATAGCCGCGCCCTCCGCCGCGAGCCAGACAAACGAAGCTGTATCGTTTATTCCGTCACCGTTTGGGGTGAAAGGAGTGGGTATTACAGTCATCCTGAGCGGGAAACTCCTGACAAGAGCAATATCAAATTCAGTGTAAAGGTTCTCCTCAACCGCTGCAGTGTCGGAAAACGCAATATATGGATCCTGATCTACACAAAGAGGAACAGCTCCCACTGGCACTTCTTCGAAGTAATAGTAACCGACGTTGTCAGTTACAGCTGTTACTCCCAGACCAAGAATAAAAACAACAACATCCTCGAGATCCCGCCCTGTATAAACATCTGTTACGGTACCCCCCAGAGATCCGCTGGGACCCTGCGCGGTGGCAGAAGCCATATTGCTGTACTGGCTCTCTCCGTCTGGATCCGAATAGACACATGTAGCCCAGTAATAGTAACCGATTCCATTCACTACCATGGAATCCGCCCATGATACGGTATCTGTACCGAATTCAGCAATCGGATCGGGTTCAGGTGAAAGAGGGCTGATGGATCTATAAATCCTGTATGAAGTCAGCCCTTTGCCGTCAGCAGCAGCCTCTGGAGGATCCCAGTTCAGCGGAATGAAGCCGTTGTTACCACTGACAGCGACAAGGTTTTGAGGCGGAGCAAATTCACCGGTAACAGTGAATGACCCGTAAGCTGAGGTGTTATTCGTTTCATCATGTTCAACAACAAGAGAATCGGGATCCACCACAGATACCAGATATCTGTTGCCTATATCGAAATATGTAAACCTGTAACCTCCTTTGAATGAAGCTGTTTCTCCGCTTTCCAGTGGAGGCACATCAAAAAGCAGAACAGGCTGATCCAGTGAATCCGGGTCATCTGCAATGTAGTAGGCAAGTTGAGTCGCGGAAGATGGACCCTCGCCGTCATTGCTGACAATAACGCTGAACCCTACAGTCTGTCCCACTTCGAAAGGAGGAGAGGCATCAGGAGATGCAGTAGACACAGTCAGATCCGGATAGGCCAGAATAATGGTGAACTGACCGTAAGCATCGTCAACCCCTCTGTTGCCCGCGCCGGCAACTACATCAACGATATGGGTTCCCGGCTGATCAGGGCACTGCAGAGTGAATTCTGCCGACGCGCTGGAGTTTTTATAAACAAGATTACCCATGAACGCAGGGATGTTGACGTCTCCGGAAAAAACAGCAGGTGGATTGAGAGTTGCCCATGCGCCCACTGCCACATACCCTCCGATGTTCGCAATTGAAACTGGAATTGTCAGCTCCCCGCCGGGAGGAGCGTAAATAGTGGTATCCACGGGAAATGTTACATTGAGTTCAGGATCCCTGGCAAAGCGGTAGGCTGAGATGGCAAACTGCTGCTGCTCCAGTGGATTACCGGGATCCGCCCATGATGCGCCGGAAACCCTCACATGCCATGCGCCCGGCTCGGGAGCCTCCACTACGATCCTTTCAACAGGACTCTGGGATGTCACACCTGCGGGGAGCTGATAGTTGTATTCAACACTGGAGGGCGAAATCAGAGTAATATCCAGATCAACCTGAATATCAGGAGATACTGAAGGAACATCCGAGTATCCAAGACCTACGGACATCCAGCTGGTGTATGCAGGAACATACATCATCCATTGTTTCGACCCTGTTCCCTCCACGATGATGGAATTAATCCACAGCAATCGCTCTACTTCCTCCGAAAAGTAGGTACCGGGAAGATGATATCCATCGAGAAGACCAAAACCGCTGGCAGATGTGGCATAACCGGATTCAGGAGATCCTGTGTTGCTCTTCAATGGAATTGCGCAAGCTGTTAAAATGGCCATCGCATCCTCCGGATTGAAAAGATCCCCGTACTTCTCCTCGCATATTGCCAGCGCAGCTGAAACAAATGCCGCAGCCATACTGGTACCGGCAAACCGGGTGTAGGAAGGTTCATCGGGCCATCGGTTCACCGGGTCATCAAGCCACAAGCCTCCATACTGCGCATTTGTTGTCGCAACTCCGTACTCCATGGTGGATTCGAGGAACTCCCCTCCCGGGGCAAGTATATCGGGTTTAAGCCTTCCATCTGCTGTAGGGCCTCTTCCAGTGTATGAGGCAAGAAGAACATTCCCGTCACTGTCCGGGAGAAAGGTAACCGCCCCCACGGTAACCGCGTTCCTTGAAATCGCTGGAGAAGGAACTGCGCCGGGTACAGGGTTATTACCGGAACTGAAAACTGAAAGTCTGCCGTTCCTTGAATAGGTATCCACGATTTGACAGAACCCATCGTATGAAGTCGATCCGTCAAACCCCCAGGAATTGTTCACAATGCAGCAGTTGTTTGAGGAGAATTCAGTGTAAAACGCTGCAAATTGCGCAGGTGTCATTGATTCAGGCCTCTGAATCACATAAACCTGAGCATCCGGCGCACCTCCGCGTCCATTGAATTCACAGCCGAGATCAACTTCTCCTCTTGAAGCAATAACGCCACAGACAGCGGTGCCGTGACCTGTAAGATCCGGAACACCTGCTGCCACTGCGCCTTCAAGATCCGGATGCTCAGACCAGACTCCGGTGTCAAGAACGCCAACCAGTACACCAAGACCTGTGTAGTAGGTCCACAGATCCGGAAACCCGCTGACCTGACGACTGTCATCCGCCTGAGGATTGAGAGAATGGGAACGGGCAGTTTGTGATCTGTCGGGAACTGCTGAAAGAGCGCCCGATTCCACTGGACCCGAAACCAGCCACCAGTGTTCTAAAAATACTGTGCCGACGGGCGGGATAAAGCCGGGAGCCATTCCGACAAGCCACCCACCGGTCCAGTGGCGATCTTGAGGCAGAACTGCATCCTCCCAGCGCCATCGGGTAATACTTCTAACAAATCCAGAGCCCCGAAGGGCATTCGGCGTCGGATTCTCCCCGACCACTGCAACAAAACTGTTGTCATCCGGAGCAAAGCCGACTGGCCACAACCCCGCCTGATCAAGAACAGCAAGATCGTATGGAGTTAAAGACCTGTAAACTTCAACGAGAACAAGATCTCCTGTGGAACCTGGAATGAGATTAGTCAAAAGCGGACCTGATTCGGTATCTATCGGAATATATTCGGTGCCTGATTGCAAAAGAACACTCTGCCGATCTTCAAAACCCAATAAAGACAGGTCTTCAATGGTAAGCAGATCAACCGATTCAACAACAGGGTAATCCGCAGTGGAAAAGAACGCCAGCAACAAAATGGAAAACAAAATCATAGCCACTCCAATTGTAGTTAATCATATGTGTAGAGATACTATAAATCGTATTGGTTCGTCAACCGTTTTAAAAAACAGAAGAAACGGGACAATCGGCACTTGATTGCCCTGATTCCAGCATAAACGCAACATGACTATTTTGCCAGCAGTTTAGCTCTAGCTTTGAATGTATTTTCAAGAAGAAAAGCAATTGTAAGCGGGCCCACACCTCCGGGAACCGGAGTTATCGCGGAACAAACTGCAAAGACATCGTCGTAGGCAACATCTCCAACCAGTTTTCCGTCACTGTTTCTGTTCATTCCAACATCCACAACAACCGCTCCAGGCTTCACCCAGTCTCGTTGAACCATTTCCGGTTTGCCCACTGCTACAATGAGAATGTCAGCATCTCGGCACTGTCCGGTAAGATCCGCGGTACGACTGTGCGCAACAGTCACTGTACAGTTTTCCCTGAGAAGAAGAGCAGCCATAGGTTTCCCGACAATGTTGGATCTTCCCACAATAAGGGCTTTTTTCCCGGACATGCGAATATCATGATGGTGAAGAAGACCAACAATGCCGGAGGGCGTACATGGGAAAAGACCTTCTTCGCCTCTCCACAGTCTTCCCACGTTCACCGGGTGAAAACCGTCAACATCCTTTTCAGGCAATACTGCTGAAGCTATAAGACCAGCCGGAATGTGATCAGGAAGAGGAAGCTGAACCAGAATGCCGTGAACAGCACAGTCAGCGTTCAGCCTGTCAATAACGCTAAGAATATCAGCTTTTGATATTTCAGCCGGCAGGTGAATTACGTGACTGTTAAAACCGACCTTTTTACAAGCCTTCTCTTTGGCGGCAACGTAAACCTTACTGGCAGGATCATCACCGACCATTATTACTGTAAGACCCGGCGGCAATCCCTGAAGATCACTGACCCTGTTTTTCAGGGAAGCCTTTACAACCCCGGCGTATTTTCTGCCTGAAAGGACAAGAGTCATGCTATCCCGTTTATCCTTTTGTGATCTTCTCGATCTCAACCCAGGTCTGATGCTGCCTGTGACCGGTCTTTCTTTCGTATCCTTTACGTCTCTTGCGCTTGAAAACTACAACTTTGGGGCCCTTTGATTGCTCGACAATTCTGGCCAGAACCTTAATGCCATCAATATACGGATGCCCCACAACAACTTTATCATCTTTTGCAACAAGAAGCACTTCCTCGAAAATGTGAGAAGCACCCTCTTCTCCTGCAAGACGGGGAACCATCAACTTCATACCCGGTTCAACCCTGAGCTGAGTTCCACCTGTTTTAATAATCGCGTACAAATCAAACCTCCACTTAATTATCTCATAAATGCACTAATAATGCGTAGTCCTATCTCCTGTTCGAACTGCGCAAACTTATACTAATTCAACCCTTCAAGGTCAAGTTCTGGTGTCAGGTGAGTACAAACCTGTAATATCTTCATGCGTGTCAAGAGAAAACACTTTAAACTCTGCCTGCAACAACCTCTCATCCTCATGAATATGAACTGAAAGTCTGTCACTTCTCGCGGTTAGGTATTCAAGGCGTCTTCCGTCGTCCTCCATGAGATACTTTGCAACAGCGGGATTAATGGTTACCACCATATTCATGTGTTTCTTCCCGTTGGCTGCCCTCTCCAGAAAGCGCTCCACTCCAGTGAGAACACTTACCGGTGTTTGAATTCTGCCGGTACCGGCGCAGTGTTTGCATACTCCTGACATAGATTGAACAAGGCTGGGCCTCACACGTTTTCTCGTCATTTCCACCAGTCCCATCGGGCTGACCTGACATGTTTTCGTAGGAGACCTGTCTCTTCCCAGTTCACCTCTAAGGCAATTCACTACTTTATCGCGATGGGATGAGTTATCCATGTCAATAAAGTCAATCACAATAATACCGCCCAGATCTCGAAGGCGCAGCTGGCGAGCCACCTCGCTGGCAGCTTCCATATTGGTTTTCAAGATTGTATCTTCCTGCCTTCTGCGTCCGACATACCTTTTTGTATTCACATCAATTGCCACAAGAGCCTCTGTGTGATCAATAACAATTGATCCCCCGCTTTTCAGTGAGACTTCCCTGCGAACAAGACCGGAAATTTCCTTCTCAATACCGTACTGGTCAAAAATTGGTGTCTTGCCCCTGTAGAATTTTACCTTGCCTGCAACACTGGTATCGAACGCCTTTAAATACTTCCTGATCTGCTTTGCGACAGTCCTTGAATCACTGACAATTGAGTTTACTTCAGGAGAAACCAGATCACGTACAGTCATTGTGATAAGATCATGCTCCTGATGAAGAAGAGCCGGTGCCCTGGATTTAGCGGTAAGGGCACCTATTTCCTTCCACTTGTTCACAATCCTTTCCACATCAGTTCTGAAGCTCTCTTCGTCCTTATCGATGCCGGCAGTCCTTGCGATAATGCCAAAGCCTTCGGTTCTAACCTGCTGGACAATCTTTCTCAGTCGGCTTCTTTCCTGACGGTCAGTTATTTTTCTGGATACTCCGGATACTGAATCTCCAGGCATGCTGACAACATACCTGCCGGCAATACTTATTCTGGTACTCACTCTGGCACCTTTTGTACCTATGGGCTCCTTCGTTACCTGGACGAGAATTCTTTTACCCTTCTCCAGCACCTTCTCAATCGGTTTTCTGGTCTCGTCCGCCCTGGGCGGTTTTCCGTCCATAAGAGCTTTCGCGAAGCTTTTTTCATCAGCCAGCTTTTCTCTTACATCAGATACATGAAGAAAAGCACTTCTTTCCAGTCCGATATCCACAAAAGCAGCCTGCATTCCAGGGAGCACTGCGTTAATTCTGCCCAGATAGATATTTCCGACTATGTGCTTGTCGTCTGCCATTTCGACGATAAGCTCCATAAGTCTGCCATCTTCCATAACAGCAATTCGAGTGACTTCCGGATGCTGGTTGACAATAAAATCAACCTTCATTTACTATTTCTCCTTCAGCTACTGCAATCAGCGGCACAAGTCGCCCCGCCTGATCCTTAGCGTAAATGTTACTTCTGACAATAGATCTCCACCTCACGCCAGCAGCATCCATAACCCTGTCAGGTCTGGAAGCTCCTTTTTGAGGATCGGAGATCACACATACTTTATTCTTGCCAACAACTGAGATGGACAATACAAGCTTTTTCCCTCTCAGGTAATCTACCAGTTTATCGGTACTGTCAATTCCATCAATAATATACTCTGCCGCAGCGGTTAAAAACCCGGGTGATTTGTACTTCCCCGAAATCTTCTTCAAGGCGGTTATCCTGAAACCTGCGGGAAGCGCCTGAGAAAGAGACCTCAGTACCCGGTCAAGATTAACAGACTCCATCAATTGAAAATCCAGATACTCGCTGTCACTGCTCATGCCCAGAGGAATCGGCTGTGAAAAGACCAGTTTCATCCGCCTCGCGAAACCGGAACTGTAGTACACAGGAAGACCACTTCTTCTCAGTACTCTTGTCCACATTCTCACCATATCAAGGTGCGAGGTAAATCGGGAGAGGCCATTCTTTGAATACCTCAGGCGAACTCTCTCAAGAGGAAGATTTCCCGCAGGACACCCCTTTACCTCACTGCTGGAGATGATCAATTCAGGGAAAGGCGGTACGTTTCCGTCACAAGCCCCGCAGCCACTGCAGCCTGCTGCTCTGCAATCAGGAAGAGTCTCCCCTTTCAGGGAACGCGCATACTCCCGGATCAACCACTCCCTGCTTATACCTGTATCCACAAAATCCCAGGGAAGCGGGTTTCCAACGTGGAAATTCGCGTGCCGGGCTTCGCCGGCAAACTTCTCCCAGACATCCCAGCGGAAGAGATCACTCCACCCGTCAAAAACCGCTCCTTCACGGTAAGCCCTCTCCAGAATATTCTGAGAATCCTTACCGCCGGTACACAGCAAATATTCAACCGCGGAAACCTTTGGATCGTTCCAGGAAACTCTGGCCCTTCTGCAATTGCTCCTTACAAGCTGAATTCTTCTCCAGAGTTCTTCGTGCCCCGGCCGGGTAACCCATTGGAACGGAGTGTGAGGTTTTGGAACAAATGGAGAAATAGCAGCAGTAACCTTTCTTTTTTTCCCCATGATTTTCGCGATTGAGTCCGCAAGAGTGGCGATTGCATGAATATCCTCATCAGTTTCGCCGGGAAGACCAACCATAAAGTAGAGTTTGATTCCACGGGCACCCATTCGTGAAGCAGTTTCAGCAGCCTGGAGTATTTCATCATTTGACAAGGGCTTGTTAATGATTTTCCTCATCCGCTCACTGCCTGCTTCAGGAGCCATTGTCAGGCTGCCCTTAAAGAATCTTCTGCTACTGAGTCCCGGGAGAGTATCCGGCCTCAGGGAGGGCTGGGATATTCTGAGATGCATCTCCTCTTCAGCAGCGCTGAACCCATCAAGCAGTTCATTCAACCTTGAGTAATCGCTGAAAGAGAGTGTTAGCACACCGGCCTGCTCCCATCCTGTACAGTTAACAGATTTCCTTATCAGTTCCAGAACATCTTCCGGTGATCTTTCCCGAACAGGCCTTGATAAGTGTGAAGCCTGACAGAACCGGCAGCCGCGGGTGCAACCCCTTGAGATCTCCACAACTGCCCGGTCGTGAGCCACTGTGGCCATGGGAACAATCTGCTTAACGGGAGCATCTTCGATTTCCATTCTCCCGGCAATTGCCCAGCGAACAGTCTCACCGTCATGATACATGGGAACCAGCACCGAGCGCAGATCAGCAGCTTTCAGCAGTTTTTCTTTCCGATTCAGACTTGAGCACAGAATTTCCATCAGCGGTAAAAGCCCTGCTTCAGCTTCGCCAAGGAAAAAGACATCCACAAAGGGCATAAGAGGAACGGGATTTGCCAGCCCGCCACCCCCCGCGAGAATTATTGGATCACCGTCGCAGCGATTTTCTGATCGTAATTCCAGCTTCATCAGGTCAAGCAGTGAAAGAACATTGGTGAAAAGAATTTCTGTCGAAATGCCGAACCCTACCACTGCACTTTCAGAAATGGGATCTCCTGCTTCAAGATCAAGCCACTCAAGATCTCTTTCACGCATTATCCGATACATATCAGCTGCAGGATGAAACCCGCGCCTTACGGAGTACTCACCTGCCTTAAGCAACAGATGCCGCACAACTTTGAGACCGAAGTTGGATGCTCCAAGTTCATATGTGTCAGGATAAACCAGAGTAACCCGGGAACCTGATCTTTTCGGAGAAGCGTTGTATTCAAGTCCTATATATTGCTGCGGCCGGTTCACCTCTTTCAGTGCATCGAAAAACACATTCTTTTTCAGATCCAGAAAGAAACCTCCTGGGAAACAGGATTACTGAACAGACCGCCCGCTCTTGTATGACTCACGGAAAGATCCAGAGCCATTTTCTTTGTGAGTGCTTCATCAGTATCTTTCAGGTATCCAAACCGCCAGAGAACGCTGTAGCGCAACGACTCAACAGGAAAGCCTCTCCGCTTGAGAAGTTCTGTCCAGTTTTCGCTGGCACTGTCAACATGATCCCGAACAGCAATACCTACCCACTGCAATTCCGTATCCTCCCCGGCAAGAGAAGAGTCCTCCTCTGGAAAGAACCATGTCTGCTTATTGGGATTGACAATGTCAGAGAAATGGCCAACCAGTTCCGAAACAGTATTCCTTCCTCCCCTGGAAACTTCAAACTCCCACAGATCATACCGCTGGAGCTTCAGTGGAGGAAGAAGAAGCCTCATTGCCTTGATTGTGTTGAGAGCAGTCACCGCCTGGGGATCAGGTGTCTTCAGGTATACCGCGACCTTAACTCTATCCATTATTTCCTCCCAGATACTTCGCAAGACTTTTGAAAATAATGGCTCCCGGTCCGGGCTGATCCTCCAGCCCCTTCAAGGATGAATTCCTCCTCATGTCACCCCATGGACCTTTCAGATCAGGAGGAACCTGCCAGAGGTAAAAACTCCGTTCAGGGTGAGGCATCATCGCAAGAACATTGCCGTCAACGTTCATAAGAGCTGCCACATCAAGTGCTGAGCCGTTCGGGTTCGCAGGATAACCGTCAGGAGCAGAGCCGTCAACTTCACAGTAAGTAAGACCGATATGGCTTTTTACACTTTCCGTATCTTCTTTTCTGAAGACAAATCTGCCTTCGGCATGGGCAAATGGCACTGGAATGGGTTCGCCACTCATAGCGCAAAGCCACGGGCACCTTTCAATCGCTTCAGATGCGGGTTTCAGGTTAATCCAGCCAGAGAGATACCCGCTTCTGCCAGGTGCGAGATTTCCAGCCAGTGCCCCTTGTACAGACCCTGGCTTCCAGCCGGGAACCAGACCGCTTTCCAGCAGTACCTGGGCACCATTGCAGATGCCGAGAATGGGTTTTCCATTCACCGCCTCTTCAAAAATTAAATCCATGATACTCTCCCGGGAGGCTACAACACCAGCCCTGATCCGATCCTGAAAAGAGAATCCGCCGGGAAGCACATAAGCATCAGCTCTGTTGTCTGAAAGCAGTTCAATATCGTTCCAGTTATAAATCCGGGCGTTTAGGCCTGAATTTTTGAGTGCTCTGGCAGTCTCGAACTCACAGTTGGAACCCGGGAATCTGATAACAGCTGCGCGGGACATCAGACACCCTCCTCTCTCCAGATAACTGAAGCCAGTTTATCCGACCACTCTTTTCTCAAAGACTCCAGATCAACTGACCACCCATTGCCTGAAACTGAACACCCGTCACAAACCCTTCCAGCCACAGAAACGAATTCAGGCAGTGTGACATCTTCAATAAAACGGGGATCAACTTCCACAAGATAGCCCGGTGTCTCAGAAAAAAGAGTGACGGGATTTGAATCAAGAGAGAATTCAATGCCAAATCTTTCACTGGATAAAGCCATCTCGGCTCCGGCAATTGCAAGACCGCCTCCGCTTATGTCGTGTACCGAATGAGCTCTTTTGTCGTGAATCACTCCAAGAACCCAGTCTGCCATCCTTTTCTCCAGGGAACTCCTGAATGCTGGAACTGTTCCTCCGCAATGACCAAGACAGGTACGGTAGAAAAGGCTTCCTCCCAGTTCATCTTTTCTGGTACCAATAAGCAGAATCAGATTGCCTGCTTTACGGAGTACGATATCAGTGGCTTTCCTGTGGTCATGAATTTTCCCGAAAACCGCGACAATGGGAGAAGGAGGAATAGCCTTTCCCCCCGCTGACTGGTTGTAAAAGCTCACATTGCCTGAGACAATGGGCAGTGGGTAGTCACCTCCACTGAACCCCAGCGCGCAGCAGGCATCAGCAATGCCTGCTACAGCCTGCTTAAACTGCCAGAAGGCTTTCGGATCTTCAGGATTCCCAAAATTCAAGCAGTCAGTAGCGCATATGGGAGTTGCACCGGTCGCTACAACATTTCTTACAGCTTCACCCACTGCGTGAGCTCCACCCAGGAATGGATCAAGTTCTCCATACCAGGGGTTGCCATCTCCGCTTACTGCAAGTCCCGCGCGGGAGCCCTCCACGGGAACAGAAACACATGAATCAGCCTCTCCCGGTCTGAGCCTTGTAACACCCTGTACTTCAGAATCATAGAATGACCAGATGTGTTTTCTGCTGCACCCGGAAATTGAAGTCAGTATTCTTATCAGGTCTTTTGAGGGATCGCAGGGTCTTTCCGCAGGTTCCGGCGCTCCGCTGTCCACAGGACATTCTTCCCGCTGATAAACAACACCTTCCGTAATGTAGTTTACGGGGGTTTCCGCAACATTCTTCCCGCGGCATATCACATTGTATACAGGTTTGGAGTTGAATCTTCCAATAACCGCTGCTCGACAATGAGGAAAGAGTCTGGGCAACTCAAACCTTTCATTGTACAAGGCGAGAACATCATCTGCCACAAAAGCCGGTACAGCCAATCCGTACCTTTCCTGGGTTTCACTGCAGGCAATCACCTCGGGGGAAAGATTCTCAATTGAAACCGGTACTGCGTCCAGGTCCACATCAATTCCCAGACCTCCGTGGGCTGCCAGCTCACTTGTAACGCACGCGATGCCTCCGGCACCCAGATCCTTGAATCCAAACTTCACGCCTTTTTCAAACAGCATATCAAGAACAGCCTGGTTAGCCTCTGAAAGCACTCGTTTAAGAAAGGGGTCAGCCACCTGGACAGATCCCATTCCCTGCTCACCATCCAGATCCTCACTGGCAAAAGTAGCACCGCCAAATCCTGTGTCGTCTGTGGGTTTGCCTGTAAGAATAAGAACATAGGGCTCTTTGTGTGCTTCCTCAGGAACAAAACTGTGTACAATCCTGTCGTGGGGCACAATGCCGAAAGCCACAACATTAACCAGACAGTTATCATCGTATCCGGGATGAAATTCTGTGTCTCCACCCATATTGGGGACGCCCAGAGCATTGCCGTACTTCCAGATACCCTCTACAACTCCCCTGACAATTCCCCTGGTTGTTTCACCCTTGACACCTTCGGGGTCTCCAAAGCGAAGAAGATCCATTGAACCAGTAACCCGGGCTCCCATACAGTAGACATCTCTGACAATTCCGCCTACACCTGTTGCCGCTCCCTCAACAGGAAGAACCTGAGAAGGGTGGTTATGGCTTTCATGGGCTACAACAAGATCCCATTCTCTGCCATTCTGATGACAGAAACTTACTATACCGGCGTCCTCGCCCGGGCCTATAACAACCCCCGGAGAATCAGTGGGCAGAGTTCTCAACACAGGCTTTGAGCTTTTGTATGAACAATGCTCACTCCACATGGTGTCAAACAGATGAAACTCCAATGGAGTCGGCATTCTATCCACGTAGCCGGCAAGTTTTTCCGCCTCTTCCACGGTCATTGCCAGACTGCGAGAGGATATCTCCTTCTTCAGCTCTTCCCTGCCTGGTATTCTTGACATATCACCTTCCTAAGCCTCGTAGTACCCTTCAAATTCCATTGATTCCTTTGATCTCAATCGATCAAGCAAATCTCGTGCGTCAAGCCTTGAGCCCCCTTCCACCACAATACTTCTGATACCTGCGGATCCCACATGAGATCCATCATCTGTGCTGAGCAGAGGAAGCTCTCCTCCCAGTTTTCCTGTCACAGACTTCATTCCATCTGTATCAGTTCCCGGAAGAAGAAGAATAATTGTACCTCTACCTGTTCTGATGCCAATATCAATGTTGCGAAGAGATGAAATAAGATGTTTCGCGGCTACACTCATTATTTCTCTGGAGCTGGAACTGTCAGATTCAGCAGCTTTGAGCTCCAGCTCAATTACTGCCAGAGAACTTCCAAATCTTTCTACTCGTTCAAGCTCATTCTCCAAAGCCGGCTCAAGAGCAGCCTTTGCGGAAAAGCCTGTTTCCGGGTCCAGATTTGAGGATCTGCTGAATCGTTCAAGAAGCCTTACATTAACCAGTGCCGCAGCTCCCACCGCTGCCAGAGCTCTAAGCGTTTCCCTTCTCATCGTTCCACTGTCCTCGAACGCGCTAACGGTAATAACTCCGTAGAGAACCCCTTCCACCTGCATAGGGGCTGCGTACTCCGGTTTAAATCCGGGAATGTCACTCATTATCATGTTTCTTCTAACAAGTACGCTTTCTTTCTCTATTTCGCCCCTGAACAAAAGTCTTCCTGTCTCTGCCGCCAGACCTACAAAACCATCCCCAAGCCCGAGGTTCATCCTTTTTCCCAGCACATCATCAAGTCCGGTAGATGCGGAAAGGCCAAGCCTGGCTCCGGTTCTGTCAGCAAGAAACACGGCTGATTCATTGGCTTTCAGCAAACTCTGACAGGCTCTGTTCACGAAACTCACCACTTCATCGCTGTCCCTGCCGGTGAATATCATCTTTACCAGATCAGGGAAAAGCAGAATCAGATCGCTTCCCTCCCGCTGTCCTTTCTCAAATTCCTGTACCTTCAGTCTCAGACTTGAAGCTTCAGCGGTTGCTCTTCTGGCAACTTTTGTGAGCGCGGCGGCTGAATCGGAAGCCTTGCCAAGTTTCTTTTTCATAAGAATCTGAAAAATAATGTAAACAACGATGGCCCCAAACAGCAAACCGGTAATCAGTCCAACAGCCATAACTCCCCCTTCCCGCAGTCCTCAGAGATCATCTGAGCCCGATTCTGCCCAGAATATACTCTTCATTCCGCAGATGATTGTCTACTGTACAGATATGGCTAAGTTCGTGCTCAGGAACAACCCCTGTTACTTCACTCTGCGAAAGAGCCGCGTGAGCAAAGGATTCGCCGCTGTTCATGGCTCTCATCGCGATCTTCTGAACAAGGGCATAGGAATCCTCTCTGGTGAGTCCGTGTCTGACCATTGCAAGCATTACAGCCTGGGAAAAATATCTGTCCCCGGCTTTCTCAACATTTTCCGCTACAGCGTTCTCCATTATCCTCAGCCCGGACGCCAGGTCCGCTGCTTTGTAAAGGCCGTAAAGGGCAACACCGCATGCATCCGGAAAAATGAACCGCTCCGCTGCGGAATGACTAATGTCTCTCTCGTGCCATAATGTTGTGTTTTCCAGACCAACCTGAAGGTAACCGCGAAGAAGACGGGCAAGACCACAGAGTCTCTCTCCCACAATAGGGTTCCTTTTGTGGGGCATGGCACTGGATCCTTTCTGCCCTTTGCCGAATCTTTCCTCCACCTCTCCGACTTCAGTTCTCTGAAGATGTCTGCACTCTGTCGCGAATCTCTCCATGGCGCAGCCGATAGCAGCCAGAGCATAAAGGAACTGGGCGTGCCTGTCTCTTGCCACCACCTGGGTAGGTACTTCCTCCACACCCAGACTCAGCTTCTCACACACATACTCCTCAACGGAGGGATCCAGATACGCGTAAGTGCCCACCGCGCCTGAAACAGTGCCCACACAAGAAGATTTAAGGCCGTCTTCCAGCCTCTTCATGCACCGCAGGTACTCGGAATAGTGCCCTGCGAATTTCAGCGCGATAGTTGTAGGTTCAGCGTTCATACCGTGGGTTCTGCCCATACACACAATCCCTTTTGAACGCTGCACAAGCCCGGAAAGAGCCTCTCCGTATTTTTCCAGAGCTTCCGTAATAAGCACACCGGAATCTCGAATCTGCGTGGCCATGCAGGTATCAAGAATATCACTGGATGTCATGCCGTAGTGAATATGACGACTCTCCGGACCCAGAGACTCTGAAACAGAAGTAAGGAACGCTATTACATCATGCCGTGTTACCGCTTCAATTTCATTCACTCTTTCCGCATCGAAAGAGGCATTGTTCTTTATTTTGCGAAAATCTTCCTCAGGCACCAGGCCGGCCCTGTACCTTGCCTCTACTGCCAGAACTTCAATTTCCAGCCACCTGGAGTATCTTGATTCGGTGATCCATATCTCTGCCATCTCAGGTACAGCGTATCTCTCAATCATGTGAGCTCCTAAATTACCGCGGCATCTGCGCCCCGGAGGTAAGCCCGGCATAAACCCAGGCAAACAATGACTTTTCGGGGACAAAAATTCTGTACCAGTCCGGTGCCTCACCTGTAACCATAAGACTGTCTCCCGAATGGGCTGATCCTACTACAGCATACTGTGTACCGGGTCCCTGTCTCAGGTTGACCATACTTCCGGTGACAACTACGGATTGGTAGGGACTGGGAAGAGGGTTGGGAATGGCTTCCGGTGGTGACTGCTCTCCGGTCAGTGTACTGCCGCATCCAGGGAGAATCAGCAGAATGGCCAGGAATATTATGACTAACTTCATGTGGCACCCCTTAAGTGCTGCAAAGCAGGTATGGTATAAGACCGGCAATTGCCAGACTCCCGTCAGAAATAACTCTTACAGAAAGTTCTGATGGAAAAGATTCCTTTTCCAGGCGGATGTATGCCCATATCAGAAGAACCGGGGCAATAGTAAAACCCAGTGCGCACAGCGGGAACTTCCCGAGGAGTACAGCGGTTATCTGCACCAGTCCGCCTGCCGTTGCGCTTGCGTGCAGGATCTTCCTGCATCTCACAGCCCCGAGGTGCAGCGGCAGAGTATCCATTCCAAGCAGCGCGTCTCCCTGCAGATCCACAAGATCCAGAAACAGAGACCTGCTGAAAAACAGAAAAGCCAGGGACACCGGCCAGATAAACAGTCTCAGGCTGAAATCAAGTCCGGCAAGTGTTACAGCAGGAAGAATACAAACAAGGAAGCTCCACGCCAGAGTAAACATAATCTCACGAGATCCGGGTATGGCACGAAGCAGATCAAAGAAATGACTCTTTCTTAGAAGAGGGAGAGCGTATAGAAAACAGAAAAGGGTAGCTACGGAAGTCCACAAAAGCCAGGCAGTGCCAAGCAGAAAAGACAAAGCGCAGGCACCAAAAAAGCTCAGAGCGGCGAAAGCAAGCATGATCCCCTCATGAGAACGTATGAATTCCTGCCTCTTCTGGCTCGTCATGGTAACTCGTCTGCATTCAAGAACAGCGGTAAAATTAGTGAATGACCACAAAAGAAATCCTGCCGCAAGCCCGGCTGTTCCCCAGCCTGAACCGCCCAGTGTCTCTCTCTGGGCAAGGGCAATCACAAGAGCAATAAATGGAATGTGAACACCGCTGAATATCAGACTTCTGAATATTGTCCGTATCCATCCCGCGCCTGTTGACTCTCCCTGGATTTCCAGCAGACGCTCTCGAACTTTTCTGATGCTCCAGCCTGGAGTAGAAGCACCGGCGGACAACAAAACCCTGCGGTAGTTGCCAAGAGACTCAGCATCCAGCTCTTCATGGGTTTCAACTCTGAAAACAGGAAGCCCCGTCTCACCGGCGATTAAAGCCAGTCTTTCTGTATTCGCGCTGTGTCTTCCGCCCACAACCACAACCGCGTCAACCTTGCCAAGCAGTTCTCTAAGCTCCTTCTGCCTTCTTGCAGTGGAATCACAGATTGTGTTCGATGATTCAATTTCAGGCCATCTTTTCCGCAGTATTGAGAGAATCTCAATGAATTCTTCACCGTTCTGGGTAGTCTGAGAGAGCAGGAACGGTTTCTTTAAATCGGGAAGACTGCGAACATCAGCAACAGATGAAACAACTCTGCCTGAAGAACCGGCAGATGAAAGAATAGCTTTTACCTCATGGTGGCCCGAGTCTCCGAAAATTATCACATCGTACCCGTTCCTGGACATTTTTGATGCAATTGCCAGTGCTCTTCCTACCCGTGGACAGGTAAGATCCTTCAGCACAAGTGGAAGCTTCCGCAACCGGCTCCGCTCTTCCACTGTAACTCCGTGTGTTCTTAAAAAAAGAGTACCGCCGCTCTCATCCCATGGTTCACGGGATATACCCACTCCACTGTCTTTCAAGGCTTCTATGACCTGGGGATTATGCACAAGAGGACCGTAAACACGAAAAGGGCCCTCACCCTTTTTTATTTCCGTAACAACGCTGTCAACAGCCCGGCGAACTCCCCAGCAGAAACCTGCTGTCTTTGCAACTATGACGCTCATAGGGCAAAGATACAAAAAAACAGGTTGTTTCCGTTAACGATTCATTAAAATGTCGCCTTGAGTGAACCCCATGTGTTGTTGTCAAGACTCCAGTAATAATATACTTGCACAAAGTAATCACCCATGTCACCCCAGGGTTCCCAGACGATGAAGTCATCACTGAAGAAACTGTGAACTCCGGCTGTACCGTCACCGAGGATTGCAGGCCATCCGCCAGCACTCATCTCTGTGTTTGCAAGTGCCCAGAAGTTACCTTCGGTAGTAAGAGTTGTTGAATATTCAGCAAAGACAGGGTTATAATGGACTGCTGTGACCATTGTCTGATCAAGCTGAGCTGTGGGGCCCATCGCGTCACCATTCCAGATTTCAAGGTAGACATCAGAGGTATCCCATGGATAACTTGTGTGATGGTAGAACCAGAATTGTGATACATCCATGTAACAGCTCGTTGCTCCTGGAATAAAGTCCTCAATGTTAAACCATACACCTCTGTACATACCACCCCATGTGAGCCAGGCGGCAGTACCGTCATCGTACTGGAGCCAATCGGCATCATTTCCAGCAACTGGAAGATCGATTACGATCTGTCCGGCAAAAGCCGCCAGAGAAAGTACAGCAAGAACTGCCATTGCCTTCTTCATAATTCTCCTTTCTTCCGCATCCCGCTATATAAAAGGCTGGCTCCGAGGAAACCGGCCCAAACAATTCGCTATACTTCTGTCAGCCGACTAGAATGTCGCCTTGAGTGAACCCCATGTACTGTTGTCAAGTGCCCAATAATAAACGACTCGTATAAAGTAGTCACCCATTTCACCCCATGGTTCCCAGACGATAAAGTCATCGCTGAAGAAACTGTGAACTCCGGCTGTACCGTCACCGAGTATTGAGGGCCATCCACCGGCACTCAGTTCAGTATTGGCAAGTGCCCAGAAGTTACCTTCAGTGGTAAGAGTTGTTGAATATTCAGCATAGATCGGTGTATAATGGACTGCTGTGACCATTGTCTGATCAAGCTGATTTGTGGGGCCCATCGCGTCGCCATTCCAGATCTCAAGATAGACATCTGATGTATCCCACGGGTAGCTTGAGTGATGGTAGAACCAGAATTGTGATGCATCCATGTAATAGCTCGTTGCTCCTGGAAAAAAGTCCTCAATGTTGAACCAGACACCTCTGTACATACCGCCCCATGTGAGCCAGGCGGCAGTACCGTCATCGTACTGGAGCCAATCGTAATCGCTCCCAGCAACAGGAGTAAGATCAATTGCCATCTGTCCGGCGAAAGCCGCCAGAGAGAGTGCAGCAAGAATTGCTATCGTTTTCTTCATAATTCTCCTTTCTCCCGCATCCCGCTATATAAAAGGCCAGCTCCCAAAAAGGAACCCGCCCAAACTATTCGCTGTACTTCTGTCAGCCGACTAGAATGTCGCCTTGAGCGAACCCCATGTGGTGTTGTCAATAGCGTCAGGAATAACATGGATTCTTACGAAGTAATCACCCATATCGCCCCAGGGCTCCCATACGATGAAGTCATCGCTGAAGAAACTGTGGACTCCGGCTGTACCGTCACCGAGGATTGCAGGCCATCCGCCTGCGCTCATCTCGGTGTTGGCAAGTGCCCAGAAGTTAGCTTCGACGATAAGAGGTGTTGAGTAGGTGGCATAGACAGGGTTATAGTGAACTGCTGTGACCATTGTCTGATCAAGCTGAGCGGTGGGGCCCATCGCGTCGCCATTCCAGATTTCAAGGTAGACATCGGAGGTATCCCACGGGTAGCTTGAGTGATGGTAGAACCAGAATTGTGACTGTTCAATTGATGCACCGGTTGCTCCGGGAGCGAAGTCTTCAATGTTGAACCATACACCTCTGTACATACCGCCCCATGTAAGCCAGGCGGCAGTACCGTCATCGTACTCGAGCCAATCGGCATCATTTTCTGCAACTGGGAGATCGATTACAATCTGTCCAGCGAAAGCCGCCAGAGAAAGTACAGCAAGAATTGCTATTGCCTTCTTCATGACTCTCCTTTCTTCTTTGTTTGAGTAGCACGAACCCCTTGTGTTTTCAGTATCACGGGCAAAACATTCTGCTAATTCCCGGCCATGTCAAGCCCTGTCGGAGGGTCAGTTTTTCTGACTGAGAAGTTTCTTCATAATGTCACGGAACCTGGCTGCCTCCTCAAATTCCAGATGATCCGCGGCCTCAATCATCTTCATTTCCAATTCAGCAATTCTGTCCACAGTGTAGGCTTCAGCCTTCCCGGCAGCCATCAGGGACTTCTTCCTGCCCATAATATCCGCGATACCGGTTGATCTGATTATCTCCTCACGACTCTTAACAATAGTAGCGGGTGTAACTCCGTGGAGCTTGTTGTACTTCATCTGAATCTCGCGGCGACGGGCGGTTTCATCCAGAGCGAATTTCATGGAATCCGTTATTTTGTCCGCGTAGAAAATAACTTTCCCCACATTGTTTCTCGCTGCCCTTCCGGCAGTCTGAACCAGACTTGTTCTTGACCGGAGAAAACCCTCTTTGTCCGCATCCATCACAGCCACAAGTATTACTTCAGGAAGGTCAAGCCCTTCTCGAAGAAGATTCACCCCTACCAGAACGTCGAATTCAGCGAGTCGCAGCTCTCTGAGTATGGAAACTCTTTCAAGAGCGTCTATCTCGCTGTGAATGTATTTTGTACGGAAATCCAGCCTTCGCAGATAATCGGTGAGTTCCTCTGCCATCTTTTTTGTCAGAGTAGTAATAAGAACCCTTCCGGCTTTTTCCGTGGCTGTTCTCACCTGCTCCACCAGATCGTCCACCTGCCCCTCCGCCGGCCTCACTTCAATCACGGGATCTACCAAACCGGTGGGTCTTACTATCTGCTCAACGATTTTCCCGGAAATCTCCAGTTCGTAATTCGCGGGTGTGGCAGACATACAGATTTTTCTGCCTGTTATCTCAATAAACTCCTCCAGGAACAAAGGTCTGTTATCAAGAGCCGAGGGTAGTCTGAAACCGTAGTTGACCAGTGTCTGCTTCCTGGATCTGTCTCCCTTGAACATGCCTCTGATCTGAGGAAGTGTACGGTGGCTTTCATCAACAAATACCAGATAATTATCCGGGAAGTAGTCCAGGAGACATGACGGCCTCTCACCCTCTTTCCTGTTGCCGATCAGTCTGCTGTAATTCTCTATTCCGGAGCAGTATCCTGTTTCTCCCATCATCTCAAGATCAAAATTTGTCCTGGATTCAAGACGGTGAGCTTCAAGCATTTTTCCTGAGGCCCGCAGCTCCAGAAGCCTTCCATCCAGTTCCGCGCGGATTCGCCCCATGGCAAGATTCAGCTTTCTCTCACCCGTAACAAAATGCCGTGCGGGGAAAATTGTGGTTCTCTCCATGGTGTTCATCACATGACCGGTCAGGTGATCCATCTGCTTTATGCTGTCTACTGTATCCCCGAAGAACTCAATGCGGATGCCGGTACTGGAGTAGGAAGGTACAAGATCAACAATGTCACCTCTTACCCTGAAATATCCCCTGACAAGAGCGACATCATTTCTTCTGTACTGCATTCCAACCAGCTTCATCAGAAGAAGATCCCGGGAAATGGTTTCACCGGTTTCAATCTTAAAACCCGTATCCATAAAGTCTTTGGGAGACCCCAGGCCGTAAAGACAGCTTACCGATGCCACAACGATAACATCGTCTCTGCTGAGAAGGCTGGCGGTCGTTCTCAGGCGGAGCCGGTCCAGCTCCTCATTCAGGCTGGCGTCCTTCTCTATGAACATATCCCGCGCGGGTAAATAGGCTTCCGGCTGATAGTAATCGTAATAACTCACGAAATATTCAACCGCGTTCTCCGGAAAGAACCCCGACAGCTCACCGAAAAGCTGTGCGGCAAGAGTTTTGTTGTGGCAGATCACCAGCGCGGGCAGATTCATCTTCTCTATAACATTTGCCATTGTAAATGTTTTGCCGGAACCGGTAACTCCCAGAAGAGTCTGCCATTCCTTTTCTGCCTTCAGCCCGTCCACCAGCCCTTCTATAGCCCGGGGCTGATGTCCTGCCGGGTTATACGGAGCTTTCAGAGAGAAGCCGGACAGGTCAGCCCCTCAGACTTTCCAGAGGCAGCTCGAAACCCGCAACAGGCACGGTAATACCCCATGCCTCAAGCACACCGGGATGAAATTCCCCCAGAATGCCTGCTTCTTCTCCATTTATCAGTACAGCGGCACTTCTTCCGGGAATGAATCTGGGATCATCCAGCGGTTTCAGGGAAAACTCAAGTCCTCTTAAGTGACAAATGATACCAAGAATAGAGTGCACCGCACCGAAATCTCCGTCACCGGTGCTCACCGCCAGATTCATCTGTGTATGGCAGAGAGCGCTGCCGGTTCGACACAGCACCTCACCCACTGTAAAGAGCCTGTGAGGAAAGGCAGCGTGACCGCTGGAAGACTCCACCTCAAGAAGAGCCGGAAGAAGGGTACTGGAAACAACTCCGTATTCAGCAGTCATGGGGTTGCTTATCCTGATTGGCGGTTCCGGAGTTCTTGTACGGATTGATATCCGGTCAAAACTTGTAAGAATGGGTCTCATGATTTCTTCGCAGCCGGCACCTACAAGCAGAGCTTTTACTGAACGGGCAAGGGTCTCTACAGGTGCCGCGGAGCCCACCGTATACTCAGACGGAAGAACTGGCGTCATGTTGTTAAGCCCTATCGCAATGACGATGTCTTCCATAAGGTCTCTGGGGTGTATTCCGTCCCGCCGGTAGGGGGGCATCACTGCTGTAACAGAATCCTCTCCAACTTCAATCCCGCAGTAATCCATCTTTGACAGCAGCGTCTTAATATCCAGCTCTTCCGCGTCCATTCCAATCATCCCGCTGATCTCTTTGTATGTGGCAGTGAGGGTGTCTGCGTAGAGTACGGGTGTTACAGTTGTTTCTCCGTCCGGATACCTTATTTCAACCGTACTGATCACCGCACCTCTGTCCTCAAGATTACAGGCAAGAATAGTCGCTGTAAGGTTAACGGTGTGCCAGTCAGTTCCAGTTACCTCGCAGAAGAGACGGCTGTCTCCTGGAACAACCCGCCCGGTGGAGTGACTGTTGAGAACAGGAGGAAATGACAGAACTGCCCCGGAACTGTCTATGAGAATCGGGTACTCTTGAAAATTACTCAAAAGTCCCGCGTATTTCAAGCCTGCCTCTGTTTTTTCAAGAACCTCTGATAAAGTCATTTCAGTTTCCTCACCAAGAGGCTGGAAACTGGTTTCGGGAGAAGTGGTTTCATAACGCACAGGAAAACTGATTCCATCAAGAGGATAGAAGCCGATTGCGGCGGTTTTTCTTTCTTTCCCAAAACTGGAGGCAATTTTCTCCTGGGCGGTTATCAGCGATTCCAATCCGTCATCATTCACCTGCCAGCCGGTTGCGGTAAATGCGGCAATGTAGGGTCTGATCTCCTTCAGATCGCTGTGAACATCAATATGCGCCACTGGATCAGCCATGGAATCAAGATGAGACTCTGCTCCGTTCTTCCAGCATCGCAAACCTCTTGCCACACCTTCAGCAGTCCACAGATCAGGTCTGTTGGTATCGTTCAGCTCAATCTTTACAGTTTTTTCATACAAACCGTCCAGCTCCGCCTTCAGGGATTCAAGAAGCTTTTCCAGATCGTCTGTACTCTCCAGCCCTGCCAGAGGGAGGAAATCACCCAGAGGTATTTCTATTTTAGGCATTCTCGTCACCCCCAAGGAGTTTTTCCGGTGTTGATTTCATCTCTCTCAGCCTGGCCAGATCAGGGTTGAGCAGATCCCTTATGTCTGAAAGCCCAAGGGCCAGCAGTGCCATTCTGTCCAGTCCAAGGCCCCAGGCTATTACAGGGACATCAATTCCCATTGGCTCACAGACCTCGCGGCGAAAAAGCCCCGCACCTCCCATCTCAAACCATCCCAGTGTCGGGTGCTTCACATGAAGCTCCACAGATGGCTCTGTGAACGGAAAATAGGCGGGAACAAACTTGTACTCGGTTGCTCCTGCGACTTCTGTCGCAAAAAGTTTGAGCAGCCCCAGAAGATGCCTCATGTTGATCTCTTCACCAAGTACTATTCCCTCAACCTGAAAGAAATCCGGCAGATGGGTCGCGTCAACCTGGTCATACCGGAAACATTTGGCTATTCCAAAGTACTTCCCGGGGATGTCCGGGTTAGAACCCAGAGTTCGCGCGGAAAGAGCTGTTCCCTGGGATCGCATTATTGTTCTCAACGAACGATCCCACTCAAAGGAGTATTCCCAGCCCCGGCCTCCGGTGTTTCCACCATTCTCGTGCGCCGCTCTGACTTTGCTGCCAAGATCACGAGGAGGAGGAGCAACTTCAACCCCATCCTCCAGATAGTAAGCATCGTGAATATCTCTGGCGGGATGAAACTGCGGCATGAAAAGCGCGTCACTGTTCCAGAACTCGCTCTCCGCCAGCGGTCCTTTCATTTCCTGAAAGCCCATGGCCTGAAGCTTGTCCCTTACAGAATCAAGAAACATCGCGTAGGGATGGAGTCTTCCAATGTGAATCCTTGAAGGGGGAATATCCACCTGGTATCTCCTGAAAGACCCGTTCTTCCATTCACCCGAAGCCAGTATCTCCCGTGTAAGAATACCGATTGTACTTTTGCCTCTGGCGCTCTCAAGAGCTTCTCTCCCTGCGGAGGTAATCTCAATAACGCTGCTTGTGGTCTCATTGATAACGAATTCCGCTCTGGATTTTCCTCTTTTGGGTGCCCTGTTGGATATCTCCGCAGCCACCTTCTCGTCCAGTTCGGATAAATGAATAGTCTCGCCCTGAGAGGCGGGAGAATAAACACTGCTCCATATTGCAGAAAACACTCCTCCCGAGAGATCGTTCAGGATCAATCCTTCGGAGCTTTTCTTTAATATTCGCGCTTTGAGAAGAGCACCCATTGCACTTCCCCACTGTGCCCTTTCAAAGAGTTCATTCTTCTGGATTTCAGGCAGTGAAGATATACCGTTTCTCACTGCTTCCAGCAGCGCCAGTTCCGGAGTAGTACCCTTTTCAAGATAAAAAGAGCCCACCGGTCCAAGCTCCACGGTTACGGTTGTTTCACTGAAAACGACCTGTGCCATCTCCCTTGAGAAAAGCCATTGAAGAGCCCTTCTGCAGGAGCCCTCATCCATCCCGGTACCCTCCATTGCTTCCATATCACTGCCGGAGCCATGTTCAGACAGCCAGTTCAGCAGTGTTTTCTCCAGGGGGTGCAGATCTTTTGATACAGTCTCTGACAATTTATACCTTCTTCTATTCCCAGACAGTTTCATCCGGGTTGAGGAAAAGTCCCTGTTCCGGCCTGGGAATTCGATACTCACCCTTGAGAACCGTTCCACAATCGGGACACTCAGTCATTCCTTCATTTACTACCGAATCGCAGACGGGACAGATCCTCGCCAGCATTCCATCCACATAATCGACAAGCTCTTTCGCAGTGATAACTCCGTCACCGTTTCTGTCAGCAGCTCCTCTGGAGCCTTCAAGAAGTATCGGCGTAAGAACTCTCTCGCTGACGGATTTGTCTTCTCTTGCTGCTGTAAGGATAAGAATATCATCCATGATTGTAAAATCGTTTACAAACCCTCCGGAATTGCACGCATCTGTAAAAAGGTAAACAGAGCCGGGGAAGTCCGCAAGCAGTTCGCGCATCTCATCATCGGAAATATCCTCGTTGTAAAAGCAGAGAACCTCGTTCACTCCGTCAGCTTCCTCGCTCCCGCCTGATCCCTGCGGTTCCTGAGATCCGTGACCGCTGTAGAAAATTATCAGGCGATCCTCATTATCAGCCATGCGGGAAATACCGGCCACAGCGTTCCTGAACGCGTCGGCTTTTGCCTCTGCGTCTACAAGAAGCACCATATGGTCAGATTCAACACCCTGCTCATCCCTGAGAAACCGGTAAAAGTCGATAGCATCCATACTGGCTCGAGAAAGTATGTCAGCACGGGACTCATAGCCGCTTATGCCGGAAACCACCGCCCAGGTATCTGCAGAATCGGGATCTCCTGCGGCAAGTCTTTCAGAAGGAATTCTCTCCGCTTCAATAGTAAAGGTTCCCTCGCCGCCTCTGGAATAGGCATACACGGTAACACCGTAAATCGCATCCTCCCCGCAGTAAACAGTTACAGATTCATCCGCTGCGTTGTC
The DNA here is from genome assembly GCA_021107435.1 of Candidatus Sabulitectum sp. Taxonomy (GTDB): domain Bacteria; phylum Fermentibacterota; class Fermentibacteria; order Fermentibacterales; family JCC-6; genus Sabulitectum. The sequence continues at coordinate 22,091 of JAIOSV010000105.1, read as the reverse complement.
AGTGCTGCTCACTCCACCCTCAGCTTGAAGAACATACCCGGGACCGCTGACCAGCATATCCAGATCAAAGTTGCGCTGATCGCCCCGAAGTTCAATAACCAGAGTACTCCCTGCCTCTCCGTGAACTGTGTAAAACCTCTGTGCAGAAGTAGTCTCATCTATCCTCCCATGAACAAGACCAGCTACAGGTTCCGCAACTGTTGATTCCACAGATACTTCGCAGAACCCTCCCGTTCCGGAATCCATGAATCCGGGAGCTATCCACAGAGTGTCTCCACGCTGAGCCCAGAAGGAGAATCTCTCATCCCCCCGTTCAGTCATCATAAACGCTGAAGACTCCCCGTAATCGCTGAACAACCTGACATCTCCATCCCTCAGCTTGTCAAATATTCCTGAGATTGTATAGAAGCCCGAAGATGGAACAATAAATCTTATAAGAGTTGACTGCCCGAATCCTGTTTCCACATCCATTGTGCGGGATTGACGAATATCCGCGACAGGTTGAATCAGGTTCAGTCTGTAAGGGAACTCCTCCAGGTCATCTCCAACATCGTACGGATGAACCTCCACAACAACCGGTGAATCTCCGGCTGGTACCAGAAGACCCTCTGAGTACAGATATGTGTTTGATGAATACAACAACTCGCCGACTGCGTTCCGAACGATCAGGTCAAGATCACCCTCGTTTTCGAAGGTTAATTCCAGAAGCGCCTCGCTTTGCAGTACGGGAAGCTTGTAGCGCTGCACATCTCCTTTGATGGCATCTGCTGTAATTGATTCGGAAAGCTCATCCATTTCACCGGATCTCATTATTTCCAGTGTGTAGTCACCGCTGCCGCCTTTGTTGTATCTGGAAACTACAACCTGCAGACTCTCTCCCTCAAGCAGGCCGATTGAAAGCTTCTCTGTTGAGTTTACGCTGTAGCTCCCTGCCCACAGGCTGTTACCGGTTCCATAAAGCTCAAGATCAAGATCTGAAATATCATCAGTTCCCCTGATAAGAAAATTCCACTTACCTTCTTCATCTGCTGTAAAAGTCCATATCTCAGCCATTTCCGCAGAAGAAAGAGAAGATGAAACACCATTCCTTTCAACAGGCTCCGGGTCGCGGTATCCCACTGTAAATTCTACAGGATCATCGCTGACAGCCTTGATCCAGAACCAGTAGTCGCTGTACGCAGACAGCACCAGAGGTTCTCCGGTGGTTGAAAAAGCCAGTGGGTCTCCCGAGTTATCATAAGCAGTGACCTGAACAGCAGGTGATGTCACGACCTCTATAACAGCGTAGTCACTTTCCAGAATGCGAACCCACTGAAAACCTCCAAATTCCGCACTCTCCACCGTCTCTCCGGCATCAACGCCGGGAATGAGAACAGCGTCCGGAAGAGTCACCGCCAGGGCAGCGATCAGCAGCACAAAAATACCAGTCAATGAAACCGCCTTTCAATTCTTACATGGAAACAGGAACAGATATTCAAGACAGTAAGATAACAGAAAATGAATAAACCCGGGGTTAGAACTGACTGGCGAACAGGGAGAAGGATGGAGGGGCAAGTTCAATACTGCTGTTTTCGCGTGAAGTACCATGCGCGAGATCCCACAGGCAGAGAAGGCCATACCCGAAAAGCTTTCTGCTGAAGGAAATCACCAGTGGCACCGATGAATCATCAACCGAAAGGTGAAGATACTCTATCTTCTCTCCTGGACGCCACGCGTCAGGAAGTCTCCCCCCCGCAGGCCATGCTGAAAATACCAGTTTCAGTTCAGGAGCTGATGGTTCAGGTCTGTCAAGCATATCAATAAACCGGGTCATATCGCCACCCAGATGATGAATGGCTGCTCTAATCTGAGAAGGTGTTCTAACTGGATTATTAGCAGGATCGGGAAGGGCTGTTACAAAATCAATACCATCCTCCCGTCTGTAGCCAAGCTCCAGAAGGGAAGAAGCTTCCCTGGCACAGGCGGCGAGAAGAGCGGAAGCGCCGGCAGGAGGTAAAATTGTGCTTGAGACTGATTCGTCTGTCCACAGATTGACCTGGCGGAAAATGCCCCTGACTCTTTCTCCGGATGGAGTTCTCGATATGTCCACAATGGTCTGACGAAGCCTGGGCAGTTGCGGAACTCGTACCCCGGATCTGCCCAGAGAAGAACGGGCGGCAGCACGCAAAAAAAGAGCTTCCAGATCATTCAGATTGTGCAAGTCTGCGGGAAATTTTACCAAGTTCCTGTCCCCCTGGGATGATATTTCTTGACGGCATCAGAAAGTCGTTTCCGGCTCACTGAAGTATATATCTCTGTGGTCCGAATGTCAGAGTGTCCCAAAAGCTCCTGCACTACCCTGAGATCTGCACCCCCTTCAAGCAGATGAGTAGCGAACGAATGCCTTAGAGTATGGGGATGAATCCTGGATGCTATTCCCGCTTTCAGGGCCGAGTTACGCACTATATTCCAGACAGTCATTCGAGAAAGAGGATTGCCGTTTCTTGTTAAAAACACTGTTTTACCACTGTGACTTCCCGAGATGGAAGCTCTCCACCTGTCGAGATAAATGCCCAGCCACTCCACAGAGGGTTGACTCATGGGAACCATCCTTTCTCCGGCACCTTTGCCCAGAGGACGCACCCAGCCTTCTTCAAGGCTTAATCTGTCAGCCGTTAAAGAGACCAGCTCCCCTTCCCGCAGACCGGACCCGTAGGCAAGTTCCAGAAGAGTCCTGTTCCGGGCTGAGAGAGCATCTCCCCCGGTCCAGACCTCAATAAGCAGAATTACCTCTTTTACTGAAATGCAATGAGGCATCCGATATATCCTTGCGGGTGGTTTCAGCCTGGCTGCCGGGCTGGATGTGACTATTTCTCTCGCAGTCAGATATGAATAAAATGCTCTCAGAGAAGAAAGCTTCCTTGCAATAGTTGATGGCGCCTGCTTCTGTTTTGAAAGATGCCGGAGCCACTGTCCCAGTTCCGCTGAATCAGAAAGAACAAGATCCCCGATGAACCCTGCAGCTTCAATCAAGTCCCGCCTGTATGCAGAGACAGTATTGGGTGAAAGGTTTCTTACAAGCACTGCCCATTCAAAGAATCCATCAAGATGTTCGTCCGTGTTCATTCAACCACCCGAACAGGGATCTTCCGGGAGCCGGATCCGTGTTGGAAGAATATCCTGGGACAAGAGATATCGGAATCCCATGATCAGCAAGTTCTGACATAGCAACAAGGGCATCAATCCGCTCGCTGAAACCTGTCAGAGCCACAGGAGCGTTACCTATCAGTCGGCTTGCCTTTTCAGGAGAGATGTCAAGAGACTCGCACAACACATTTTGAACTCGTTCTTCTTCCTCAGGGGCTACCGGGAAAAGGTAAATCAAAACTATCCTGGCTGATTGCCGTTGTTCAGGGGGAATGAAATTCATTTGCTCAGCGGGAATCGCTGCGGGAATTGAAGCAGCAGGCACGGTAAACCTGATAATGTATGGAAGAGAAGAAACGGATTCCTCAACTGTGTCTTCTTTTACCACTGGAGGAGTCGCAATCCGTGACAAGGGGGGGGGGAGAAAATCAATTCTGCCCGGCTTAGTATCATTCTGCCTGCCTGTTCTGGAACCGGCATCCAACACTGCATGAGGAGGACTGTTGTGAGTAACAGAAGACACTGGTTCCATATTCATTGAAGAAAAACCGGAAACTGTCTTTTTGTCAGAAGCCTCTTCGAGTAAAGATGGGGAATAATGCTTTCTGCTTGATACGCCCACCAGATCCTCGGGAGACCGGATATCCACTATTCCCCCGGCCCTTTCCAGAATCCGTTTTATAGATTCTGCTGTAGCCCTGTCCGCATCAGGTTTAAGCACGATGGGAATACTGGCCAGAAACCGAATGACCTCCTCTGTGGGCAGACGGCTCAGCTTCTGAAGCGCAACCCTCAGTCTGCCGCGACTGCCGGGACGATACCCCATAAGAACAGGCATACAAGCTTCCTCATCCGGCCGCGTATGAATTTGTACTGATCCATCATGCGGCAACTCCAGAGAAAGGGCCTGCGCCCTTTCTCTGGAAAGCCCCGTCTGGAGAACAAGGCCATCCGGAGAATCAAGCATCTCACGGACAGAGTCAATTGTTTCAGCTGTTCTTGCGCACAAAACAGCAAGAATCCTGCCTGAAGGGTTATTCCCCCTTAAAACGATTTTCCAGAACATTCCTGTATACTCAATCCACCTGACTTCGACTGAGATACAGTTTGTCTCCCAACCCTATCAGGTTCGCTGTTCTCGTACTCACTATCATGGCAGCACAACTTCTTGCCTCTGTTGTAAGAACTACAACATCTGCAATGGGAATCTCAGCAGTGGAAACCCACTGGTCATTAACGTCTCTGACCTGCTCGCTGGCCGTATATGCGGTAAACACATCTCCGGGGCTGATCCCATGAGAACTTCCCGCGCTGAGGTAAACAACATCGTAGTTGTAAGCGCAATCTCTGTCGGGATCTCTGAATCCAAGCACCCACAAGAGCCCCCTGTCAACTCCAGGCTCATTCTGAATACGAATATCTCCGGCAGCCCGGTAAGGTACAACAAAATCACCCTCAATTATAGAAAGGTAACAGTGTTGCACTTTAGCTATGCATGTAGAGGGTGTTGTGCTTTCCACCTGACAAACACCGGCTACTCTGATTATGTGACCGGTGTTACCGGTTTCGGGATCCTCGATTTCTTCACATTTGCGAAGAACATGGTAAACTCTGCCAACTTCAACGCCCTGGCCAGCACCGAAATCCAGCTCGAGCAAATCACCGGAAAGTGCAGTTAAATTTCTGTAAACGCCTTCATCTTCCGCATTTGTAGCAAGCACGTATCCTTCTGGATTTATAGGAGAATAGCTGACAAACCCGGCAGATTCTCTTTGAATACGAGAAAGAACAGGCTCACTTGATCTGATCAACACTGCCCCCGCAGGTATTTCGGTTACATATCTGGTGGAACTGGATACAGAAGTCTCTGCAGCGGTGTCAATGTCAGGAATCTGAAGTACCATTCCCGGCGCCAGATATTCAGCGCCCCGCAAATCAGGATTAGCCGCAAGAATATCCTCCCATTTTTCCCATGTTCCGTAAAAGTGTACAGAAATATCAGATAGAGTATCACCATAGCCAACAACATACTCACCTGCGATTGATGCAGTCGCAAGCAAGACGAACAAAAGAGTAACATGCTTCACCAGCTCACCTCCAGCTCTCCAGGAAGCTGTCTCACAATGGGCATTGCAGTATAGCCTCCCGACAGTAGTGCATTCTCCAATATCATAACTTCATAAATTCTAAACTAAGAGCCATGGGTAAGTCAAGCTGTTGATTTTACCTGCCTGCTGGATAAAAGACTACTGCACCCGGTCGACTGCCGAATGTACCAGCTTTTACCATTACTGTGTAAACTCCTCTGGAGCCCATACTGCCTTCCAGTGGAACATTAACTGCAAGCATCAAAGTACCGTCACCTGGAGATTCTCCAATCCAGGAAATGCCTGCGGCTACAGGCTGACCGTCTTCCCCTACCCGAAAGACAAGCTGACCGGAAGTTGCGCCGGGAACCCTGGAAACAGAAGAAGAGTACTTTTCCTGACCCTGCGGAGAAGAAATGCCCGTTTCAGTCACCACTGTTCCAGTACCCTGAATAGAGAGCATTTCACCCTGTTCCAGTTCAATTCCGGTATTCAACCATCCCAGCGCGGCATCAACAGTGAGTGTCTCCTGGTCTATATCAGAGTTTCCCCACACGACAAGGTAAACAGAATCAGCTGGAACAGAATTGGAACCTGATCTGATCGTTCCGCCGGAGGCTGAAATCTCCCCGGCAAAAGTTCTTCCGTCAAGACACCAGACGCGTCCGTGACCCGGTACATCCGCTGATCCTTCTGAAAAAATCACCTTCCCGGATTCGATTGTCTGAAGCTCTCCCTCAAGAACCGTTCCGTCCGCGATCACCAGAACATCGCCTGTTCTTTCCATGCACCCGACGAAAATAAGCAGGGCTGCGATTACCTGTACAATTGCGTTTACTAATCTCAATCTATTCACTCCAAATGATCAAGTGATCCAATGCCTGACCAATTTCAGAAATGGGTACAAATTCCATCGCGTTTCTCTGATCCTCGGGTACATCCTCAAGATCTCTCATATTCTCAACTGGAAGCAAAACCTTCTCAATACCGGCAGAAAGGGCACCAAGAACCTTTTCCTTGACCCCTCCAACTGGAAGTACCATTCCCCGGAGAGTTATCTCGCCGGTGACAGCTGTTCGGTTCTGAACAGGTTTTTCGCTCAAAGCGCTTAAAATTGAAGCAGCAATGGCTACGCCGGCAGACGGTCCATCCTTTGGTGTAGCACCGGCTGGAACATGAATGTGTATGTCGAATTCAGCAGGGTCATGGCGAAGATCGCTCCTGTTTGATCTGATCCAGCTGAGTGCCGCCTGGGCAGATTCCTTCATTACATCTCCAAGCTGGCCTGTGAGAATCAGTTTCCCGCTACCGGGGAGCAGAAGAGTCTCTATCATAAGAATCTCGCCTCCCACAGCTGTCCAGGCAAGTCCGGTGGCTACTCCAACTGCCGGTTCAGCAAGACTCGATTCTCTTGTGTATTTCCATGAACCCAGATAGTCAGGAACACTTTTTTCAGTGATTGTTACCATTCTCAAATCACCACTTGCTGCTTTGACCGCGCATTTCCTGCAAATGGCGCCGATAGAACGCTCAAGCTCCCGTACACCGGCTTCCCGTGTATAGCGCTTCACAATACAGCGAAGTCCGCTTTCTCTGAACCGTATCAGTTTACCCGAAAGACCTGTTCTTTCGACCTGTCTTTTCACCAGATATCTCCGGGCAATCTCGAATTTGTCGTTCTCTGTGTATCCGGGAATACGGATTATCTCCATTCGATCCCGTAACGGACCGGGAATTGTATCAAGTGTGTTTGCCGTTGTTATAAACTTCACAAAACTGAGATCGAATGGAGTACTCAGGTAGTTATCTCTGAATGAAAAATTCTGTTCAGGATCAAGTACTTCCAGCAGAGCGGAAGTGGGATCTCCTCTGAAATCTCTTCCAATCTTGTCTATCTCATCCAGCATGAATACAGGATTGGACGTACCTGCTTCTTTGAGACCCTGGATAATCCTTCCGGGCATCGCTCCGATGTAGGTTTTTCTGTGTCCTCTTATTTCAGCCTCATCGTGAACTCCTCCAAGGCTCAGTCTGATAAACTTTCTTCCAAGAGCCCTGGCAATTGATCTTCCCATACTGGTTTTGCCCACGCCCGGAGGTCCCACAAAGCAGATGATGGGCGCCTTGCCGGTCGGGTTAAGCTTGCGAACCGCGAGGAACTCCAGAACCATCTCTTTAACGTCCTTGAGATCGTAATGATCCTCGTTAAGAATTCTTCCAGCCTCATTAATATCAAGACGATCTTCTGTTCTATCCATCCAGGGCAGCTGAAGAATCCACTCGATGTAGCTCCTGGCAACCCCTGCCTCCGGAGAGCCGGGATGAAGTTTGGAAAGCCTTTTCAGCTCTTCCTCTGCAGCAGTGGCAGCTGATTCCGGAAGCTCTTTCTTCGCCAGCTTTTCCGAAAGCTCCACAACATCAGGATTAATCGATGCTCCACCGAGTTCCTTCTGTATCACCTTCATTTTTTCCTTGAGGTAATACTCTTTCTGATCCTGCTCCATCTCCATCCTGACCTGACCTTCAATATGCTCTCGAAGCTTCAGTCTCTGAATCTCATAGTTCATCATGGATCTGAGCAGTCGAAACCTCAGGATAATACTGTCTTCCTCAAGAAATGTCTGCTTCCTGAATACAGGCGCCTCAAGACCACTGGCAGCGACAAAGCCAAGTCTTTCCGGATCCCGAAGAAGAGTGATAAGCTGAAGCTCATCAGGAATTCCAGGAGTAAGTTCCATTATCTTCCGCAACTGTATTTCGATGGATCTGCGCCAGGCTTCCAGTTCATCCACATCATCCGGAAATGTGGTGCTGAGTCTCTCTACCCTGGCACTCGCAACATTGTCAATTTCCATATCCTCAATGATTCTGAATCTGTACAATCCTTTGAGGGTAACTCTTACCACATCCCCCGGGAATCGATACAATTTCATTATACCTGCTGCTGTACCAACAGAATATCGGGCTCCGGATGGAGACTCTGCCACTACTCCGATGATCTTGTCTCCATTCACTGCATGATCAATCATGGCAATCATATCAGGATCGGTTACGGTAAGAGGCAAAATCGTGTAGGGCATCAGTATACCCTGATCAAACAGATGGATCGGTATTATTTCGGGAGTATTCCCGCCTTTTATCATAAATTATTGCTTCCCTCGGACTGCACAGGTACCACAACTCTCACCGGCTTCTGTCTTACAAGCTTGATGTGAAGCACACCGGACTTCAGTTCAGCGGAAACGCTGGATGTATCCACCCTGTATGGAAGGTGAATCTCCCTCTGAAACCTGCCTGTCTGGATTTCGATTGCCAGTGCTGTTGCTCCCGGGCAGAGCGTTTTTCTCACTCCCCATACTTTTACGGCGAGGGGAGTAACCTCCAGCTCTATATCTTCGCGATGAACTCCGGGCATCTCCACGAAAATCTCAAACCTCTCAGCGGTCCCGTACACATCTGCGTGGATAATCCAGTTGTCTGTGTTCCTGTACATTTTCTACTCTATGTCGAAACGAACTTGAACCCTGGTGGTTATCTCAATAGGGACACCACCCTGTGACGCGGGATTAAACACCCACTGGCTCACCGCAGACTGAGCAGCAGCCCCGCATCCCAGACCAAGCTCGTCGTTAACAACTGTAACACCCTTCACAGCCCCATCGACACCAACAACAACATCCAGTGTGACATAGCCATGGACATCTCCCATTTCTCTGGCAAGATCAGGTACCTGTGGTCCAACCTGCGAAATGGGGAAAGGAGGTATCACCGGTTGTTCCTCTTCTATCTCCTCAGGCTGGTCAGGCTGGGACTCATCAGCGGTATACCTGATACTGGAATCTTCCCCGGCAACAATGGCTACAGTACTGGTCTGATCCTCATAGTCAGGATTGGTAAGCAGCACTGTGTGCGAGCCCTCTTCCAGCTCAATGGGCGCCATGGGCGTTTGACCCACTCCTACACCGTCTATTGTCACATTGGCCCAGGGTTCCGGTGCAATAAGAAGCCTTCCAGTAGTAGGAATTTCAACTGGAGCAACTGTTGCGTTGTATCCGCTGGAAGTCAACGTAATAGTTCTTGTCCAGGGTTCGAAATTTTCCACCTCCACATACAATGTATGTGTTCCAAACGGAAGTACTTCACTGATCCGGCGAACTCCTGTACCGACTCTGTTACCATCAATGGTAAATATGGCAGAGCCGGGAATGTCTGCTCCAAGGACAAGAGTAACCTGTGACTCCTCCTGTGAAAGCAACGCAAGAGAGATTTGAAGAACACCTGCCGTATAATCCACAAGGATTGATTCCGGAACTGAGTTATACCCTTCCTGGAGAGCCTGGAATACATGCATTCCTGTGTTGAGGTTGATTGAGCTCTCAACTTCTTCCCCGTCAACAAGCCAGGTAACCTGACCGTCACCGGCTCCCTCGGCCTGCAGGGCAATCTGCACAGAGCTGGTTCCAATTGAGTCAAGAGTTACGGAGAAAGATGATTCTTCACCACTCCCGAAAAGCACTTCCTCACTGTAAGTTTCGAAACCTGATGAACGCACTTCAATGGTTCTTGCACCCTCCGAGTCACCTTCAATAAGGAAGGAGCCGTCCAAAAGAACAGCCACCGCCTCGCCATCAATTGTTACTGAATAGGTTTCAATACCCTCAACAGTACATGAAACACTATAGGGCTGGAAAACTTCCACTTCGTCAGGTACAATTTCAACTTCTTCCCCAATACCGAAAGGCTTAATTACCACAAACACCACAATAAGGATTACCACCGCAAGAACAGCGACTATCAGCGCAACGGGTTTTTTCTTCTTCCGTTTCTCTTTAGATTCATCAACTCTTTCGGCAGGAGCGGCAGCCGACTTCCCGCTCTTCTTTCCCGAAAGACTTTCCAGCCTGCTAACCAGTTCTTTGATGGTGCTGTTCTCCGAATGCTTTTTTCCTGCCTTCCTTGCTTCTGAAAGAGCACCGGAAAAATCACTTCTTGATATTTTTCCTCTAATGGAAATTATCGCAGCATCTGCCGGAGATGTCTTTTCTGTTTCCTGAGCCGGGGGTGTGATCTCTTCAGCTTCAATAAGCTCTTCAGCTTCAATAAGCTCTTCAGCTTCAATAAGCTCTTCAGCTTCAATAAGCTCTTCAGCTTCAATAAGCTCTTCGGTTTCAATAACATCTTCAAGCTCAAGCTCCTCAATATGCTCATCACTGTCAGCAGGCTTGAATTCCTCGAGTTTGTCGAGAAGATCTGAAAGAACAAGTGCCCCGGGCCATATTTTGAAAATCGCCCTGGCATTTTTAGTGGCTGTAGCAGGGTCTCCGTCGTGAAGCTTGGCAAGAGCCAGATCGTACAGGTTGTCTGTTTTGATCTGCCGACGCACTGTGAGAATTTTGCGACGAACCAGTTTGTTATCAGGATCGTGGCGTTTGGCTCGTTCAAGCTCCTGAAGGGCGCGAACTTCATCACCCTGCCTGAATGCATCCTCGGATCGTGCAATACATTCCTCAACAAAATCACCCGAGCTGACAGATTTCCCTGTTTTGTGTGTTCTCGAGTCTCTTGTTTTCCTGAAATTCCGCATAGCGGCTACTTCCCGTTCAATTTCCGAAATTCTCTTTTTGACCGACCGGTTGCTCGAGTCAATGTCAAGAACTTTATGTAACTCGGTAAGCGCTTTCTGCCTCTCGCCCTTTTGAACAAGTTCCTCGGCAGAATTGATAAGTCGCTTTATCCTAGCATTTTCGCTTGCTGCCATGCCCCCCCCCAGTGGCTATTTGGAGCCACAAAGAATAGTCGTTTGGTAACATTCACTCTGTACACACAAAAGTAATAGTCTGAGAGGCGGTGTCAAGCCCCTGTTTATACTCCTGGCAGCTCTACGTCGTTGTATCTCCACATCTGACTTCTCAGTAGCTGATGAATTTCATGTAATGGAATGGGAGACATATCACTAACAACTCTAAGCAGATGCCCGTCAGTTGACATATCCGCAACCTTGAATTTTGGGATTCCGTGCTGAGCTGTTCCCAGCACCTGACCCGGCCCCCTGATAGAGAGATCCTTTTCTGAAATTATGAAGCCGTCTGATGTGGAAGCAAGCAGATGAAGCCTTTTCAGAGAAACATGGGACGCCCCCTCTCCGGGGACAAGGAAACACCAGGCACTTTTACCACCTCTTCCCACCCTGCCGCGGAGCTGATGAAGCTGACTGAGCCCGAATCGCTCCGCGTTGGCAATGACCATCACCGTAGCGTCCGGGACATCAATCCCAACTTCTATCACCGTTGTACTTATCAGGATCGCAATATCACCTCTGCTGAATTTTAGTGTAACTGCTACTTTCTCCGCCGGAGACATACTTCCATGCAGCAGACCTGTGCCGAATTCAGCCATGGGGCCGGACCGGACAGTCTCATAAGCTGTTTCCGCGTCCCGAAGATCGCTTTTTTCAGAAGCCTTTTTCAGGGGATAAACAAGAAAAATCCTCTCACCCTCTCGCAGCCTTTCCATCATAAACCTGAAAACAGCTTTTTTTTCTGATACATTAATTACTCTCGTTTCAGTATGCCCGCGATCAGGAGGCATTTCGTTAATCACAGAGAGGTCAAGATCACCGTAAACAGTCATTGCAAGTGTTCTCGGTATGGGCGTCGCGGACATCACGAGGGCATGGGGTCTTGGATTGCTGAAAACAAAAAGCTTCTCTCTCTGAGCTACCCCGAAACGATGCTGCTCATCAATTACAAGCAAAGCCAGCGAGTTTAAAGGTATCCAGTCTTCCAGAATGGCATGGGTGCCTATAAGAATCGATTGGGGCTTTTCCAGAAGTCTTTCAGCTATCCTGTTTCTCTCAGAGCCGGGTGTACCTCCTGTAAGAAGATGAACTTCCAGGTCAAACCTGCCGCAGAACTCGCGCATACTGGTGCTGTGCTGGGCAGCAAGCACCTCAGTGGGGGCAAGTACAGCGGCTGTTTTTCCCGCCAGAGCGGTAACAACGCATGCGAACGCAGCCACCACAGTCTTTCCTGAACCAACATCTCCCTGTACAAGCCTTCTCATGGGAGAGTTGCGTGCCATATCCTTACACACCTCAAGGCAAACCCTTTTCTGGGCAGATGTAAGAGACCACGGCAGTGAAGATTCAAACTCCTTCAGGGAAATGGATACCAGGGGAATACCTGACTCTTTGGCACTTTTCTCTCTAACAGCAGCCAGCACAGATCTGTAAAGGAATAATTCTTCAAGAGCCAGTAAGTCCCTGGCGGATTTACTTTCCTCCGGGGAGTCGGGCATGTGGACCGCCCTGAACACATCCCACCGTCCAGAGAATCCGGCTGCCGCGATAACACCGCAGGGCAGAATATCCATCAGTGAGCTTTTTACAGCATCGAGGGCATAAACGACCAGTTTTCTCATTGCTCTCTGGGTCAATCCGGCAGTTAAACCGTATATCGGCAGCATCCCGGGCGCATTTGCAGCTCCTGTGGCTTCTTCAGAAAAATAGATCTCGGGATGAACTATTGTATATCCCCTGAAAGATTCAATGATGCCGCATGCAACAATATCCATTCCCGGTCGGAGCTTTGAGCCTGGAAATCCTGATCTGAAAAAAGTAAGGGTAATACTTCCTGTATCATCTGACAGCACAACAGTAAGAGATGGTCCCCTTCTGCCCTGTCTTCTAATCGCGCTTACTACCCTTCCTCTAACTGCGGCATCTGTTCCGGAATGCAGTTCAGCTATGGGAATAATTGATCTTCTGTCCAGAAATCGTATGGGAACATGCATCAGCAAATCCCCAACAGTCCTGATAGAAAGACGCTCCAGAAGGGCCTTTCTAGCTACTCCTACTCCACTCAGGCAGCTTACGCTTTCATCGGTTCTCAGATCATTCTCCAATCAGGGGTTGACGATGGCTTCTTAAATGTATAATTCAGGCGATACTGTATAGCCACTCAACGGAGGTAAACTTTGATGAGCGACCTGAAATCCATACGGATTATTCTTGAAAAGAAAATAGCGAACGACCTGGAGGATGTCGATGCGAGACTCAGTCTCGCACATATCTACATGACGGATAACAATCCTGATGCTGCTCTTCCGCTTTACTACGAGATTCTCAACTTTGATCCGGAGAACGCGGAAGCCTACATGGGACTGGGTCTGGCCTGGGGCTTCTCAATCCTCGAGAACATCCCTGCGGCGGAACTCCACGGAGATGACGTGGACGAGGAAGAACTGCTGATAAAATCTATAGAATTTCTTGAGCGTTCCATAGAACTTGATCCGGAGAACACAACTTCACTCAACGCCCTTGCCCGTCTCTATGTCGTCAGAAGCCTGGAAGACGAGGCAATTGACATGTTCAAGCAATCTCTCCTTATTGATCAGGCTCAGCATGATGTTCTGGAAGAACTTCAAAAACTAACGGGAACGCCCGTCTGGAAACTTCTGGAGAAAGATGTTTACATGGGAGACTTCGAAGAATGAACGTATTCGCTCCTTATCTGTAATACCCGTACAGGGGAAAACAGCAACATGTAAATTGGTTAATTTCTGAATTTTAAGATTGAATTTTTAGATTATTATGACAATACGTTGTTGACGAGCAGCTTCCTGGCTTCTACAAGAGAAACCAGTATGGAGGCTGTGGGACATTTGTCCTTCAGTCTTTTTGTACACAAACCTGTCAAAAAGTCAATCTCCGTAGGTAATCCCCTCTCAATATCCTGAAGCATGCTGCACTTGTTGGAAGAGTGTTCAAGCAGCCATTCAAGAATCCTCTGACCTTCCGCAAGTGCTCTCCGGGATGGCATAATGGCAGAAATCTCACTGGATAGTTTTTCTATCAGCGGGTATAACCCTGCTCTGATAAGTCTGTTGTTCTCAATTCCTGTGAGAGCGCCAATAGGATTGATGATGCTGTTCGCGTACCATTTCGCCCACCTTAACTCGTTGATGTCCGTGACTTCTTCCACGGGTATCCCTGAGGCAGTAAAAATACCGGCTGCCCTGCCGCAGGTCTCGCAGTAAACAATTCCATCAGTAGTTAGTGCTGTGGTCGGGCCTGTTTTTCTGAAACCCATGGAGAGTACAACATACTCCACTTCTTCAGCAAGCTCTCCCCATTCTTCTCCAAGACCCATTCCGTTGGAAAGGCATATCAATTTCCCATTACAAATTTTTCTAATATGCGGAACAGCATCTCGTATGGAAAAAGCTTTCAGAGCAACTATCACAAATTCCCCGGGAGGAATCCTGTCAATAGAGGTATGAAACACCTCAGCAGATTTTGAAAGGTATCCTTCCGTGACAAATACTCGATTTTTCTCAGGTGTTCCTCTGGGACCCGCAAGAACTACTTTTCCGCGGGGACCAGAAAGGGCAACGGCCACTGCTGTTCCAACAGCACCGTCGCCCACAACAATTGGTGACAACATAAGATCTGCTATTTTTTTGCCTTTGCTCCGGTTTTTGTTTCTACCTCTTCCTCATGGTCCACTTTTTCTCGAATGGAATCAATGGTTTTCCCTACCTTGGCGCGACCATCGGAATAAATCTTTTCGGCTTTTTCTCGACCGTCATGATAGATTTTCTCGGCCTCTGTCATACCCTTTTCGTAGAATTCTTCACCTTTGTGGTAAGTTTCCTCGGCAGTCTCCCGAATCTTCTTTCTTGTCTCTTCGCCCTTTGCAGGCGCATAGAGTACCGCTGCCACTCCACCGGCCAGCAGACCAGCCACAAATGCCCAGAATTCTCCTCTTCCTCTGTCGCTCATATCATATCTCCTTCCACTGCGCCGTTTATCTTCCGCAGCATTGTTTGTATTTCTTTCCGCTTCCGCATGGGCAAGGGTCGTTCCTTCCAACTTTTTCTTCATTCCTTTTCACTGTCTGCTGCTTACCTTCTGCGTTCTTGCCGGCACCGGACCGCTGGTCACCGGTTGGTGGTCTCAGACCCGGGTGAACAGCCCTTCCGGCAGGACCCTGCTGTCTTTGTATTTTAGAAGCAGGCCACAAAGATAATATCTGCCTTACTGCCTGTTTGTCAACACCATCAAGCAGTTCCTCGAACATTCCGAAAGCTTCCTTTTTGTATTCAACCAGAGGATCTCGCTGTGCGTAAGCCCGCAAACCAATACCCGATTTCAAGTGATCGAGGGCATAGAGATGATCCCTCCACTTCACGTCAATAGAACTGAGAACTGACCATTTTTCCAGATCAAGAATGAGTTGATCACCAAGTTTCTCCTTCTTTTTGCCGTAGTAGTCCATAACCAGATCAACAAGCTTAAGACGCAATTCCTCAGGATCTGTGAATTTTTTTTCTATACCATCAAGTTTGAACACGGCACCTGTAATATCCCTGAGGCTGACCAGCGCGCCTTCCATGTTCCATTCGTGCAGTTGAGAGTCATCAGGGATAAACTCCATAAGACCATTCTCAGCAACGGCTTCAATCATTTCCTTGATTTCTTCCTCAAGCCCGTCTCCCGTAAGGGCCTGAAGCCGTCTCCCATAAATAACTTCACGCTGACGGTTGACTACATCGTCGTATTCCAGAAGGTGCTTTCTGATTCCGAAATGGTACTGCTCAACTCGCTTCTGAGCCTGCTCGATTGATCTGGTAAGAAGGGCATGCTCAATTGGCTCACCTTCTTTCTCCTGACTTTTCTTCAGGAAATCTATGATCTTCTCACTGGCGAAAAGACGAAAGAGATCATCTTCAAGAGAGAGATAAAACCTGCTTCCCCCGCGGTCACCCTGCCTGCCGCTTCTCCCCCTGAGCTGACGGTCAATTCGTCTGGATTCGTGCCTCTCGGTGCCGATTACAAAGAGACCGCCGTCCGGCACATTCTCACCAGAAATACTGATTTCTTTTACTTCTTCAGCAATCTTGATGTCTGTGCCTCGTCCGGCCATATTGGTTGCTATGGTTACAGAACCTTTCTGACCGGCTCTGGTAATGATCTCAGCTTCCTGCTGATGATGCTTCGCGTTTAACACACTATGGATAATTTTTCTTCTTTTCAGAAGCTTTGAAAGCAGTTCAGAAACTTCAACGGAAACAGTACCCACAAGCAGAGGCTGCCCCAGTGCATGCCTTCTGGCAATCTCATCAATTATCGCACCGTATTTCTCGCGCTTTGAAGCATACACCCTGTCATTGTGATCAGTTCTGACAATTGGTCTGTTTGTAGGCACAACTGCCACATCAATGCTGTAAATACTTCCGAACTCTTCAGCCTCGGTTTCCGCTGTCCCCGTCATTCCCGCAAGCTTGCTGTACATCCTGAAGTAGTTCTGAATGGTAATAGTGGCAAGGGTCTGAGTTTCATTTCGTATCTCCACATTTTCTTTAGCCTCAAGAGCTTCGTGAAGACCGTCACTGAATCTTCTACCCGGCATTGGTCTGCCTGTGAACTGATCAACTATCACTACTCTGCCTTCATCCAGCACATACTCCACATCTTTTTCGTAGAGCTGATATGCCTTCAAAAGCTGATCTATATTGTGAAGAGCCTCCGCCTTTGCTGAATGACCCTCGTATATCTGCTTTTTCTTCTCTAACTTTTCCTGCTCCGAAATATCCTGCACCTCAAGCTCAGCCATGTCATCGCCAATGTCCGTAATAAGGAAAAAGTCCGGATCTTCCGGAGAAAGCAATTTTCTTCCCAGATCAGAAACTGAAACTGATTTCTCCCGTTCGTCAATTGCAAAGAGCAGCCCCTCATCAAGCAGATGAATATTCTTCTCGCGGAGTCTTTCGCCCTCAACGCGTTTCACAGCCGCAACCCTGTCAGGATCACGCATGGCCTTCGCAAGCCGTCGGTGTTTCGGAGCCCCGCGACGAGCTTTCAGATAGAGAGTTGCTGCACCATGATGATCTCCGCTGTCCCACATGTCGTTTGCATCCGCTGCAATGGAATTGACAAGTTCCGCCTGCTTCCTGACCAGCCTGGCTACAACTGAACGATATTCGTTGTACCTGTTCCTGTTTCTGGCAACAGCGCCGCTTATGATCAACGGCGTTCTGGCCTCATCAATGAGAACACTGTCAACCTCATCAACGATTGCATAGTGGTAGTCCCGCTGAACACGCTGCTCCAGTCTAACCGCCATGTTATCTCTGAGATAGTCAAATCCGAACTCACTGTTAGTACCGTATGTGATGTCACAGTTGTATTGATCTCTGCGCTGATCCGGTGTCATTCCGCCCTGAATACAACCAATGGAAAATCCCATGTACTCGTAGACAGGTCCCATCCATCTCGCGTCGCGCAGAGCAAGGTAATCATTCACTGTAACAAGATGGGCTCCGGCCCCTGCCGGAATCCCGTCAATAGGCTCAAATATCCACTTGTCGTAATCTTCCCCGTACTCTTCAGAAGCTCTCCTCTTCCATTCGGGATTCAACTCAAGGCCATTGAGATACATTGGAAGTACAGCCACAAGTGTCTTCCCCTCGCCGGTGGCCATTTCGGTAATCATACCCCTGTGAAGGACAATTCCACCCTTCAGCTGAACATCGTAGGGCACCATGTTCCATTCAGTAGAATGACCACTCACATCCCAGCTGACACCCAGATTCCTTCTGCATACTTCTTTTACAACAGCAAAGGCTTCGGGAAGAAGATCATCCATTGTCTCACCCTGAAGAAGTCTTATTCTGAACTCACGTGTTTTGTCTTTAAGCTCTTCATCGGAAACCGCTGACAGCACCGCGAATTCACTGTTAATCTGATCCAGCAGCGGTTCAAGGCTTTTCATCAGCTTGGCCTGACTGTCGCCCATCAGTTTCTTGAACAGTTTTCCAATCTTTCCCATTAAGGAAATTCCTCCATGTATATTTCGGCCGCGACAAAACCGCCTGCGGCTGCCCCGGCCACATCCGCCGCAAGATCCGAGATTTGAAACCCGGTCCCCCGGCAACCATCATAGATTTCTTTCAACAAGCCCAGCCCCACTGTAAAAACCATTGATTCAGCAGGTTCACATGTCGCGGCAGTGGCAACTGACGCAACAGAAGCTGAAAAGGCAAAGTGATTCCAGGCATCTGAAGCAATATGAAAACCACAACCACAGGTGAACATAACAAATACAAAAGAACCCATACATACGAGGAACCTCATATCGGTTCGCCGTATCCTTCAGAAGCACTTGTAAACTCATTCATCAGATCAAGCAGCGAGTCAGATTTAACCGCCCATAGACTGTCACCACTCCATAGACAGGAAGACTCTCTGAGATAGGGCACAGCATCCGTCATGCTCCCCTCTCTCATGAGACTTCTTCCGTAAAAATACAGCTTCCAGCCCAGGTCAGCGGCAGATGAGGGAATCCTTCGAATTTCATATGCCCTTCGTGACGCCTCTATCGCCCCCGGATCATCACCCAGAGCATCATGAACGGATGATGCCGTCTGCCAGAATGACAAGCCACCTGAGTTTGTCTCTTTGAATATCTCGAACTGAGCTGCCGCAATTTCCAGATTCCCGGCATCAATCAGCTTATCAATGAACAAACTCCTGTAGAATTCTTCTTCCGGCATGAGCTCGACAGATCTCTCAATATAGTGAAGCCCGGTATCTCCATGCAGTATTGAAAGCCAGCAGCCGGCATCAGCTGCAACTGAATCAATGCCACTGTCAAAAGAACTCTCAAGCCAGTCAAGGGATGATTTTTCCAGGAGATCAAGTTCAATTTCGGCTCTGGCCAGTCTGTACCGGCAGACGCCGCCCCCGCAGATCAGATAGGAGTATTCAAGCACCCTGTCCGGTTGATCGGAAAGCGCCTTCATCAGTGCAGACAGGCATCTTTCACTCGCAGGCTTAATAGCAAGTGCAGTTTCTGCATACACTTCAGCTGAATCAGGGAGGTCAAGAAGATTGTAACACCAGGCAGCCCGGTAAAAAGGCCACCAGTTTGCAGGCTGCTCAGCGGACTGCAGCCGAAAGTATGCTACAGCATCAAGAATGTTTCCAGACTGAACAAGGGAGTCCCCTCCTGGAAACGAAAACAGAATGAAGAAGCAGATAAAAAACGTCTAAAACCCTCCGAAATTCAGATTGCTCTCAGGAAGAACGCCTCTGTAGGTAACAGAGAATAAAGAATTCTCTGAAGGTCTCCAGTTCAGCTGAAACCCTCCGAGAATCCTTCCCATTTCTTCACCGCCGGAGAACATCATCAACCTGGAATAACCCATTTCCAGAGTAGCATCAACATCCGGGTGCAGCGAGAATCTCATGCTGCCTAAATAGGTTCCCTCCCCGACAGAACCGTACTGCCCCGAGGAAAAGGAGAAACTTGCCGTACTGCTGAACTCAGGGTTGAACCCGGAGGCATAATCAGGATACCCCACCAGATCAAAACCGGAAGGTTCAAGACCGTAGGCAAACGCTCCCGTAACAACAATCAGCAGTATCAGTAAACCATTTTTCATAAGTGAACTCCCTGTTAATAATTCTAATACTACCTATACAAACCAGAGCAGTCAATGTTCCATTTCAACGAAGCGCTTCATCTTTTAGTCGCCGCGACTACCAGAACAGTCTTCTTACAATTCCGCAGTAAAATCTTACAACCAGAGATGGAGATAGCGATGTCGGTATTGATATACTGCCAACGCGGCGATAATTGCCCCGTCTTAGAACACCGGTAACTTTTTTTATGCTGTCCGAGGGGGGGAAATGCCACTCTGATTCATCAGAACCGGATCTGTCTCCGCCGGATTCAACAGTTACTTCTTCGTTCGAATTTCGAACACTTAGTACCCGGTGAACGATAAGGAGTTCTTCGTCTGTAGTAGAGAACACTGCGATCATACCTGCCTTGAGCTCTGTTACCCTAATATCTTCTGCTTCAAGTATGTCGCCGGGAATAAGGTTAGGCCACATGGAAATACCTTTTACCCAGCCGCGACCTGTATGCAATTGATTTTTCACTGAAGAAAAATTCCTGGATCTTCTTGAAACCCATACCTGATAATATAGGCGGGAAACAGTTTGAACAGTTTTTTCAGAAATACAATTGCCTGCTTCTGCTCTTCCGGCAGGATGTTCCCGTAAGCCATAATTGATGAAATCTTTACTGCTCTGTAGAAGGCATATTCTGCAGAGACTCTGTGCCTGAAGCCCGGTGAACCCTTTTCCACAAAATAAATAGTTTCAAGAACAGCGCCATCAATTTTTTCAGTGCCCATGTTCTGTTTCATCGAACCGCATGGCAGACATCTTACCACTCCATCGGTTCCCAGGGCTATAACTACACTGTCGTCTGCAATGGCCCCGTATCTCTCCTGTGTCAGTTTGCTCATAATGGTTGATTTGCCCCCTCCTGACATAGCAAGAAAAACAAAAGCAGAATCATTTTCAGCTACGGATGAAGCGTGAAGAACAACTCCATTGGGCAGTACAGCTCGAAGTTGAGCCCTCAGTATAAATCTGTCCATCATCGGTCAATCAACCTTGTTTCCGGGAAAAGACCCGCATCGTACGCACACTGGCAGAGAATATCCGGGCTGGTAACTGCTCCACCTGTTTCCATGTTGTTGACTACACACCTTCCTATACACGAGTCTCTGTGCATGCAGCTGTGGCAGACTCCTTCAAGACCGTCAGGAAGAGAAGACCTGATCATCCGGTACACAGGTGAATTCTCCCATGCCTCCTGTACTGTGATCTCAGGAAACTTGCCCCAGGCCATTTCTTTTCTGGAAAAGGCAACACCGCAGAGAGAGAAAGTCCCGTCTGGAAGAACACCCATCAGATTTCTTACAGGGCAGTAGCCATGGTTTTTCAGTCGATTTACAGGTAGAAGAGCTGCGGGAACAGACGGAATCACTCCCGGTGGTGTCTCCTTATCAATCCATGTGAAGAATTTAATAATATCCTCTATTGGGTTCTTATCAAAAAAGTTGTCGGTTTTACCACGGCCTGATGGTGTAATGAAGTTGATTTTCAGGGTATCAACACCAATTTTCCTGACAAGCTTTATCATGTTGGCAACAGGCTCTCGCTCAACACTGGAAACGGACATAATTATCTGATTATTTATTCTGTTCTCAACAAGTTTTTCAGCGAAGTCTACGGTCTTTTCCCAGGCACCTGTCTGCCCCCTGAATTCGTCATGCAACCGGGCATCCGCATTGTCCAGGCTAACGGAAACATGAAAAGGCTTCTTCTCTGTAAATACATCCCACAACCCTTCAGGCTGAAGTGTACCGTTTGTTTCAATAACAACTTTTGAAAAGAGATCAGCAGAATACCTGTAAAGAGCAACAATACCACCGTAAAGCAGCGGTTCACCGCCGGTAAATTTTAAGTAACGGCAACCCTCTGCTTTTGATTGTGCAAGCAGTTCTTTCCAGCTCTCCAGCGAGAGAAGCTCTCCTGTAAAAGAGCCTTCATTTACCCAGCAGTGCCTGCAATGCAGGTTGCAACCTCCTGCGGGATTGATGTAAAGAGCACCCGGTACAGGCAGTTGTGATGTCATGTTTCTCCCAGAGCCCGTTTCAGACATGAATGCTTATCAAGACCGATATCCCGTTTCATGTTCAGCGGCTCTACAGGACAACCACCGGTACAGAATTCAATATACTCGCAATTACTGCATTCCGCGTAATCTGACCTTTTCTGGTTCATGAATTCGGTAAATTTTCTCATTTCCCTGCCGGTGAGTATTTCTTCAAGAGACTGCCGTGTAATATTCCCCAGTGTAAGATCCGGCAGATGATCACAGGGCGTGACCCTGCCGTCAGGGAAAACGGCAATTTTCCCCACACCTCCGCCGCATGAATATGCCCTGTCTTTCTCTTTGTGGAGTTCTCCTTTTTTGTGTTTAAGCATTCTGGTTCGCATATCCAGAAGAGTTCCCT
>JAIOSV010000082.1 GCA_021107435.1 Candidatus Sabulitectum sp. | reverse complement strand
GAAGATGTCCTCTCTCCTCGCTGTTTTTAGACATGGTCTCCCAGAGGTTTTTACACCAGATGGCATCATAGCTGAACATGAAGTCTATCATTGAAGAAATACCTGAGCTGTCTCCCTTCCCGATTGTGCTTGTAATCTGCTGCCGAATCATTGCTCCAGTCCAGGCATGCTTGCGGCAGGGCCATTTCTCCAGGAGAAGTTTCAACCCTTCAGTCAGTTTTGATGTGTCAATAAGTGAGAAGCAGTGCAGGAGGTATCGATTCCAGTCGGTGAAAGGTACACGATCACTTACAGTGCCCAGAGCTACTGCCGTCAGTAATTGAGGATCGCCATCCCATTTTGGAAAGATGTATGAAAGTGCCGCGTAAAGCACACCGCAACCGGCAAGATCTGCTGCGGGTCCGCCAGTGGCCTGAGGGTCAACCATTCCATGCGCTGGAGGGAGTGGGGGATTAAGAGTGTGATGGTCTGTGATGACTATTCTGGCACCCAGTTCTCTTGCCCAGGTGACGCCTTCAACCGCGCCGCAGCCGTAGTCAACAGTAAGCAGAAGATCTCCCGGCTCCAGTACTCCTTTGAGTCTGCCCGGTCTTATGCCGTAAGTCTCAATATCTCTTCGGGGAACAATAGGTACTACGTGAAAGCCTTCATTTCGGAGGATTCGAAGACCTATGAATATTCCGGTAACTCCGTCCATGTCATCATGACCGTACAGGACAATCTTGCCACCGCGCTTTTTTAAAGTCTTGAGTTCTTCCCGGAGGATATCCAGATCAGGGAGCAGCTTGCCCCAGTCAGGTTTTGAGGGCAGCCACCGGTTAACAGGATCTTTTGCTTCGGGAAATCTACTTTTAAGAACAGCCGCTGCCAGTGGGCTCAGCCTGGTTCTTTTCATTATTCGTTCGCAGTCGAAGGTTCCCAGGCGTGCCATTATATCACTTTCAGTCTAATATCTATGATAAATTGTTAAACTCTCTGACCGTGTAAGATTGCAGAGTCTTGCGCCACTGTCAACGGAAAAATCAGATAATGGTATTTTCCATTTCCTGAATTTCTTCACGGGCTCGAGCTCTGTACTCTCTAAGCATCTCAAGAGCTTCATCGTCGTCGGTGTATCTGAGTCTTTCGTACGGATCCAGCTCTGTTCGGTTCATGAATGGCCCGATGGTGAACTGCAGAGCCACTGTGAGTTTTGTGTTCTGCATAACATCCTGCCGGTTTGATGTGGAATCGTCGGATGCAAAGAGGTGTTCCAGCTCAGAAGCAGCAGCCATCACAGCAAAGGTTCTGTTTATTCTGTAAACAACCCCCGCATTCAGATCCCGGCCATCCCATTCCACCGCTATTTCGCTGGCTGTACTCGGGTGAACAAGAAGACTTCCGAAAACGCCCGGAAGAGGGTTTTCAAAACCGTCGACAGCATCGGCTGACTGGGTAAAGCGACCGGTGCCGAAGCCGATGTTCAAGCAGACGGGAAATGAAATAAAGTAGCTGAAATCTTTGCTTATTACTCCGTACACACTGAAATTCTGTGCATTGGGATAATGGTAGAGACTGTCATTGGAGTTGCGGCAGAACTCGTAGTCTTTCTCGCCGATTATGTTTTCAACTCCTACTGATATGCCGGGCCTGGTTATGGTTTCACCAAGAATAAGACCCCGTGCGGTGCCGGAAAATCCAGCTTCACCCAGGTATGTTCCCCCGATCTGCCCTCTTTCAAAAAGGCCGAGTTCCAGATATCCTGCAACAGCTATATTTGTGTTGGAAGCTTTTGTGGAATCTTCTGTGGAGTAGACAGTTCCCCCTAAGCCGATAGCTACTTCAGTGTGCCTTAGAAGTGATGCTGAGGGTGTATCCAGCAGGCCATAATGAGAAAAAGGCAAACCTCCAGCAACCGCAATCAGCGGCAATACAACAAGCACCACGGTTATCACCGGCAAGCGCATTATTCCTCTTTTCTGCACAGGAAAAACTTCAAACATTTTATCTATAATGAACACAAATACCTCTTCAGTCAATTCCCTCTTGTATTTTTCCAGTTTATAACGGTAACTGACAGTACAGGTCGCGGCAGGAAGGGAGAGTCATGACTGGTCTCGTTTTAGTGCTCGTAATTGCGGCATTTGAACCACAGAGTGAATCTCCGTGGTTAGCCGGAGGAACTGCTGCTGCTCTTTTCCCGCGAACGCATCTTGTTGTTTCTGTAAATCCCGCATCTGCCGGGCTTCTTGACGGGACTGCCCTGTCGGTGTCCGCTTCAAGACCTTTCGGGTTCAGAGATCTGGACAGAACCGCTATTGCCGGAGGCAGATCCACAGATAAATATGCTCTTGCCGGTCTTATGAGCTACTCCGGCAGGAACGGCTATTCAGAAGCAACAATCACCCTTGCCGCCGCTGCGACACTCCGCAGGGGGATTGTGGCCGGTGTTTCCACCTCCTGTCACCGGATACAGATAGAAGGCTTCGGCAGCGGCACAGCGGTTTCTGCCGATATCGGGTTGATAGCCAGGCCGTTCAACGGGCTTTTCTTTGGAGGCGCGCTCAGAGGGCTTTACAGCTCGGCTCTTACCGAAACGGGAATGGGGGCTGTTCCCCGAACAGTGTCCGGTGCGGCGGGAGTTTGTCCTGTAAACGGGGTCACCGTATCTGCCGGAGCGGCAGTACATCAGTATTCAGGGGAAGAGTACTCTATTGTTACATCCGTTGAACCGTATCCAGGTGTTTCCCTCTCTTTTTCACTGTTGACTCCTCCTGTTCGTATGGTGATGGGGCTTCAGGTTTCCGTGTCCACCGTTTCAATGCAGTACGGATATGCCACTCACCCGGTGCTTTCAGGAGGGCATGCCGTTTCTCTGGCATACGGTTCGGCGGCATTTCATCCTGAGCCATTACAGATAGCAGATAGCGTGGAAGCGGAAGAGCCGGTATGCTTTCCCCTTGACATAAACACCGCTTCTGAAGAGGAGCTTGTATGCATTCCAGGGATTGGTCCATCCAGGGCGTCCACAATACGGAATTACATTGAATCCTTTGGTCCCCTGCAATCAATTGATCAGATGATTGACATTCCGGGGGTAGGCACCACTACCCTTGAGAATCTCAGGCCTTATCTTACTATATAATGTTTGCATTATTTATAATACTTACTCTGCTTACCGGCTCTTCGTCTTCGGGCGATTTCAGGATGAGGGTAGAACAGAGCTGGCCTGACCCCGCAGGAATACGAGAAAATCTGTGGCAGGGGAATGCCACAGCATTCTATGAAAGATTGCGTTTTGACTTCGGGTTATGGTCAACGGTTCTTCTCACGGAAAAAGATCCCGGAGAGGAGTGGGGGGATCTGATCACAGGAGGTCTCAGCTACACTGATCCGGAGGGTATCAGCGTGGCTGCCGGCGCGTTGCGTGTCCAGTTTGCCCACGGACTGATACTTTGCCATCCGGGAGCCTGGTCAGGCGGTGATCCTCTCAGCCTTTCAAAAACACCCAGCTGGAGAATGCGTCTGGAACTTTCTGAAAGTCCCGGGGCGAATGACGCTGAACCTCTTACCGGGGTAACGGCGGAATACCGCGTAAGCGATGTTGCATTCTCTACTGTTCTGGGATGGTCGAGCACAGACACAGGTTCTTCCGGACTTCATCGGACAGAAAGTGAAATAGAGAACAAACGAGCTCTTGACGAGAAAATTGCAGTTGTCAGAGCCGGTTTTGGCCCGACTGGAATGTCTTTTGCCCATATGCAGCAGAGCGAAGATTTCTCCGATGAATCCTCTTCAAGGGTTGGAGCTGATTTCCTCTTCGAAACTGAAGATGCTCTGTTTACCGGTGAGGTTGCCGCTGATTTTGATTCCACCCTTAACTTTCTGCTGTCAGGCAGCAGAGAACTTGCGGATATTCGACATGCCCTCACTGTAAGCAGGTACACAGGCAGCTGGGTTCGCAGCGCGGATAGTTTCGGTACAAACCACAATATTGGCGCGGGCTACGGACTCAGGTGGCGACCCGCACCGGGTATTACACTTGACGCGGGGACGCTTGTCCTTGACAAAGAGGAAGAGGATTCTTTTAAAGCCGGTTTTCAATTACTGGAAAGAGTGGGAAACAGAACAAGTCTGACCCAGCGGTTCAAGTTTGCGGCAACAGAAGAGGAAAGAACTTTCCGAACCCAGATTACTGCCTCATGGAGTCCCTACTCGGATCTTACCCTGAGCCTGAAAGTACCTGCTGCCTGGTACCAGAGCAATAGTGACCCCGACGAGAACGGAACTGGTGTGGAGGTCAGACTGAAGCACAGCCCCGTAACAAAACTGGATGTCACTGTTTCCGCTGCGGCAGGCAGCACCAACGGCTGGAACAGCAGAATCTATGCCTATTCCCTCTCGTTCCCCGGGGAATTCGGATCAATGGCTTTGTATAATTCTTCAGTACTTTTTCAGGGGGCAGTTTCTGTGCATATTTCAGGAAGTGCTGTTCTCCGGGTGAAAGGAGCATGGTACAGTATGGAGGGTGCCGAGTTTTTGAGCAGCGGCAGCAGTGAGACAGAAGGTCCGTCCAGAACATCAGCAGGAATGCAGCTTGACTGGCATTATTAGAGTGTCTTGCCCGACGTGACACCAACAAAAGGAGTGCAGATGAGACCATCATGGGATCAGTATTTCCTCAAGCTGGCCATGCTTGCCAGCGAAAGAGCTACCTGTCCAAGGATGCACTGCGGATGTGTACTGGTTAAGCACAAACACGTGCTTGCGACGGGCTACAACGGTTCACTTCCCGGTCTTCCGCATTGCGAGGAGATAGGATGTCTGATTGTTGATAACCATTGTATCCGTACAAATCATGCTGAGATGAATGCCCTCATGCAGGCCGCAAAAAATGGAGTATCCATTAACGGCGGTACAGCCTATGTAACAAACATGCCCTGCACAACCTGTGCCAAGGCGTTAATTGGAGCGGGAATAAAAAGGGTTGTGGTATTCAGCGACTATCACTCCACTCATGCGGAGGTTTTCTTCAGAGATGCCGATGTACGGCTGGACAGGCAGGAAATGCCTGACAAGACTATTTCCTACGATATGGACAGCTTCTCAAGCGCAAAGAAGTTTTAATTTTGACTCGGTATCCTGTATAGCATTAACTATCGCATCCTGCTGGTCTCCGTGCTATCGCCCGGGACGCTCCCTGCTACTGGCTAAGAAGCTCTCCGTGCTGACGCTCGGGACGCCCTCGGTTACTGGCTAAGAAGCTCTCCGTGCTGACGCTCGGGACGCCCTCAGGTATAG
>JAIOSV010000092.1 GCA_021107435.1 Candidatus Sabulitectum sp. | reverse complement strand
GTACGGAGAGCTCTTTAACCAATAACAAGGGCGTCCCGGGCGATAGTACGGAGAGCAAAGAAGCTGAAACAGAGGGCGTCCCGGACGTCAGTACGGAGAGCTCTTTAGCCAATAACAAGGGCGTCCCGAAAGCAGCAAAGCCTACACCGGGAGCGTCCCGTGCGTCAGCACGGAGCGTTAGTACGGAGAATACTTCCACATCTGCTGTCCCCGATTCAGAAAAAGAAGAAGTTGAGAAGAAAACAGATCAGAACGAAAAGGATAAAGAGAATTCCTATGTAAGGAAAGTCTCCGGACTATTTGATATGATTCCTGAAAACAGATAGACAGGTGGAAAATGAACCGTCAGATGAAGAAAATGATGGCCCAGGCGCAGAAGATGCAGCAGGGCATGATGAAAGCCCAGGAGGAACTGGCCGCGGAAAGAATAGAAGGCTCTGCCGGTGGCGGTATAGTAAAGGTGACAGTGACCGGGCAGTCTGATGTAGTTGGTATTAAGATTTCTGCGGAAGCAGTTGATCCCGAGGATGTAGAAATGCTTGAGGATCTGGTTCTTGCTGCCATTCATGATGCTGTGGAAAAAAGCAAGGTAGTCGCAGAGAAAAAAATGGGTGGGGTTGGAGTACCTGGAGGTCTCGGAGGTCTGATGTGAAAGAGTCCATTGTTGACTCTTTAGCTCTTACTCTGGGGAAACTTCCCGGAATAGGGAAGAAAACCGCTCTTCGGCTGGCTTTCTCTCTCGTCGACAACAGAGAACTTGCCTCCGATCTTTCAAGTGTTCTTGCTGATACTGTGACGGGGGTCAGAGAATGTGCTTTATGCAGGAATCTAACAAGCGAAGAGGTGTGTGAAACCTGTCTTGACGTCTCCAGGCAAAATACTGTCTGCGTGGTCCATACCCCAGCCGATCAGAGATCCATTGAAGATACCGGATTGTACAGAGGGCACTATTTTGTTCTCCACGGTACACTCGCTCCTCTGGATGGTACAGGTCCCTCCGAGCTTGGGATTTCTCAGCTTATTGAAAGAGCTGTTGACATGAACGCTTCAGAGGTGATTCTAGCTCTGGATTCCACCACAGAGGGGGAGGCGACATGCTCATACATCGCCAATCAGCTTGAATCTAAAAACATCCGGGTAACACAACTCGCCAGGGGATTACCTCCCGGGGCCCTTGTGGAATTCGCGGACTCACTTACATTGTCTCAGGCTCTCAAGGGCCGTCGCAGATTCTGATGGCTTTAAACTGGCCCAACAGGCTTACTGTAGCAAGAATCATCATGGCTCCTGTGGTTATGATTCTTCTTCAAATGGGAGGGCCTGAGGCCAGATGGACCGCCTTGATAGTGTTTGTGATTGCTGCTCTTACGGATATGGTGGATGGTTACCTTGCCAGGAGGTATGGCTGGATATCCAATCTGGGAAAATTTCTTGATCCCCTGGCAGACAAATTACTTGTGTGTCTGGCGTGGATCGGCCTGGCAGACCTTGGACTTGTGCCTCAGTGGACTGTCTACGTTATTATTGGCAGGGAACTGCTGATTTCCAGCCTGAGATCTATTGCAGCCTACGCAGGTGTTCTTATCCTGCCCTCCGGGATTGGAAAGTGGAAGGCTGCGATACAGATGTTTTCGGTGTCATACTATATGCTTCTTTCCGTTCTCGAACAAAGCACTATTCCCAGGATTGCTTCTGTCATAGGCATAGTTTCCATGTGGATTGCTTTGGTACTCACAGTAGTTTCAGCATTTCATTACTTCTGGAGAAACAGAAGTGTTCTGCAAAGGCTGGGGATGTGAGAGCAAAGCTTTTCCGCTTTCTTGGCGGAGCACTGGCTTCAACCCTGGGCACCGGTTTTTTCCCGTGGGGGCCGGGTACGGTGGGCAGCATTATTGCAGCAGTGGTTTTCTTCTATTCTCCAGTGAATCCTTTTGTTGTTCTTCCTTTTATTCTTCTGCTGGGCTGGATTGGATGTGAGGCTGGCAGAAAATTGTGGGGAGAAGATCCCTCAATCGTAACCATCGATGAGGTTGCCGGCACCTGGATTGCTTGTCTGGCAGCTCCTCAGGCATGGGGCGCATGGGGGATTCTTGCTGCACTTGTTCTGTTTCGGATATTTGACATTGCCAAACCATGGCCGGTTAACAAGCTGGATGAAATGAAGAACGGAATCGGCATTCTTCTTGATGATGTTGCCGCCGGTCTTATGGCTGCGGGTGTACTGTACACAGCTTATCTGATTGATTTCTTCAATGTTCTCTGAGGCCGCGCTTGTTCTGGTAGGAGATGAGCTTCTTAGTGGTCGAACCAGAGATGTGAATCTTCATAGGTTCTCGGGGTTACTGGCGGAGCGAGGCCTTCCTGTTGTTCTGGCCAGGGTTGTCCGTGATGTCCCATGTGAGATATCTGCTGCTGTGAAGGATTCTCTTACGGATGACAGGGTTGTTATTGTTACCGGAGGGATGGGCCCCACTGATGATGATCTGACTGTTAAAGCGGTGGCTGATGCCTTTAATCTTTGTCTTTTCCGATCACCTGTCGCGGAAGGAATGGTCAGAAAAAAGCAGCGCCAGTATGGGCTTGGCATGCCCCTGTCCGCCTTGAAGCAAGCTGATATACCGGAGGGAGCTTCGCCGGTACTGAATCCCGCAGGGATAGCTCCAGGAATTGTGCTTCCCGTGGGTGAAGGTGTCGTTATCTGTGTACCCGGTGTTCCCCGGGAATCTTTGGCCCTTATTGAGCCCTGCCTTCAGGCTGCTGGTATCCAGCCCGGCAGAGTGAAGCAGGTAAAGTTCATCAGAACATGGGGTTTGAAGGAGAACAATCTCTTCGATGCTCTGAGGGAAATCGCGGAGAGGAACGATGTTGTCCCCGCATTTCTGCCATCTCCCGGCAGAGTTGATATCAAAGTCTGCGGTTCGGGTTCTGATGATTTTTGCCGGGATGTAATGGGAAAACTAGGCAATCGGGTTTATTCGAATCTGCGGGATGAAACCCTTGAGGAAGCTCTCGGCAGGAAACTGATTTCATCAGGGCTATTTCTTGCTACTGCCGAATCGTGCACAGGTGGGGGTATGGGCAGTGGAATCACATCGGTGCCCGGCGCGTCCCGCTGGTATGCCGGAGGAGTGATTACCTATTCCAATCATCTGAAAACCAGATTGCTTGGAGTTAAAGAAAAAACTCTAGCAGAACACGGAGCAGTCAGCGAGCAGATCGCACTGGAGATGGCAAGGGGTGTACGCAGGATTACCGGAGCGGACTGCTCCCTGTCGGTGACTGGAATCGCTGGCCCGGACGGGGCTACCGATGAAAAACCGGTTGGAACTGTGTGGACAGCCGTCTGCTGCCGGGAAGTGGAGCAAGCCTGTCTCTGGCATCTGGGGGGAGACAGAGAATCAATAAGGGAAGGAGCCTGTGCGCGGGCTCTTGGAACCCTTTTTGAATTGCTCTTGTGAGATTGTTTGTTGCCCTTGAACTTTCCAGTGACACTATCGACTTTATTGAAGAGTGGCGAAAGCCTCTAATCAGAAAGTACTCTGATCTCCGATGGACCGGCGGGGAGCAACTCCATGTAACTCTTCGATTCCTGGGTGACAGGAATCCTGATCAGGTCGCAGGTGAGATGAGGAATCTGTGTCTCGAAGAGCTTCTTCCAATTGAATACACTATTTCAAGAATCGGACAATTCGGGAATCCCCCTTCTGTTCTGTGGCTTTCCGGGAGTTTTTCTTCTGAAGTGTTTTCAATGGCTCAGCGTCTTGATTCAATTCCGGATGGCGAGGGAAAGACCGGAGGAAGCAGGCATTTCAATCCGCATGTTACTCTTGCCAGGATTCGAAGAGGTTCATCGTGCCCGAACATTACCTTCAGCAGGCAGATTGCCGGTGTGGGCAGTGCCATCCATCTGATGAGCAGCAATCTTACTCCCGATGGATCGATCTATACAACTCTTTTCAGCGTTGAATAGGAAAAGATCACTGTCGGTTCCTACCTTACTCTTTGGGATTCAATTGATCTCAGGTTGTTTTTTGGGAACTGAAGAAGCTGAGAGACTATAGTACCTTCAGGGTACGAGGGTTTTACAATGGAGGAAAAATGAAATGGTATAATTTATGTTTATTCCTGCCACTGCTCCTTGCCGGATGTGGCGTGAGTGAGTCCGGTGATCCGGAAGAGGCTCAGAATGAATTGGAAAGTGAGCAGGTCAGATATCTTGCTATTGTGGATTCCATTGGTGTGGAGCTGGGAGATCCTGATTATGTTTTCGGTTCAATTGAGGCGGTATCCCACACAACTGAGGGAAACATTCTTGTTCTGGACAGGGCGGCCTGCAGCGTTGCGGAGTTTGATCCGGATGGAGAGTTTGTGAGAAGGATGGGGAGAAGCGGCTCCGGTCCAGGCGAGTTCCTGAATCCTCTCTCCATGGTAAGACTGGGCGATGGAAGAGTCGCTGTACTTGATGTCAATCTCGGTGGTTTCTTTACCTTTCTCCCTGACGGGAGCTATGAGGGAATGATGCTTGAGCTACTCGGCGGTGAACCGATTATGTATGTCACTCCTTCTGTGGA
This sequence comes from Candidatus Sabulitectum sp., assembly GCA_021107435.1. Classification (GTDB taxonomy): domain Bacteria; phylum Fermentibacterota; class Fermentibacteria; order Fermentibacterales; family JCC-6; genus Sabulitectum. Next base: position 46,975 of record JAIOSV010000092.1, on the reverse strand, counting down.
AAACACATTTATAGGTACTTTGAATACATGGAATCTTGTTGGTGATGAGTATATAGTCAGCGTGGTCGTCGGAAGATTCGGAATGGGTTCGGGCGAGCCTCTCACTGTTTACTGGCAGGATTCTTTCCCCTGGGATTTCCAGGATATTACACCGTTGGTAAAAGGGTCGTATTTCGCCAGGACATGGGCATCGGACAGAAGCGGTAACGTTTTTGTCGCCCCAAGATCAGAAGAAGAGTACATCATTCAAGGCTTTTCAGCAGAGGGTGAACCAACGGTTACGATTGAACTGGAACTTGATCCTGTGAGAAAAACTGATGATGAGATCGCTGAGGAAGCGTACTTCTGGAACAGACGGGCCGCAAGTATGGGTGTATCCGGACCCATTGACTATCAGCCCGACGAGTACAGGTGGATGGTGCATTCCATGGGTATTGACGCGGATGAGAGACTCTGGGTTCGAAGGGGTACCGAGGAAACTCCGACCTTTGATGTGTTTAATATCGATGGGGATTATCTGTTTAAGGCGGAGCTCGAAGGGGTTAGTGCTTCCGGTGGTCTTTTCTGGGAGATCAAGATTGACGAATTCGGCATTCTTGCCTATTCACTGGACCCCGAGGACGGTTATCAGAAACTGTATATTCTCGAGCTGGAGTAGTGACTTGTCAGGGGAACACTTGTTTACTATAATTACTTCTGATGGCAGGAGAAGGTCCCCTCATCAGGGTCACATCAGAATAATTGCTGAAAGGTGTTGCCATGGCAGACAGAAAAGGTAGTGAGACAGGTAAAAAGAAGGCGCTTGACGCAGCCTTCATGCAGATCCAGAAAAAATTCGGGCAGGGTGCCATTATGAAGCTTGGGGAAGCTCCCGAGATGCAGGTGGAGTTTTATCCCACAGGTTCAATCTCGCTTGATGTTGCTCTGGGAATTGGCGGTGTTCCCCGGGGACGGGTAATTGAGATATACGGCCCGGAAAGCAGCGGCAAAACCACTCTGGCCCTGCACATGCTGGCCAGCGCCCAGAAGGCCGGGGGAGAAGTTGCCTTCATTGATGCGGAGCACGCTCTGGATCCGACTTATGCGGAGAAACTCGGGCTTGACATCGACAATCTCATGGTGTCCCAGCCCAGTAATGGCGAGCAGGCTCTTGAGATAACGGAAACCCTTGTACGGTCAAACGCAGTGGATGCAATAGTGGTCGATTCAGTTGCTGCACTCGTCCCCCGTGCTGAGATTGAGGGTGAAATGGGCGACAGTCATGTGGGTCTTCAGGCGCGGCTCATGAGTCAGGCGCTCCGGAAGCTCACAGGAGCTGTGGCTCGTTCGAAGTGTACAGTTATCTTCATTAACCAGATCAGAATGAAAATCGGTGTGATGTTCGGCAATCCTGAAACAACCACAGGCGGAAGAGCACTTAAGTTCTATGCAAGCATGAGGCTGGATGTTAGAAGGGTAGCCTCCATCAAGGATGGCGAAGATGTTATAGGAAGTCGCACCAGGGTTAAGGTGGTAAAAAACAAGATTGCCCCGCCGTTTAAAAAATGCGAATTCGACATCATGCACGGAGAGGGTATTTCCAGAACCGGGGAACTTATTGATCTCGGGCTGGAGAAAGACCTTGTTACAAGAAGAGGCACCTGGTACTCCATTGAAGGTACTCAGATCGGACAGGGAAGAGAGAATGCCAGGAAATACCTTGCCGCAAATCCCGAAGTTGCCGATAATCTTGAAGTGAAGCTAAGAAAAGCTTACGGGCTGATTCCAGAAGCAGAAGTAAAGGAAGAAGCCATAAAAGAGGCAAAGTCATAGAACTGGTTCTAGCGGTTGAGAAGATCAGTAGGGGCAGGGTTTCTGTAACCCTGCCCTCAGGCAAGTACATAGTCTTTGCGTCTGGAACGCCCGAGCCGGGCAGTGATGTTGATCCCGATTACTTCCATCGCCTGCAGAATGATTGTGCCAGGAATGATATTCAACGATTTCTGGGTTATTCTGAACGGTCTTCTGGTCAATTGAGGGAAAAGGTAACTTCTCTGGGATACTCTGTTTCCGTTGCGGATACTATTGTGAGCTGGGCAATAGAGTACGGTTTTGTGGATGACAACCGTTTCTGTGTACTTTTTATTTCTTCTCGAACCATGAGCAGAATCAGGCTGAAAATGGAGCTCTCCAGAAGAGGTGTACCAGAGGCTGTTATTGAGAAAGTTCTTGCGACTGTTTCTGAGCAGGAGAGTACAGATGAACTTGTTAAACAGGTTTCCTGCAGATACGGACACATTGAGAATGGCGAAACTGCCCGGCGCCGTGCGTCCGGATGGCTTTCCAGACGTGGCTTCTCCAGTGATATTATTCACTCTGTTCTCAAGGAGGCTTTGTGAAGAATCGTAACAACAGGCTTTTCTGGACAGCACTCGGTTCCAGACTTCTTGGAGACCGGGAGAGTTATGATATTGCTGAACTGCCTGCAGAAATGAAGGAAGCACTAATTGCGACTCTGCAGCTTCCCGGAGAAAGCATGATAGCTTGCGGCGAGGATCTTGAAGGTAAAAGAGGCAGGCATATCTACATGTATACATGGAGAATTCTCAGAGATATGGGGTTCAGCCGTCCGCTCCGCTGTGAGGTATTTCCAGGTATTGAACTGTTTCTTCCGTTTGTAAAAGGCAGCATTGCAGTTCTTCCTCAGGGTTTTCAAAAAAGGATTCCTTTAAGATTAAGGGCTTATGCGCTTGTGGGTAAAAATGCCGCGCTGAGAGCCAACGGTTTTCATTTTATTATTGTCGCGGCGATTTTTGATAAAACAACATGGGGGATTTTGCAGCAGGGTGGTTGCTCAGTGTGCACGCCGGACAAATTAAAGCAGCTTGTTTCAGGGTGCGTTCAATAAAGAAACATCGCGATAAAATTTACACAGCTTGCAGCAACACCCTTATACTCTTATCAAATTTTTTCAGTACTTTTTTCAAATTTCCGAGCATTCTATTACAGCCCTGTGGTTTTTCTGCGAATGCAAATTGCAGGATACGTTTTTTGCACTTGACTTATCACTGTGAATTAAGCAGATTTGAGACCCCTTGGCATCCGTATGATTCAGGGGAAGGGCTGAGATACACCCGGTGAAAGCCGGAGCCCCCGATAGCTGATAGAAGTAAGATGTAATAAAGAACCCCATCCTTTCCCGGAGGCTAGGATAGTGAAGACCTACTCTGCTAAAGCCGGAGAAATCAAGAGGGACTGGTGGCTTGTTGATGCTACCGACCAGACCCTTGGAAGACTTTCGGCCAAACTTGCTATGATATTGCAGGGCAAGAACAAACCGGTGTACACACCTCATATTGACACCGGAGATTTTGTGGTAGTTGTCAACGTGGACAAGATGCGCATAACAGGGCGCAAACTTGACCAGAAGATCTACTACCGCCACACTGGCTATGCCGGTGGACAGAGAGCTACACTGATGCGTGACATGATGAACGATCATCCCGATAGAGTACTTACCCACGCTGTTAAGGGAATGCTTCCCAAAAACAGACTGAGCAGTGCTCAGCTTAAGAAACTGAAGATATTTTCCGGTCCCGAGCATACCCATGCTGCACAGCAGCCCAGGGTACTTGAGATCAAGTAGTCAGGGGGCAGTATGGAACAGTACATTGGAATCGGCAGAAGAAAATCATCCACAGCCAGATGCTACCTCAGACCTGGTTCTGGAAAAGTAGTTATTAACCACAAGGCTCCTGGTGCGTATTTCAGCGTGATCAGACAGAGAGATCATGCCCTTGAGCCCTTGCAGACCGTTAAGGTAAGCGGTTCGTATGACCTTGTTGTTAATGTTAAAGGCGGCGGTATTACCGGCCAGGCCGGTGCAGTCAGGATGGGCCTTGCAAGAGCACTTGTTGAGGCTAATCCCGAGCACAGGCATCCACTGAAAGCAGCAGGTATGCTTCGTCGTGATCCAAGAGTTGTTGAGAGAAAGAAATACGGACAGCCCAAAGCAAGAAAACGTTTCCAGTTCTCCAAGCGTTAGACCGTATTTGTAAAACACACGGTGGTATTTGGCGGGTGCCTGGTGTCCCACTATCGGGATGGTATCCGCTTCCATCGGAGGCAGAACCGAAAGGACAGATCTAAATGCATATTCCTTCAATTCAGGACCTGCTGGAGGCCGGTGTACACTTTGGCCATCAGGAGAAGAGATGGAATCCCCGGATGAAGAAGTACATCTTCATGGCGAGAAACGGCATCCATATTATCGATCTCAAGAAGACCCAGAGAAATCTTGAAGATGCAATCAACCTTGTAAGTCGCATAGTTGCTGGTGGTAAGGATGTGCTTTTTGTTGCCACGAAGAAGCAGGGCAGAGAAAGCGTACGCGAACACGCGGAGCGTTCAGGAATGTTCTTCATGACAGAACGCTGGCTTGGTGGAACTCTCACAAACTTCAACACCATACACAAGAGCATTCTTCGTCTTCAGGATCTTGAAGACATGGAGAAAAAAGGCTGGCCTCAGGGCTTCAAGAAGCGTGAGATCCTGCAGAAAACTCGCGAAATGGAGAGAATCAATAAATACCTCATGGGCATCCGTCACATGAAGGGTATTCCAGGCGCTGTGATTGTTGTGGATATTAAAAAAGAAGCCATCGCAGTCAAGGAAGCGAGGAAGCTTGGAGTTCCATGTATTGCCCTTGTTGACACTAACTGTGATCCGACAGAGGTTGATTATCCTATCCCGGCAAATGACGATGCAATTAAATCAATTGATCTCATCATTGGTGCTCTGGCTGACGCTGCTCTTCTCGGAGCCGAAGGCAGAAAGCGTCGTGAGGTAGAGGAAATTCCATCCGGGCAGGATAAACCCAGGCAGAGTAAGGAACACAAGTCTGCGCCTGATAAGGCTGCAGCTGCACCGGAGAAAGCAACGCCTGCTCCCGCGAAAGCTGAGCCCGGGGCTGTCAAAAAAGCAACGCCTGCTCCCGCGAAAGCTGAGCCCGGGGCTGTCAAAAAAGCAGCTCCTGCTCCCGCGAAAACTGAAGTCAAGACTGTCAAAAAAGCAGCTTCGACTCCTGCAAAAGCTGAAGCTAAGACTGCAAAGAAAGCAGTTCCGGCTCCTGCGAAAGCTAAAACCAAGACTGCAAAAAAAGCAGATCCGGCACTCGCGAAAGAAGAAGCAGAGACTGTTAAAAAATCAGCTGCTCCCGCGAAGACAAAGCCACCTGTGAAGGAAAAGAATATTGAAGAAACCGCACCTGAAAAGGGCACGGAGGAATAAAAATGGCCGTAGACGCAAAGACTGTAAAAGAACTGAGAAAAATCTCCGGTGCTGGTATGATGGAGTGCAAAAAGGCACTTGATGCCACTGGAGGAGAGCTCGAATCCGCGCTGAAGTTTCTTCGTGAGCAGGGCGTGAAAGTAGCAGCCAAGAGATTATCAAGGCAGGCCAATGAGGGTCTTGTATTCTCATACATCCACGGACCCGGCAAACTTGGCGTTCTTGTGGAAATAAATTGTGAGACTGATTTTGTCGCTCGCACCGAAGCTTTCCAGGGTTTTTGCAAGCTGGTTGCCATGCATATAGCAGCAGCAGCTCCTGATTATGTTTCACGCGAAGATGTACCGGCAGAAAAGGTTGAGGATGAGAAGGCATTTCTTCTCAAGCAGCTTGCGGAATCCAACAAGCCTGAGAATATTAAGGAGAAGATCGTAGAAGGTCGTATGGATAAGTTCTTCAGCGAAATATGTCTTCTTGATCAGGAATGGATTCATGATTCCGAGACTGGTAAAGTCTCGGATGCTGTTACTGCCCTTATTGCAAAAATAGGAGAGAACACTGTTATAAACAGGTTCGCGCGTTTTCAGATAGGCGGTTAGCATGGATGACGGGTCCGGTATAGCTCCAAGAGTTCTTCTTAAACTCAGTGGAGAGGTTCTGGCAGGTCCTGCCGGAAGAGGATTTCACCGGGATACCGTCTTCAGGATTGCAGAAGTTCTTGTAGAGGTTGCCTCTGCCGGTTATCAGCTTGGAGTTGTGACAGGTGGAGGTAATTTTGCAAGAGGCAGAGAGCTTTCAGCTTTCACCAGAACAAGAGCTGATTACATAGGGATGCTTGCCACTGTAATGAATTGTCTGGCAGTATCTGATTCAATTGAGAAGCACGGAGGCAAAGCCGCCGTGCTCTCTGCTATTCCAGTTCCTGAAGCTGGAGCCGAACTGTTTTCCCCTACAAGAGCCAGAGAAATATTTTCGCAGGGCAGAATCGTTTTCTTCGCTGGAGGAACGGGGAATCCGCTTTTATCAACCGACACTGCAGCAGCACTCAGAGCAGCTCAGACCGGATGTAAAGTTCTTTACAAAGGCACTAAGGTTGATGGAGTTTACGATTCAGATCCCAAAACTAATCCTGACGCATCACGATTTGCTGAATTAAGCTATAACCAGGTTCTCGGAAGGGACCTCAAGGTAATGGACTCTGCTGCTGTCGCTATTGCCAGAGACAATCTGCTGCCAATAGTTGTGTTTGATATAACAGACCCGTACAATTTTGTGAAAGTTCTTGAGAATCACAGCCTTGGTACGGTTGTGAAAGGGGAATGACCATGTTTGAGGAAATAATTCTCGATCTGGAAATGCGTGCGGAGAAAACACAACACAACACCTCCAAAGAGATGTCAGTTGTAAGAACGGGTAAGGCCAGCCCGGCCCTTCTGGATAATATTCGAGTTGAAGTATGGGGAGACAAACTCCCTTTGAAGCAAGTTGCAGGTATCAGCGCTCCTGAGCCAAGGCTTCTTGTTATCCAACCATGGGATATTTCCACTGCTCCAGCTATTGCAAGAGCAATTGAAGCAAGCGACCTGGGTCTCCAGGCGAGCATTGACGGACCTGTTATCAGGATTCCCATTCCCAAGCTCAGTGATCAGCGCCGCAAGGACCTGATCAAGCATGTCAAAAAGCTTGCCGAGGTTGGCCGGACAGCCATCAGGAATATTCGCCGTGATGCTAATGATTCGTTGAAAAGGGCCTGCAAGGATGGAAAGATAACAGAGGATCAGGAAAAGAAATCCATGTCAGATGTTCAGATAATTGTTGATAAGGCAGTTAAGGAAATTGACAGACTTCTGAAACTCAAAGAGGAAGACATACTTGAAGTCTGATTCTGGAGCAAATTTGCGGCATATCGCCATTATCATGGACGGTAACGGGAGGTGGGCACGCAAACGAGGGCTTCCGCGGATAAAGGGACACGATGCCGCGGAGAAATCAATACATGATGCCGTAGAAGTTTGTGGAGAACTTGGCATAGAATTCCTTACGCTCTACGCTTTTTCCACGGAAAACTGGTCTCGTCCCAAAGCAGAAGTCAGCTTTATCATGAAACTGCTCAGCCGGTTCATCAAAGGAAACATTGATGACCTTGATCGGAAGAATGTGAAGCTTAGAACTACCGGGCGGCTTCAAGACATTCCAGACGGCCCCAGAAGAGACCTTGAGCTTGCTATGGAAAGAACATCCGGAAATACAGGCCTTACCCTCGTACTTGCTCTAAGCTATGGCGGCAGAGCTGAGTTGAGGGACGCATTTGTTGAAATAGCTGAGAATACTGCTTCCGGCTCAGTCTCTCCAGCTGACATCACGGAAGAAATGATATCAGCTCACTTGTACAATTCTGATGTACCGGATCCGGATGTTATAATAAGAACCAGTGGAGAACAGAGATTATCCAATTTCCTTCTGTGGCAATCGGCCTACAGTGAGTTTGTATTTACACCTGTGCTCTGGCCGGATTTTCATGCAGAGCAGTTACGCGATGCTCTTGAAGAGTACCGGATCCGAAAAAGAAGATTCGGGGGGCTTGAGTAGCAAATGACTTTTCCTAAACTGTCAGGTCGTTTACTGGTTGCTTTTCCCGGGATTGCAATGTTTCTTGTGGTTCTTTTCAAGCTGCCTGTGATCTGGGGGCTTTTTCTTTTTTCAACCCTTTCTCTGCTGGCCGGCTTCGAGTCTGCTTCAATGTGTACACCACGCGGGTTAAACAGTGTGTCAAGGATTCTCATTGCTCTTTTCTGCGGCATCAGCAGTTATTTTATCGCAGTGGAACATGTACTTCAGATACCGGCTCTTATGTTACCTGGAGCTGCTGTTACCATCACGGTTCTTTACAGTTCAGGTCCGGAGCATTCCAGAAGACGAATGGCAGGTACCGCAGGTCTGGCTTCTCTGTATGCCATGGGATTCGGCCTTATGGGCAGACTTTTCCTTAACACTGGTCCGTGGGTGGTGCTGGTGGTCCTCGCAATTTGCTGGGCAGGGGACAGCGCAGCCTATTTTGTTGGTGTTTCCATGGGGAAGAACAAGCTTTTGCCGAAAGTCAGCCCTAAAAAATCCTGGGAGGGTTTTTTTGGTGGACTGATCGGGTCAGTGGCTGGTTCTCTGGCTGTGGGCCATTTTACAGACATTCCCATTATTCCTCTGCTTGTTCTCGGTTTTGCAGGCGGAATTGCGGGTGTCTTTGGAGATCTCTTTGAATCAGCGTTGAAAAGAGACGCGGGTGTCAAGGATTCAGGCAGCATTCTTCTCGGACATGGTGGGATACTCGACCGGTTTGACAGCGCTGTGGTTGTGGCACCGGTTGCGCTGGTGATTCTATACCTGTTCGGAATCATTGCCTGATGAGCAGGCTGGTGGCTGTTCTTGGCTCCACAGGCTCAATTGGCTGTCAGGCTCTTCAGGTCATTGAGAACAGCCCGGAGCTTACACTTCACTCTATCGTCTGCGGCTCAGCGAAAGAAGAACTTAAGAAACAATCAGACAGATATTTCCCAGCTTATGCGGCATGTGCCAATTCCGGTGAAGAGAATGACATTCTCACAAGAGCAATGGATGGCGCTGATATTGTACTTAACGCCATTGTGGGGAGTGCTGGTCTTAAAGCCAGTCTTCTGGCTCAAGAGATGGATCTTCCCCTTGCGCTCGCCAACAAAGAAAGCCTTGTGGTGGGCAGCGACCTGCTGCAAAAACACCTGACTTCCGGTCTTGTAATTCCAGTGGACAGTGAACACAGCACTATCTTTCGGTGTCTCCAGGGTGAAGCAAGAAAAATCAGGAGGATTACCCTTACCGCTTCAGGCGGATCACTCAGAGACACTCCAAAGCACCTGATTTACAATGCTCCTCCCGAGATGGTACTTGTTCATCCAACCTGGGAAATGGGGGGACGGATTACTGTAGATTCAGCAAGTATGGTGAACAAAGCCTTTGAGGTTATGGAGGCCAGAGCCCTTTTCCCCGGCATCCCGGTGGATGTGATTATTCACAGAAGCAGTATTGTTCATTCGCTGATTGAATCCGCCGATGGAGCCTGGAAAGCTCTGCTTGGTCTTCCAGACATGAAGATTCCCATAGCATGGGCTCTTCTTTACCCCAGGCTTCCTGCCTGCGCTCTGGCAAAAGAGAATCCTCTGGACTGGGGAGATATTTCTTTTCAGTCCATGGAAAGAAAGCGCTACCCGGCATTCTATTCTGTTCTTGCTGCCGGAAATATGGGCGGCACATCTCCCACTGTTGCCAATGCAGCAGATGAGATTGCTATTGAGGCATTTTTGCAGAGAAAATTGCCATTTGGGGCAATAGCCATAGTAATTGACGAGGTTGTGAATGCTACACAAACAGAACCTGTTGAAGATTTTGAACACATTCTCCATGTGGATTTCACAGCGCGAAAGAATGCCCGAAAGGCGGTTAATCGTTTATGCTCTCAGTAGTAGCGGTTTTGGTTGGTCTTGGAATGATCGTTTTCTTCCACGAGCTGGGTCATTTTTCTGTTGCCAAGGCTGTTGGGCTTCCTGTTGAAAGGTTCAGCATTGGTTTTCCTCCATTCGTTTTCAGGAAGAAGAAGGGTGAGACAGAATACTGTATCGGTTCTATTCCACTTGGCGGCTATGTTAAAGTTGATCTGGGAGTTGGAACTGAGAATGTTTCTCCGATTGCCTGGTGGAAGCGAGCAATGGTAGTAGTAGCAGGGCCAGCCATGAATCTTGTCCTTGCTGCGGTTCTGATGTTTGTTGTACTTGGCTTTGTTGGTACAGAGATTCCGGTAATTGACGCTGTTGTGGGTACCACTCACATGGATGGTCTTGAGACTGGTGATGTTATTCTTGAGGTTTCAGGTATACCGGTTGAGAACTGGTCAGATCTTCACGAACTGGTTGAACGGCAGGGTAGTGGAGAATTCCTTGTACAGAGAGGGAGCGAGACTCTGACTGTTCCATTTGATCTTCCGCCGGACAGCATTCCGGGGTTTATTCCGCTGCTTCCCACCATTGTGGAATCTTCTGTTGGTATGCCTGCTTATGAAGCCGGCATCAGATCGGGAGACAGCATTATCTCTGTGAATACAGTACCGGTTATTGATTTCTCCGAGCTGCAGCATGAGGTGCTGCAATTCGAGGGGCAATTCCTCGAACTTGTTTATGTAAGGAACGGCTCTCTAGATACCGCCTGGGTTGAACCAATGGACTATCAGGGAAGAAGCATTATCGGAGTGACATCGTTGAGCAAAACTCGAACCATTAAACTTTCCCCCGGCAGAGCAATTGTTGTCAGCGCTCAGGCTGCTGTTGGCGGCGCTGTAATCTTCTTTACAAGCCTTATCCAGATGATTGCCAGGCCATCTGAGCTGATTGAGATGTCCGGTGGACCTGTTTTCGTAGCTGAAACACTTGGACAACAGGCTGCATTCGGCCTCTCAAGATTTCTTGAGACTATCGCTTACTTCTCACTGGCCATTATGGGATTCAATCTGCTTCCTCTTCCTATCCTGGATGGTGGACAATTTCTGTTCATCCTTTTCGAGGGAATTCGCGGTAAACCTGCGTCACCCAAAGTTATACAGGTTGCTCAGCATATTGGCATCATGCTTCTGCTCCTGCTCTTTGCCACAGTGATCTTCAAGGACATTGCAAGAGTGGTGACCCGGGTTCGGTAGTGGATGACTTGTCTACAAACGAATTTGTAGAAATGGCTGCAAGAGACTGCATTGATAGATGCAATAGAAAACAGTATATGTTCTCTTGGGCCTCTGAGCAGACCATAATTTCATTTCTTGCAGAGAATGCGAAAGCAGGACTCAATTGACGAATCCCAAAACTACTTCCAGCATGAAGAAACTCTGGCAGGATCGCCGGTTACTGTTTCGCACCCTTTTATTCCTCAAACCATGGCTCAAATGGCACGCTCTGGGACTTTTCCTCACAATCCTGGCTGCAGGCCTTGCTCTGGTGCAGCCCTGGGTGAGCAGGCTTCTGATTGACAAGGTTCTGATTGATGGCAACACAGAACTTCTGCTCAAAATCTGCTTTGCGTATTTGGGAGCTGTAGTTCTTGGTTCCCTTGTAAGCATGGCAACATCGGTTCTCTTCTCGTGGGTTGGGCAAAGTGCTGCTATAGACTTGAAGATGACCCTGTACAAAAGGCTGAATGCCCTTTCAATGGCCTTTACCGGCAGGAAACGTGTGGGTGAGCTGATGGCAGGGTTTACCAGTGATATCCCTGTTATGCAGAGTTTATACTCTTCAACTCTCTCAAGTACAATCAGTGAGGTAATCCGGTTTTTCGTTGTACTGGCAGTTATGATTTCCATTAATGCAAGGCTTACGCTTCTGGCTGCACCATCCATTCCCCTGTTTGCTGTAATTATTGCATTGGCAGGTACCATGTTGAAAAAGGCCAGTGCTGAGGTTCAAGAGAAAAGGGCTTTTTTTACGGCAACTCTTCAAGAGCAGCTATCGGGTCTCCGCACATCTGCTGCTTTTAATCTGGAGAATCGGGAGAGTGTAAAATTCAAGAGTTCTATGACAGATCTGATGCATTCAAGTATTCGACTTACCATAAAGGGTTTTGTTCTTAATGCAGGATCCCTGCTGGCATCAACTACTCTCATTCTTGTGATCTGGCTGGGTGGCACTGAAGTAATTCAGGGCAAAATGGAGGTTGGTGTTCTTATTGCCTTCATCAGTTATTTCGGTATGCTTTTCGGACCGGTGGGTTCCATTGCCGGAGTAGCCACACAGATACTTAAAGCCATGGGAGCTGCAGAGAGAGTATTTACAGTTATCGACACAGAACCCGCTGTAGCAGAGCTTTCCGGTGCAGTAGAGCTCACCGGTGTTAAAGGCAGGGTTGAATTCAGGAATGTCAGTTTTTCCTACTCGAAAGAGTCTCCAGTTCTGAAGAACTTCAATGAGATTATTCATCCCGGTGAAACTGTGGCCCTGTCCGGCGACAGTGGATCCGGTAAGACCACGCTGATTTCTCTTTTGCTCCGCTTCTTTGATCCTGATAGTGGTGACATTCTTCTGGACGGAAACTCAATAAAGGAATTTACCCTTGAGTCCCTTAGAAGAAACATCGGTGTAGTGTTTCAAGATCCTTTCCTTTACCACTGTTCTGTAGCGGAGAATATTCTTCTTGGTTGTCCCGAAGCTTCAATGGATGAAGTTATCATGGCTGCAAAGTCAGCACATGCTCATGAGTTCATCACAGCTCTACCTGATGGCTACGATACTCCGGTGGGAGAGCGGGGCAGCAGTTTATCCGGCGGACAGGTTCAAAGACTTGCTCTTGCCCGAGTATTTCTGAAAGATCCGCCTGTAGTCGTACTTGATGAGGCTACCAGCGCATTGGATAGTAAAAGTGAGTCCCGTATTCAGGATGTGGTCTCTCTTCTTTTACAGAGTAGAACTTGCCTTGTTATTGCTCACAGGCAATCAACTGTGGATTCTGCGGATCGAGTGGTGAAAATCCCTTTGCTGTAGATTTTCGGACAGTTTTTGATCTGATTTAGTGCAGATTTCAGCGAGGGAATTTTTTGTATAATGGAGTTGATACAGGAATAGAGCGCGAGCTGCAAAAGTTTGTCAATATGGCAGATCTGCTTACAGCATCTCCGCTTGAATCGCCTCCTGTTGAGCCTGTAATTCAATCTGATCCAGTTTCATGGCTGTATCAGCGGCCGCCCTGAAAAATGTTGGCCACGCATCTGTGTGTGTTTCAGCCATCAGTTCAATTTCCGCGACAAGAGCCTCGTCTGGAGACTCTGACCAGTTCGAGTCTGCTGGGAGATAAGCAAGGTTGCGGGCCAGCATACCAGCTCCGGTTGATATTGTGTTCAACTGTTCCGGCGTAAGTTCTGAGGTGGGTTTTTCGCCACAGGACATCATGAGGATCAGTAGTATCAGTGTAATTGCTGCTTTCTTCATGTCTCTAATATGCTATGTAAGACGGAACGGGCACATTCCCGGCTTACATTACTATAATACATAGATTGAGGGATTGATTCTGCTGAAGGGAGAATCTTGAGGTATTTTACTCTGTTGCTGCTGCTTTCTGTGTTTGCGTTTGCCACCGAATACGGACGAACCAAGATCACTGGAATAGATAACGACTGGTGGGTTATTCATTCCGTGCACTTCGATGTTTATTATGAAACGGGCACAGAGAGTGTTGCAGAGAGCACTGTTGTTATTGCAGAGCGAGAGATCCGCATTCTGGGGAATACCTTCGACTATCTTCCTTCCCATCCCATTTCGGTAATTGTGTACCGCTCTCCCGCAAGATTCAGGCAGACAACACTTCTGTCCGGGGATATGGGGGAGGGGGTTGGCGGATTCACAGAGTTTTACAAAGGTAGAATCGCCGTGCCTTTTACCGGGATATGGAGCGATTACAGACATGTTTTAGCCCACGAATTGAATCATGCCTATGTATTTGACATGATGTATCGAAGAGATTTGACTGATATCATCAGGAGTAAAGCGCCTCTTTGGGTAATGGAGGGGCTTGCCGAGTACACTTCTCTGGGCTGGGACACTGCCAGTGAAATTGAATTCAGAGACATGGTGATCAACAACATGATTGCGACGGTTGGAGAGCTGAGTCGTCGTCAGGACTATCTGGTTTATCGTGAAGGACAAGCCATCTATCATTTCATGAATGAACGTTACGGAGAGGAAAGATATCATGATTTCGTAAGGCATATGCGAGGTCAGGATGGCATAGACGGTTCCATAAGGGAAGCTTTCGGCATGACGGTTAATCAATTCAGTGAACGATTTATAGAATGGGCCAGGGAAACCTACTGGGCAGATGTGGTTGATGGAGAAAGCCCGTCTGATATTGGTTCTCCAATTATGCAGGGCGAAGGCAGAATGGCTTCGAGGGTTGTTCTGGCGGGGCCGGTCATTTCACCGGACGCTTCCAGAGTTGCCGGATGCGAGTATCACCATGCCAGGTTCTCAGGGGTAGTTCGTTCCGCTGTGGATGGCGAGGAAATATTCAGACCGATCAGGGGCGGAGGTGTTTTCGAGGAAGCAGTTTCTCCAATGTACCGTACAATGACATTTTCTCCCGGTTCTGACTCCATTGCCGTGGCTTTTCATCTGCTGGTGAGCGATGGTATTAAAATTTCCTCTGTGGATGGGGATCCTGCAACTCTCCCTCTCGAATTTGAGATGATCCGGGATCCTGTCTGGAATCCTGATGGTGGTCAGATTGCTTTCAGTGCTCTTCAGGACGGTTCTCTTGATATCTGGCTTTATGACATAGACACCGAGAATTTGTCCAGGATCAGTGATAATGAACAGGGAGAATTTGATCTCTGGTGGGGGCAGAGCGGCATATGGTGTGTTTCCGAGAATCCTGAAGAAAGAGAGAGAACTATTCAGTGCTGGCAGATTGATGGAACCGTTGAAGTGATTCATACCTGCTTCGAAGATCTTTCTGCTCCGGTGGAGACTCCTCAGGGGGTGATTTTCATTTCGTCAGAGCATGGAGATCCCAATTTCTACCTGTTGCAGGAAGATTCCCTTCCGATTATAAGACTCACCGATTTGTACACAACTCCACGGTCTCCTTCATGGGCGGATTCATCGGGCATTGCTCTGTTCCAGTCTTCCGACTGGGCAGGTTCGGGGTTGTTTGTTGTACATAATCTGGACGCAAGAAGAATTGAGGCCCCCTTCTCTGTTCACGAGTGCGGAGACAGAGAGACACCCGGGAGTTTTAATCAATATGAAACCGGCAGCTGGAGAGTATCGCCGTACCAGCCGGAGTTCTCTCTGGATCAGGTGTCGGCCAATGCAGGATTTGATTCCTATTCAGGACTTACAGGTAACTCCTACTTTCTTTTCAGTGATGTACTCGCGTTGCACCAGATGGGTATTCTGGCTAATTTCAGCGGCCAGATCAGTGATATGGATCTTGCGGTGATGTACAGCAACATGAAGCATCGATATCAGACAGGCGGAGCGGTGTACCGTTTTGTGTCAAGATATGTTTTTGAAGATACTCTTGACAACAGTGATTATGTGAGGGACATTAATCTGGGGGGAATTCTGGAAGTTGACTATCCCTTCACAAAAGCGCTTAGGGCAGGTATTGCCGCAAATTACAGGAGGGTATCCAGAGAGGGTCTCTGGGACAATAACATGTTTTTTCGGGAAAATATCTTTTCTGTCAGAGCCAATCTTGTTTTTGACAATGCGCTGTGGGGGGCCGTTGGACCTCGTGTTGGAAGCAGAATGAGTATTGATTTTGATTATGCTCCGGGACTTTGGGACAATGCTGAGTACTTTACAGCTATGATGGATATTCGGGAATACACATGGGTATCCTCCGAGGTTACACTGGCCACCAGATTGGCCGGAGGAATAAGTTTCGGACGGGACAGGCAGAGATTTTTCATTGGCGGAGCTCTTCCCCACAGAAGAAGCACCGGAGATGTTGAGGGTGTAGGGGATGTCTACCAGTTTTACACCAGCTATGCCGATCTTCTTCGAGGCTGGGATTATGTTTCACTGAACGGTACCAGATACGGGGTTGCGTCTATTGAGTTCAGGTATCCGATTCTTAATTACCTCAGCCTGGCTGCTCCCATACCAATGACCTTTACCAGGGGAAGAGGTGTTTTCTTCACTGACCTGGGATTTGTTTCTGACGATTTGAGTACATTCAAAGGCGCCAGAGGTCATGGAGGATACAGACTGGAGGATATCAAGATGTCATTCGGAACTGGATTCCGTCTGAATGTGGGCTTTTTTGTGCTTAGGTGCGATATAGCCTGGAGGACGGATCTGGCCAGCGTGAGTCAGAAACCCGAGTATTACTTCACAATGTCCACTGAGTTTTAGCAAGGAGGTAGTTTGCACTTATGAGATTGGTCCTTCTAGCATTAGTGTCCCTTGCCATGGCGGCTTTTGCCTGGCAGTGTCCTGCCTGCGGCACAGAGAACGAGGGATCCTTCTGTGCTGATTGTCACCTTCCCCGACCACCTGAAGGTATGGTTTATGTACCTGCCACAACTGTGGAAGTGGACGGGATACTGGTTGACGTATCGCCTTTCTTCCTGGATGAGCATCCTGTTACTTACAGGGATTTCATCCCCTGGCTTAACGGATCGGGATTCGGTATTAGTGAAATGGGTATTATTATCACAGGCGGGGGGGATGAGACAATGCAATTCCTCGCCTTTACTCCCTTCATCGGTGATCAGGGAGGGGGCATCACAGTGCCTTCGCAGTGCCTGGAGAACCCTGTAGCCTCAATCACCTGGAGCGGAGCCCAGTCGTTTCTCTCTGACACAGGGAAGCGTCTGCCCACTCTGGCAGAAATGGAATCCGCTGCTTCGCACGGCTTAATTGATACCTGGGATTCGTATGAAGTTATGCTGGCATTTGCGGGGCAGATGCAATCTTCCATGGGAGAGATGCTCGGCACTCTGAATCTGCAGGCAATGTTCGCGGGTTACAGCTCTGCAAACGAACGAATAATGTGGGAGCTTACAGGCACAGTTTTCGGTGGGAACCCCAGGGCAACAACAGTTTCCATGGACGTTAGTTACATCACCCTTTTCAAAGCTCTTGCTGAGCCACTGATTTCATCAACAAGCAGAGACATGGGCTATTTTAATGTAATATTCCGAGGAGCCATTGAGGTTCCGTAGTTATTTCTGAAAGGAGTCAGGAAATGAAAGTATTCCTTATCGCGGCTGTTTTTGTTCTTCTTGTCGTTACAGCTTGTGGAGGCAGGGAAGTTACGAGAACGGATACAGATACAGTTACAGACCTCAGCGGATACTGGAATGATACAGATGCCCGCATCGTTGCCGATTCTATTGTTGACCAGTGTCTCAATGGCCGCTGGTTTGATGCCGAGAGGGTTCATGAAGAAGGAAGGGTAAGAGGCATTCCAGTTATCGTTGTGGGCGGCGTTCGCAATCAGAGTACCGAGCACATAAATGTTGATGTGTTCATGTCTGAAATAGAAAGAGCCCTTCTCAACTCCGGACGGTTCCAGATAGCCGCAGGAGGCCGTGAGCGCGCTGAGGTTCGTGATGAGCGAAGAGATCAGACGATATTTGCATCTCCGGCAACTGCGGCAGAATTTGGCCGCGAGATCGGAGCAGACTACGTGATGACAGGGACAGTTAACTCAATTGAGGATCAGGAAGGTGATACAAGAGCTATTTTCTACCAGATTAATCTTGAGCTTATTGATGTGGAAACTGCCCTGAAGGTCTGGATGGGATCAACAGAGATCAAAAAGATAATAGAGTGGTAATATGAAAAAGATCCTTGCCCTTGCCGGGTTTCTTATTGTTATGTCCTGCGCAGTGGCATACACAAATACTATGGCACCTGTGATAAAGGACATGGATCATGGTCTTAACTCAGAAGCCATCACAAGACTGAAAGATGTATTCCCTGACAGCACTGGCGGGGATCGTCTTCTTTATCTGATGGAGCTTGGAAATCTTACAAGATATGCCGGGCAGCAGAGTATTGCTCAGACCATTCTCCTCAGGGCGGACAGGCTCAGTGATAACCTTCGGGGAACAAACATCGGACAGCAGGCGCAGTCAATGATCACCAGCGATCTGGCCCTGGATTTCCGCGGAGCGGATTACGAAAAAGTCTTTATCAATTACTGCCTGGCTTCAAGTTACGCAGCATCCGGAAACATAGAGGATGCAGTTGTTGAGGCCAGGCGGGTGAACGAAAAGTTGAAAGAGATCAACGCCCGATATGAAGGAAACCCGAACAGATACACCGATGATGCTTTCGTTCGGTATTTCATGGGAGTTATGTACGAGATGGACGGAGACTATGACGATGCCCTTATCAGCTATCGCCTTGCTCTGGCAACCTATGACTCCACTTATGCAGAGGATTACAACCTCTCGGCACCAGAGCAGCTTAAATCCGACGCCATGCGTCTGGCGAACTACACCGGATTCGAGAGTCTCTTGTCTACTTTTGAGACTCAATGGCCGGGAGTAAGCTGGCGGGATTCCGGACCCGCAGTTGATATGGGCGAGATTGTCGCGGTTATTGAGCTGGGCAATATCTCGTCAAGAAGAGCTGAGGGTTTTGCTGTTTATTGTGATGACAGGGTATACAGTATCTCTCTTCCGGTGATACCGGACTTCCCCAGACGACGGGTTAGAGGTTCACTCTCTGCCGGAGGAAGAACCACAGATCTGTTCCTTGTGGAAGACCTCAATGGAATTGCCAGAGAAAATCTGGAGGATGAGGCCGGAAGAAATGTGATCAGAGCCGCTGCACGGCTTGCTGTAAAGGCAGGACTGTCAGAGTTGGGCGAGAACGTCACAGAACAGCTTACAGACAATGAGAACGTGAGTTCCGGTGTCGGCCTCATTTTAAGTATTATCGGTGCTGCCACTGAGCAGGCTGATCTCAGGGCGTGGCTTACCCTGCCGGCGCAGATACAGATGGCTCGCCTGCAAGTTCCTCCGGGAACCTGGCCGGTGAGTGTGACAGTCAATGGCAGAAGTTTCACTCATGATCCGGTAACTGTACAAGCTGGCGAAATTACTCTTCTCTTTATGAGAGAGGATTTGTAGAGTGGATATCGCTTCCATCATAGATCACACTCTGCTTAGACCGGACGCAACAGAGAAAATGATAGAGAAACTTTGCGCTGAAGCTGCAGAGTATCATTTCTACTCTGTCTGCGTCAATCCTGTATGGGTACCTTTCTGTAAAGAGTTCCTGGACTTTGAAACTCCACTTGTGTGTTCTGTTGCCGGTTTTCCTCTTGGAGCATCACCCATGGTAGCCGGTGAGGCTGAATGGGCGGTTGCCAGAGGAGCCGATGAGGTTGATATGGTTCTTCCTGTGGGCCTTCTCAAGCAGGGAGATACTGCTGAGGTTCTAAGAATTATTCATGAGGTAGTCACTGAAGTTCCCGGAATTCCCGTAAAGGTTATTCTTGAAACCTGTCTTCTTACCGATGATGAAAAAATCACTGCCTGCTCTATCTCGAAAGATGCAGGTGCTGCTTTTGTAAAAACCAGCACCGGTTTTTCAAAGGGCGGTGCCACAGTGCCTGATATCAGGCTGATGCGGAAAACCGTGGGATCTCTTATGGGAGTGAAAGCTTCCGGTGGAGTCCGTGATTTTAATACAGCTATTGCGATGGTAAAGGCTGGAGCTTCAAGAATCGGCACAAGTGGCAGTATAACGATAGTAAATGGCAATAAGTAGAAGTATTCATGGTAAGAAAGCGGGCAATTGGAGGGGTCGACCAATTGCCCGCCAGAAAACCCGGATTATATGGGTAAAGCCTTTATCCATATTGACCGACCCGGGAGGGGGTTCAGACCGGCCATGCTATCAGGATAAATACCGGCAGAGCTGCGATCGCCATCGTCAACACCAACCAGCTCTTAAACCCGGGTTTGTACATCTCGTATCCTCACTTTCTATAAACATTACTCCCAAACACTGAACCAAGAAAGCAACAACCGTGCCACAAATAGCAGACATTACGCTTAACAAAGATCAACAGGAAGCAGTACAATACAATAGCGGCCATCTTCTTGTTCTTGCCGGTGCCGGCAGCGGGAAAACCAGGGTACTTACAGCTAAGATTGTCAGAATTATTGACACCGGCATCGCCAGGCCCTGGCAGATTCTTGCAATGACATTTACAAACAAGGCTGCGGGCGAGATGCGTGAGCGGATCTATAAGCAGTTGAATGATGACAACATCAGACTCAGGATGGGTACTTTTCACAGCGTCTGTGCCTGGATACTGAGGAGGGAGGCCCGTACTCTGGGATTTTCTGAGAACTTCTCAATCTACGACGGAGATGATCAGAAAACACTTATAAGGAGGATTCTTAAAACCGCGGAACTTCCAGTGAAGTTGACTCCCGGGGCAGCTAAGGGATACATTTCAGATTCAAAGAATAACCTTGTAACTGTTGAAGAAGCCCTTTCCAGCGCGTCAACTCCTTATCAGGAATCCCTGGCGGTTGTTTATCAGAACTATGACAAGGAGCTGCATAAGTGTGGAGCTTTTGATTTTGACGATTTGCTGACACAAGTTCTTCTGGCAATGCGTCAAAATAGTGACACCAAGAAGCACTACGAGAATATGTTCACCAGAATCCTTGTTGATGAGTATCAGGATACAAACAGAGTTCAGAATGAGATTCTTAAGGAATTTACCGGTGAGAACACTGTGGTCACCGTTGTAGGTGATGATGATCAGTCAATTTACGGCTGGCGGGGAGCCAGAGTAGAGAACATTCTTCAATTTCCACAGGAATATCCTGATGTAAAAACGGTAAGGCTTGAGACTAATTACCGTTCCACAGGAAATATTCTCCAGGCAGCTTCTTCATTGGTGAAACACAACCGGAGCAGACACGGTAAAACCCTTTATCCGGTTCTCGGACCTGGAGAAAAGGTTCAGGTCAGTCAGGCGGCAACACCGGACGATGAGGCACATTTCATACTGTCAACCGCCCGTGATTTGAACAGTGATGGCATGCCATGGAATGAGATCGCAGTGCTCTTCAGGACCAATGCCCAGTCCCGCCCTTTGGAAACCATGTGCAGAAGAATGAGGATACCCTACGAAGTTGTGGGTACGGTAAGATTTTTCGAGAGAGCAGAGATCAAGGATATTGTTTCATATCTTCGGGTAATAATTAACCCGACTGATGCAGGCAGCTTCAGGCGGGTTCTCAATAAGCCAACCAGGGGCGTTGGGGCAAAAGGACAATTGAACTTCTTCCAGTGGGCTGAACAGAACGCTACCGATGTCGTAACTACTCTTGAGAAAAGCGCTTCTATTTCCGGTATTGCCAGGAGAGGACAAATTATTCTTGAAGCTCTGGGCAGAAACCTGCGCTCGTGCATGGACGGGGTAAACGCAGGGGACACAGCCAGTGAAATTGTTGACCGTGTAATAGATTTTACAGGGATTCGTGATCTGTACAGTACAGGTGAAGTCGCTGACGAAACCCGTCTGGAAAACATCAGGGAATTAAGGAGCTACGCTGCTGAATACGATGGCAGGAATCCTGAAGGCGGTTTGCCTGGCTTTCTTGCGGAGCAGAGCCTGCTTTCAAGTTCAGATACATACTCCGGTGATGAAAAACTTGTCCTGATGACTCTTCACAGCGCCAAGGGGCTGGAGTTCGACTGTGTTTTCGTTTCAGGCCTTGAGGAGGGAATGCTGCCTTACATAAGACCTCAGGAGTATTCGCCAAAAGATCTGGAGGAAGAACGGAGACTGCTTTACGTCGGGATGACCAGGGCCAGAAAAAGGCTTTTTCTTACCTGGTGTACAAACAGGCTGCGCCCGGGAAGTTTTTCCAGAGGCCCCAGCAGGTTTCTGACTGAAGTTGCCGATGATGATCAGCATGATACTCATATGCCGCAGAATCAGTCGCAAGAGCCTTCATTAACTCCTGTCGATGCACCTGCGCACTCAGCTTCAACTTACAGCAGGGGCAATCTGGTGAAGCATCCCCGTTACGGAAAGGGTGTTGTGGTATCGGCAAAGAGAAGGGGAAGTGAGTGGGAGCTGAAGATAAATTTCGGTTTTGATGAACCCAAAACACTGCTTACCGGTTATGTTCCAATACCTGTTCTGAAAGAAAAAGCTCAGAGATCAGACCTTGAATAGAGGGAGAGTACTTTATGGAACTGTATATTGACACGGCAAATGTTGACGAAATACGAGAAATTGCCAGCTGGGGTGTTCTCTCCGGAGTTACTACCAATCCCACTCTAATTGCACGGGAAGGTAGAGATTTCCTTGAAGTAATTCGCGAGATATGCGATATTGTGGATGGTCCAGTCAGTGCTGAGGTTATCAGCGAGGACACGGAAGGAATGATCAAGGAGGGCCGGGAGAAGAAAGACTGGCATGAGAATGTAATTATCAAGCTGCCATGTACTCCTGCTGGAATTGGAGCCTGTGCTGTTCTGGAGGATGAAGGGATTCCATGTAATGTTACACTTGTCTTCAGCGCCGGGCAGGGGTTTCTCGCCGCCAGTGCCGGTGCGACATTCGTCAGTCCTTTCGTGGGAAGACTCGATGATGCCGGAACGGATGGAATGCAGGTGGTAGAGGATCTGGCGGAGATATTTGAAACCCACGAGTTTCGTACAAGAATCATCGCAGCCTCCATCAGAACTCCCAACCATCTCACAGAGGCAGCGCTTGCCGGAGCTCACATAGCGACTGTTCCCTATTCAGTGATTAAGAAATCAATTCTTCATCCCCTTACGGATAAAGGGCTTGAATCTTTCAAGAAAGACTGGGAAGCAGCGCGGAAGCAATGATCTCTCCGAAGGTTATCAGAGAGGACATTCTTCGCATGATACACAGTGCCGGCAGTGGCCATCCAGGCGGGAGCCTGTCTCTTGTTGAAATTCTCATCCATCTCTACTGGAAGGAAATGCGGATTGACCCGGATAATCCACAATGGGAGGATCGGGATCGTCTTGTTCTTTCCAAGGGCCACGGAGCACCCGCACTTTATTCCATACTCGCAAGACGGGGCTTTTTCTCAACTGATAAACTTGATACTCTCAGAAAGTTCGGTTCAGGGCTGGAGGGGCACCCGCACATGCAGAGTCTTCCCGGTCTCGATTGTTCAACAGGAAGTCTCGGCCAGGGGCTTGGCATTGCCGCAGGTCTCGCTCTTGGGCTTTCAATAAGGAAAAGCCCTGCAAGAGTCTTCTGTATATTGGGAGACGGAGAGCTTCAGGAGGGCAGCATCTGGGAATCTGCAATGTCTATCCCATCCCTGAAGCAAACAAACCTTATTGCCATTGTGGACAGGAATCATGTCCAGCTTGATGATGCTGTAAAGAGGATAATGCCGCTTGAACCCCTTGCCGACAAGTGGAGGGCTTTCGGCTGGACAGTAGCCACCTGTGATGGTCACGATCTCACAGATCTCGAAAGGGTTTTTTCAACCGTTACAGACAGACCGCTGGTGATAATCGCAGAGACTGTAAAAGGGAAAGGTGTATCCTTCATGGAAAATCTTGCCATGTGGCACGGAAAAGCACCGGATGACAGACAACTTCAGAAAGCTCTGGAGGAATTGGAATGAGAGCCACACGGGAAGGTTACATAGAAGGTCTTCTTGAAGCGGGAGAAAGAGACAGCAGAGTAATAGTTGTGGATGGTGATGTAAGTCGATCTACTGGAACAACAGCATTCCGGAAGAAATTCCCCGAAAGGTTTTTTAACCTGGGCATTGCAGAGCAGAATATGGCGGAGTACTGCGCAGGACTTGCTCTGGCCGGGTTCATCCCATTTTACAGTACTTACGCGGTATTTGCTGCAGGAAGAGCCTGGGATCAGATCCGCACTTCCATCTGCAACATGAATCTGAATGTACGGATAGGCGGAGCACACGGTGGAACCAGTGTAGGCCCGGACGGATCCACTCATCAGGCTCTTGAGGATATAGCAATAACAAGAGTGCTGCCCAATATGACAGTGCTTGTTCCCGCTGATGCCAGTCAGACCAGACAGGCTGTACTGGCTTCTCTTGAAATTGACGGACCGGTGTACATCAGGTACGGCAGAAATCCCATCCCTGAGATATATGACAGAAACAAAAGCGTTGTACCCGGGAAAGGGCATCTTCTGCAAGAAGGCGGACACGCCTCTATCATAGCAGTCGGGGCTATGGTGGCATCGTCTCTTGAAGCAGCCCGTACTCTCTCGAAGAAGGGAATTGATGTCTCTGTCGCTGACATGGTGAGCATCAAGCCGTTGGATACAGATCTCATCCGGCACCTGGCAGGTTCTTCAGAGGTAATAATAACGGCAGAGGATCATCAGATTGCGGGGGGACTCTTCGGAGCGGTAGCTGAGTATCTTTCAGTGAGCTGCCCCCGAAGAATAATTCCTGTCGGGGTACAGGACAGATTCGGCTGCAGCGGCACACCTGAAGAGGTGATGGTACATTGCGGTCTCACTGCTGAGGCAATTGCAGAGAAGGTGGAGGAAGCGCTGATAAATTAAGAAAATCCATTGACTTCCGGTTGTCTGTGAGATAGCTTTCATGGTTGAGGTTACCTTTTTATCAATCAACAATTTAACCACAAAGTGGAGGGTTAAAGTGGCAAGGATTCTTATATGTGATGCAGTTGCCGATTCTGCTCTTGATATGCTCAGAAACGCAGGTCTTGAAGTAACGGTAAAAACAGGTATGGATCAGGATGGACTTCTTGAAACAGTACCGGCTTATGATGCCATGGTTGTCAGAAGCGCCACCAAGGTTCGGATACCTGTTCTTGAGCGCTGCAAGGATACGTTGAAGCTTATCGTTCGCGGCGGAGTCGGTCTTGACAACATAGATGTTAAAGAGGCTGAAGCGCTTGGAATCTCTGTAAGAAACACACCCAGCGCCAGTTCAGTAGCAGTCGCAGAACTTGCCATAGGGCATATGCTTGCCTGCTGTCGTTACATTCCAGTGGCAGACAGAACCATGAAGCAGGGCGAATGGAACAAGAAGCAGTACGGCAAGGGTCTTGAACTCTGGCACGGAACACTCGGTCTTATCGGTTTTGGCCGCATCGCGAAAGAAGTTGCAAAGCGCGCCAAGGCATTCGATATGGATGTTATTTTCTTTGATCCCTTTATTGAAGACGCAACAGTTAACGGAGCGAAAAAGGTTGACCTTGAAACTCTCTGCAAAGAGTCTACAGTTATCAGCCTTCACATTCCTCACAATGAAGCCACCCATTACATTCTTGACAAGCCGCAGTTCGACATGATGAAAGACAATGTCATAATCGTGAACTGTGCCCGCGGTGGAACGATTAATGAAGCCGCGCTGGTTGAAGCTCTTGATTCCGGCAAAGTTTTTGCAGCCGGTGTTGATGTCTACGAGAAAGAACCCTCAACTTCAGAGAACTGCCCCCTGATCGCTCACCCGAAAGCAGCTGCTACTCCGCACATTGGTGCCGGCAGCAAAGGTGCTTCAGGAAGAGTCGGCTCAGAGGTCGCAAACATAATTATTGATTTCTTTAAATAGATGAAACTTATCTCAAACCGAAAGGCAGAAACATGCTGAGAAAGGTACCGGCCATGCTTCTTGCACTGCTGCTGGCCGCCGGTCTTGCCTGGGCTCAGGCGGAGGATCCACCTCCTGCTGAGTCTCCGGGTGCCGGAGAAACGGTAGAAGCTGTTGAGGAAGATATGGTTATGGAGGAGGTTGAGTCCAATACAGAACCCTCAGCCATATCCGCCACCATTGGAGACGGCATGATCTCCCCCGGTGGCATTGTTGTATCCGACTGGCCCAATGATGCCGGTGATGCCCTTTTAGTCACTTTCGAACCGGGCAGTGAGACGGGGAGTGAGAACCATACAGGTTATGCTATCTACCGCAGAACCCTGGGAGAAGAAGAATTAGTACTTGTGGGAACACTGGATATTGATGAGGAAACTGAGTTCGTCGATGGATACGACCCTGACTTTATCGTTGAGCCGGGTGTTCAGTATGAATACCAGGTTGCGGCTGTTTATCTCAGTGGCGCTGAAGTTCTCAGCGACATGGTAATGGCCCAGAAAGTCGCGGGCGGTCAGATTTTCCATACCGGTAAAGTCAGAGTTCTTGTTGGTTGTGTTCTTTTTCTCGGTCTGATTCTTTTCTACTTCCATGCGGCACAGCGCGGAGTAGAGATGTACCTCCGGCCTATCGCCGGTATTGAGGCTATTGATGAGGCCATTGGCCGTGCGACAGAGATGGGTAAACCCATTCTTTATGTACCGGGTCTCTCCTATATCAGTGATGTCGCTACAATCGCCAGTATTACCATACTCGGCCGTGTTGCCAAAAAGGTTGCCGAGTACGGCACACCTCTTCTTGTACCCAATCGTGATCCTATTGTTTACACTATCGCTGAAGAAACAGTAAAACAGGCTTACATGGAAGCGGGAAGACCTGACGCCTTCGACAAGGACAGTGTTTTCTTCCTTACACAGAGTCAGTTCGCGTTTGTCGCCGGAGTTAACGGTATCATGATGCGCGAGAAACCCGCGACGAACTTCTACCTTGGAATGTTCTGGGCGGAGTCACTGATTCTCGCGGAAACAGGTTCTCTTTCAGGAGCCATCCAGATTGCGGGAACCGATGCCGTTACACAGCTTCCGTTCTTCATCACAACCTGTGACTATACCCTTATCGGTGAGGAACTCTACGCTGCAAGCGCGTACCTTGGCCGTGAGCCCAAACAGCTCGGTTCCATCAAGGGTCAGGATGCCTGCAAGGGAATAATAATGGCAGTTATCACCCTTGGGATAATTCTTTCTCTAACCGATATTATCGCCGGCACAGACACACTGGGCTGGCTTAGAAATCTTGTCACCATGCCTGTAGTGGACTAGCCCACCGAAAGGAGAGGATGTAATGAAAAGATCGATTCCTCTTGCGATAGTCATGGTGGGCGGAATACTGTTCATTATTCAGTATTTCATTCCCCACCAGCATTCGCAGACACTTTTTGACTACTACACCGAGTGGGCGCCTATTGTTGGCGCATTCGCACTTGTTCTTGGTGTAGGGAGCCTTTCAAGACTACACTCTCACAAGATAAAGAGAAAGGCAAAGAACTGGCAGTACAGTTATGCAGTTCTTATACCTTTGTTTCTTGTTCCATTTTTCGCGCTTATTATGCCGGAGAGCCTCGGTGGTGGAATGCTTGAAACCATGGGTGGAGCCAGAACAACACAGGGAGTTTTCGACTTTACCTATATGAATATTCAGGTGCCCATTCAGGCCACTATGTTCAGCCTTCTGGCTTTCTACATAGCCAGTGCAGCATTCCGTGCATTCAGAGCCAAGTCAGCACTTGCCACTGTTCTGCTTCTCGCTGCGATAATAGTGATGCTGGGGCAGGTGCCTATTGGCGAGCTTCTGGGCAAATGGTTTCCGAAGGTTGGTCTCTGGATTCTCAGATATCCGAACCTTGGCGCAAAGCGCGCCATCGCCCTTGGCGTTGGTTTCGGTATGCTTGCAACACAGCTTAAAATTATCTTCGGCGTCGAGCGTAACTGGCTCGGCGGAGCCGGCGAGTAAGGGGGGTGAATATGAACATCTGGGAAAAAATGTTAAATGTAGACAGACGCTGGATATTTCTTCTTATTGGAATCGCGTGTATCGTCCCTTTCTTTATTCCTCTGGGGTTGCCTATTCTGCCCTCAGCCGAGGTGATCGGAATCTACGATCACATTGAAGGTCTCGGACCGGATAACGCGATCTTTGTGGGATTCGACTTCGATCCGGGTACCGCAGCAGAGAATATGCCTATGGGCGTTGCTGTTCTTCGTCATGCTTTCGCCAGGAATATTCCTGTTTTTGTTACTGCTTATACCCCGCTCGGTCAGGGTATGGCTGCAATGGCCGTTGAAGAACTGACAAACGAGAGTTCAGCAGACTACTTCGAGTATGTAAACTGGGAAGACTGGGCTGCTATCCGAGAGCAGG
Source organism: Candidatus Sabulitectum sp. (assembly GCA_021107435.1). Classification (GTDB taxonomy): domain Bacteria; phylum Fermentibacterota; class Fermentibacteria; order Fermentibacterales; family JCC-6; genus Sabulitectum. The sequence goes on along the minus strand of JAIOSV010000092.1, from coordinate 19,149 downwards.
GAATAACAGACAGGGCTGGAATAGAGGAAGCCTGGACGGCGGAAGGTAATTCGCTCCCCGAGAATGCCCGTGGATGGATTTTTGAAGGCAGAGATATTGCCCTCCTGGGCTATCTACCCTATTTCCATCTGGTGATTCTGGGTATGAGCAGCTCCATAGCCTCTCAGTTTCCCACGGATATTGGTGGTACACCTCTTGAAGAAATGCCGATGTATCAGGAACACAAGAGCCTCCGGGAGATTGACCTTGCGGTTACTAATGCGGGGTCAAGTGCCTGTGTAGCATGGATAACTTATGGCCGTGAGAAAATCGGTCTTCCTGTTGCATTTGGTGTAACAGCGGTGATGGCAACTGATTACTATATCTACATCCAGTCCGGGCAGACTGTTGGCCAGATGGGTGGCCTCAGAGGTGCCGCCGAGTACGAAGTTCTCCTGCATGATAATGGATACAGCAAAGAATACGGCAAAGCATTTGTTGGAATGGATGTTCAGAACATTGCGCACCTGCTGATTATCTTTCTGGTTGTCATTGGAAACATTGCCTTCTTCGCGGGAGGATTCAACAAGAAGACTAAACTTAAGGGAAGGAGGTAGATCATGACTGAGACAATTGGACTCTGGGTAGCGGCCCTTTTTACCATAGGTATCTACTCTTTTCTCTACAAGGAGAACCCTCTCTACCGTCTGTCGGAGCATCTCGTAGTTGGAATATCAACCGGTTTCGGTATAGCCGTTACTTATGCCCAGGTGCTTAAGCCAAAGCTTATTGAGCCGATTTTAAGCGGTGAGCCGAATGCCTGGCTTCTCTTTGTACCTGCAATTCTGGGTATTCTCTACATCACCAGATTCTTTCCCTCTGTGGGCTGGCTTTCCCGCTATCCCATGGCATTTCTTATGGGTGCCGGAATGGGTATTGGTTTCCCGTTACAAATGAAGGCACAGGTTCTCAGACAGCTTGAAGCATCGCTTATTCCGCTGTACGAAACCGGAATGAGCTGGGACATTGCTCTTGGTAATGTCGTAATGGTTCTGGGAACTCTGGCGGCGCTGATCTACTTCTTCTTCAGCAAGCCCCACAAGGGGCCGTTCTTCGGAACAGGTTCAAAGATTGGCATCTGGGTTATCATGGTTGGTTTCGGAGCCACCTTCGGCTTTACCGTCATGGGTCGTATCAGCCTTCTGATCGGCCGTATCCAGTTCCTTCTGGGAGACTGGCTGCACATAATAAAGTAGCCTGACCTCATACAGAAAAGAAGAATCCCCCGGCATCTGCCGGGGGATTCTCGATTTATGGCATGTAGTAAATGGTCTCAATTCCGGCTTCTTGCAAAGGCAGTTCAGATTTGAGATATTGGAGCATGTTTTGTGTAGCTGCTGCAGGAGCTGACTCTCACGGCAATGGAGTTTTTTTGGGTATAAACGAATTGTTGGAACAAAGTTCTCAGCCACTTATTTATGCAGTCCTAACAGGCGATATCGTTAACTCATCATCGCTCGATCCAATGGTACTGAAGGATATTTTGCAATTGTTAAGTAATGGTGCTGAACGCTTTTCCGAGGGGTATCCCGGATCTGTAGTGGGGAAACTGGATACTTACGGGGGTGATGGGTGGCAGTTGCTTATGTCTAATGCTGGATTGTCTATCCGGGCTGCGCTTTTTCTCAGGGCAGTGGTGCGGAGCTATAATAATCCAAGAATTGATACTCGTATTGCTATCGCCTGTGGCACGGTGAACGAATATACTCTTGTCCCTGAGAGGATTTCTCAATCCACAGGTGAGGCATTTACTGAATCTGGCCGGGCATTAAAAAATATGGACAAACAGCATCGCATGATTATTCTCCATGGAGAAGACTTTGTACAATCTGGTTTTTCATACAGTGTAACATCATTACTGGACGAATTGGTACGCCAGTGGACATCAAATCAGGCAGCAACAATTTCACTTGCCTTGCTTGGGAAAAAGCAGGAAGACATTGCTGATATTATCAATAAAAGTCAGCCAACAGTGAATAAATTACTCCAGAGAGCCAGCTGGAGAGGGATTGAAGGATTTCTTGAAGAAAGAGAATATAGATATCAAAGACTATAATAGATGAATATAGACGCAGGCATCTATAACTGATAATTATCGATACTGCCGTCTTGACTGGGATTGACTACAGAGCAGTGGTTGGGTTGTTTGCTGTTGCCCGTTATTGTTGAAACGGAGATTGTTATGCTGAAACTGTTTATCGTACTGATTGCCGGGTACGCCATAGCAGATTTCTTGGTATGCACTCATCGGATTCAAGCGATTACTGAAAAATATCAATTTTCGATTGTTTCTTCCGCTATTCACGCAATCATTACCTACGCTGTCCTGCAAGTCTGGCTCTGCTGGCAGATACCCCTCTTGATTTTCCTAATACATTTTTTAATTGACTTATTGATACACCATAGATCTGCTGATTCAACAGCAGCCTTCATCGTTTGCAAAAGCACTCACATCGTTGGCTTGTTTGCTGCATCTCTTTTGCTGGCAGGTACAGGATGGATTACCGGATTTACCGGGACAGGTTATCTCTTACTCGTTCAGGTTGCAGGGTTCATTGGTACAGTTCAGGGATCAGGCCAGCTCATAGATCGGTTTACCAGCAAGATCAAAGAAACCAACAACCTGGTGATTAACGGACTTGCTGGTGGTGGTAAACTGATAGGTGAGTTAGAACGAATGCTCATATTTCTATTTATTTTTATCGGTTATCCCGCAGGTATAGGTTTCCTGGTTGCAGCAAAATCTATTTTGCGCTTTGAAGAGGCTAAAAAGCAGAAGTTGGCGGAGTATGTACTGATTGGCACTCTTCTGAGTTTTTCCATGGCCATTGTCGGAGCATCGGTTACAAAATGGGCAACAGAACTTTAGTTGCCAAACTTGAAAGTCACACACTGGAACTTTTATAACAGATCAAGCCTAAAATAAGTTGAATGAGGAAGAACACGAATGTTCTTGCGCCGGGGTGACATCCCAGGCAGAAATGGTGGAACATGGCGAATGAAAACGGAGTAACCAAGGGCATTCGCCGGGCAGCACGGATAGCTTCAGCGATTACTGTCTCTCTGATCCTTGTTCTCTTCATTGGAGACGGTCTTTCCGAAGGGTTTCAACCCATGCTGCACCTTACACTCAGGGAAACTCTGATGATGATCTCATTCTTCGCTGTATGGCTGGGTCTGATTCTCGGCTGGAAGCGGGAACTGACCGGCGGATTGCTTACTGTATGCGGCTTTGCAGCTTTCTACCTTCTGGATTATTTGTTTTCAGGTTCTTTTCCAAGAGGTCCGTTCTTTCTGCTCCTTGCCTCTCCAGGACTTCTATATCTCTATTGCGGTATCAAATGCAGAAAGCCCAGAAAGGATTAGCTGATTCCATCTAAAAAAGAATAGAAACCTGCTGTCATTTGATTATTAAGAACCAGCAAATGTGGTCTTGACAGCGCTTAATCCGTTGACAACTCAAGCATGTATGTGCATATCATCAGAGTAAATTAAACAGGATTGTTGTTCTGCAGTGTAGCAACTGGTTCTTTCGTATGGAGGGATAGTCGATTGGTATTTTCTGGCGATGCCTGTGAAATGCGGATACCGAATGTCTGTGCTTTAGGGGGGCCGTGGTGCTATGGATATTGAAAAAATTATTGAAATTCTTCAGATTAATCAGATGCTTTTGCATCAGTTTCATGTCAGTTCTCTGTCCATATTTGGCTCAGTTGCAAGAGGGGATGCAGGGCCGGGCAGCGATATAGATATCCTGGTGGAATTCGATTCAGGAGCTTCAATTGGTTTTTTTACTTTTGCACGCTTGCAGCAATCTCTCTCCGAACTTATAGGCAGACCTGTTGATCTGGTGACACCTGATGCTCTACATAAAGCATTGAAACACAATATCCTGGAAGAAGCAGTCCATGCCATCTAGAAACTGGATGTTTCGAATACAGGATATACTGGATGCCATTGAAGTAACAACAAAGTATATCGAGGGCATGACATTCGATGAATTTGCGGGCGACCAGCGTACTGTTGATGCGGTGGTTCGTCGCCTTACAATAATAGGTGAAGCTTCCTCTCACATACCGGATTCCGTATCCAAAGAAAATTCAGATATACCATGGAATGAAATGCGAGCGATGCGCAATTTTGTGGTGCATGAATACTTTGGAGTCAGTGAAGATATCCTCTGGAATACGATTCAGATTGATCTCCAAAGCGTTATTGAGCCACTGAGAAAACTGCAGGAAAAGTACTCTACGATTTCTTTAGCTGGAGACATGTCGGTCATATCCGGGAACTGAGGCTACATCATGAATACGAGAGTTGAATACGGAACGGCGACATGGCCACACGAGCAGAATATATGCCCTGATACTATTTATGAAAATATCACGAAGGAAGATCAATACTAAAATGATACTTAGTTCCCAAAGTTATTCTCAATCAGTTTTCTTTTCCCTTCTCCTTCTATTCTGGTCTGCATGCAACAGGGACTATCACCAGGACTATTTTGAAAGAGTTGCCTGCATTGAACTTCCCGCAGGGGTTTATGATGTTGAACATTTTACGGGATCTGACATTGCTTTCTCTTCCCATTACACAATTCCGCGGGATTCGATTGAGGAACTTACTGTTCGGCTCGGGCTTTCATCTATTCCTTCAGATGACTGGCAGCCCATTCTCTTCACGGAGGAACTGTCATCACCCTGGGATGAAATACCTCTGGGCGGATTAGTTTTATACGGCTCCGGGGCCAGCGGATGGAACAGCTGGGACATTATCCTGCATACAGAATCAGCCAGCATGTGGGTTACCGTGTATTACACTGATGCCAGTGGAGATCCTCCACAAGGAATCCGCTGATCGCTTTTTTCATATCGAAGACTGACAGGGAAGTATTGTATAATATGTGAGTAACTGTGGATTACGCAGATGCCAGTGGAAATTTATGCACCTCTCTTATTGTCAGCTTCATCAGGTGAGGACGGGTTGTTATGAAGATGAGCTTTATTGTTTCTGGTATTTTTCTGCTGCTTGCTTGTGGTGATTCCACAGGTCCTTCGGGAGGCGGAGCAGGCGGAGAGCTTTCCGATGTGGAGTTCTGGATGTATCAGATACAGGATCAGCACATGGACGGGGCTATCGAAGCCCTTGGAGACACTCACTATGACATGCTTGTTATAGATCAGACCAGATCGATCATTGGAGAAGAGGGCTGGGACAGTGCAGGAGATGTGGCTTACCTTCAGTCAACAGGGAAACTGGTTATCTGCTACATTGATGTGGGAGAAGCAGAAGACTACCGCTGGTACTGGCAGGACGGCTGGGAAGTCGGCAACCCTTCGTGGATAGCAGGCGAAGATCCTGACGGATGGGACGGGAATTACCCTGTGCTTTTCTGGCATGATGAGTGGAAGGCTGTAATGGCTGAATACCTCACAAGAATAATCAATGATGGCTACGACGGGATCTACCTTGACTGGCTTGAGGTCTATGATTTTGAACCGGTGATTGAAGCTGCTGAAGCCATGGGTCAGGATCCGGAAGATTTGCTGGTGGAGTATGTACAGTGGATTGAAGAATATGTACACAGCCGGAATTCCGACTTTATCATAATTGCTCAGAACGCGGCGGAAATGGGATACAGGCTGGATTATCTTCAGGTGTTCGATGGGATTGCTCAGGAGGCTATCTGGTTTGACGGCGGGGGCGATCCCGACACCGGTGATATTCCGGGGGATATCACTGTGGATGCATCACTCACAGCCGAATACATTCAGTCTCTGCACTACTGGAAGAGCGCTGGAATCCCGGTATTCAACTGTGAGTACTGTCAGGAGCCTGCGAACACAGTAGCCTCTTACAGCAACGGTGATCAATATGGTTATACAACTCTCTGTACTCTCCGACCACTTGATCAGGTGACGGAAACACCTCCTCCGGGCTACTGAATGGGAGCATAAGGATCAGGAGCAGATAGAAGACGGTCGTCACTTCTTTGATTGCGGGATAAAGCCGGGGCATGCCGACCCGCAATGCAATTCGTTTGCTGAAGATCACCGATAGCAGCTGAACAAAGTTGAGTTCAATTTCATCTTTGTTAATAAGTGTTTGTTCACTATTGACAATGCAGTACTATAGCAGTACTATGTGATTATGCCAAGAAAAATAAGGGAACTCATTCAGATGCTTAACAAAGCCGGGTTTACTGATAGAGACGGTAAAGGAAATCATCGCAACTTCAAACATTCCGCAGGTGTTTCGATCACGATCAGCGGTAATCCCGGAACCGATGCTAAGAAGTATCAGGAACGATCTGTTGAAACGGCTATTTGTGAGGTGAATAATGAAATCAAGTGATCAATACATCAAATTAGTTGAGTGGTCCGATGAGGATCAGTGCTATGTGGGGACATGCCCCGGGCTTATGCTTGGTGGTGTTCACGGGGATGATGAAGCAATGGTGTATAAGGAGCTTTGCCGCACTGTTGAGGAGTGGGTCGAAGTTTATGCAGTCAATGGGGATCCAGTGCCGGAACCGACTGCAGGCAAAGAGTACTCCGGCAAATTTGTAGTTCGAGTTGGCAAGGATCTGCACAAGATACTGGCTCTTAATGCTCTTCGTACAGGAGAAAGTCTGAACTCTCACTGTGTTAATCTGCTAAGGGAAGATTTAACTTCCTGCGGACATAAATGATCACAAATTTTCTTATTCGGATCATTTCAGAGTAGAATAAAGTTCGTGATTGAAGTATATATCAGGATGTAAATGAGTTATCCTCTTTGTTACTTATGCACTTGGAGGGCTTAATGATTGATCGACTGCTTGTCAGTGATGTAGGTAGTACAACCACAAAGCTTCTTCTCCTTGAAGTGGGTGGCGGTGAGTTTAAAGCCCTTGGTGCGGTCGCAGTCGGTACCACCGTAGAGAAGCCGTCCGAGGATGTATGTATTGGATTTTTCAAAGGTCTTGACGAGCTTTCGGAGCAGACCGGGATAGAGCTTCTTGATGAAAGTGGCTTTCTTTCTGTTCCCTACTACACCACCAGCTCCGCAGGAGGTGGTCTTCAGATACTTGTGATTGCTCTCGCGTCATCCGACTCCGGCAGTATGGCAAAGGCCGTAGCTTTCAGCGCCGGCGGTGTTGTTCTTGACTCCTTTGCCATCGATGATGAAATGCCCAGAGTGGAAAAGATCCGCCGGATGAAGCATCTTTCTCCCGACCTGATTGTCATGGCAGGAGGATACGATGGAGGGGCCATCGCAGGTGTTGTAAACATGGCCCAGCTTGTAGCTTTTTCCAGACCGAAACCCAAATTCGGCGGTGGCAGGCTGCCTCTGGTCTTTTGCGGAAATCCACAGGTAAGACCGTTTATAAAGGGGATGCTTGGAGACATCTTTTCACTCTCGTTTACCGACAACATCCGACCTGACGGGCTTACTTTCAATCTGAAACCGGCGATTTCCGAGGTACACAGGTTGTTCATGGATCATGTGATGCAGATGGCTCCCGGGTATTCCAGACTCTCTGAAATGACAACGTCACCAATCATACCCACACCGGCCGGTGTGGACAGAATCCTTGAGAGGTACACCTCTGACACTGAAGGCAACGTTGTTCTTGCTGATATGGGTGGAGCAACCACAGATATTTTCAGTAATATTCGCGGTAAATTTCAGAGAACCGTGGCTGCCAATACAGGCATGAGCTACAGTCTTTCCAACATCATACGGGAGGCTGGTCCCGAAAGAGTTTTCGCTCATATCCCCAGAATTGATGAAGAAACCGCCAGAAACTGGATACTGAGCAAGACCCTTTTCCCAACAATAATTCCCACGGATGAAACTTCAGAAGCAGTGGAGTGTGCCGCTGCTGCCGAAGGGATGCTCCTTGCCTGGAAACACCATCTGGAGATCAGCTACCTGAGATCCAGAGTAGGCTTTACCGAACGGGTAAGAAGAATGGGGAAATGCAAGTTCGATGAAGCATTCAAGACTGTACAGGGGGATTCTTTCAGAATTTCGGATGTTTCGGTAATTATTGGCGCAGGCGGCGTAATGGCTCATGCTTCACCGAGACGGGCTGCATGGATACTTGCCTCCGGTTTTCGTCCCAAGGGTTTGACGACCCTGATGGTTGATCGTCATTTCCAGAGCCCGCACATGGGGGTTCTTGCGGAAAAATACCCCGGGGAGGCGCTGAAATACTACAAAGAGCAGTGTCTGGTCGCTGTGTGCCGGGTTTACTCTCCGCTGAAGAAGGTCAGAAGCCTGAAAATAGTAACACCCGACTCTGTTGTGAAAGTTAATTCAGGGAAGTGTTTTTATCTGGAGAGTTGCCATGGAGTAAGCATACCTGGTGTTTCCCTGCCGGATGATGAAGTACCACTGCTTGTTGACTGCCGTTTTGGAGATGAACTTCTGCCCATGGATTTTCTTGATGAACCAGTCGCATATGAAGGGAAGCCTGATCTTCCTTCCGCTCCCGCGCCTGAAGTCAGCGTAAAGGAAATAAACAGGGTGTTCAGCCTTGCTTACGCAGGTGAGATGCAGGTGAAAAAGGGCGATTCCGTGATTCCCGGTGACATCCTTGGAACCAACAGACTTGTACCCCCAAGGGTGTATTTTGTGGACGTCAGAGGACATGTGGGGTACGATAAAGACGACATTGCTGATGAAATTGTAATGGATGGAATCAAGGTAAAGAAGGGGGACAGGGTAAATGCAAACAGTGAAATCTTTTCTCTCTCAATGGGTAACAGCATAACAGGATATCGAAGCTCAATGCGAAGCCCTGTTCGAGGAGTTGTTCATTCCGTTGTGTCTCCGGGAATGATAATTCTTAGAGAGATACAGGATTATGACGGTAAACCGCACTATGTAAATGTGGCCAGGCTGCTCTGCGTGAAATCGAAGCGAATCACCGCCAGCATGAAAGTGCGTCTCGGAGACTTTGTTGAACGTGCTCAGGTTATTGCCATTGGAGAAAAACTCAGAACAGTAAAATCACCTGAAACAGGAACAGTACTGGAAATCGACAGAAAGACAGGCATTGTAACCATTCAGTACATTCTGAAACCGGTCCACATTTACTCACCCATGCGGGGAGAGATTACCGCAGTTAATCCGACAATGGCCGCAAGGATCAGGTCCAGAGGTCTTATCGTTCCCGGTATTGCCGGATTCGGCAGGATGCGCTGGGGCAAACTCGCAATTGATTCCCTTGATAAAGATGCTGTTGTTCTTCTTGACAAACCTCTCACATCATTCTTTATTCAGAAGGCTGTAGAGGCTGGAGTGGCCGGAGTAATAGCTCCTTCGATATCGGGCAGGGATCTGGTCGAATTTCTTGGAGAAGAGCCTGGCGTGATACTTACAGGATCAGAGGATCTCCCTCTTTCTTTGATAATTACGGGAGGGATGGGTTCTGTACTCATGGACAAGGGGCTTTTTGATTCCATTTCCCGCAATGTGGGCTGTAACTGCGTTTTGTTCACAACAACCAGGCTTAGAGCAGGTGTGGAAAGACCCTTTGTTCTTTTGCAGACTTGGGAGGAGTAATGGTTTGGGAGTGCCAGGCATGCGGCTATGTTCATGATGGAAAGAAGGTTGAAGAGACTTCAGAGGTTTCTTCACCTGACAGTTTTCCTGCGAGCTGGGTGTGTCCGATATGCGGTGCGGGATCTGAGTTTCTTGAAGAAATTTCAGGTAGAAGCAACTAACCGGATGCTTTGTTTTCAAATCAGTTTAAGGGGTTGACCAATTGCAGAGAACCGCTTAAATTACTGCCTCCGGTGCCGAGATAGCTCAGTAGGTAGAGCAACGGACTGAAAATCCGTGTGTCGACGGTTCGATTCCGCCTCTCGGCACCATTCCTTATTTTCCGGGGGAGTTTTCTTCTTTAAATTCCTCCAGCATCTTTTCTATTTTCCTTATTTTTACAGCAGTACTGTTCATCTGGAATTCAATGGTGTTCAGTATCCAGAACTGAAAGTGTTCCACTTTCTGCTGCCTGTGAATCATCCAGATTATTTTCATGGAAACCAGCAGAAGGGCAATTTCTACACTGAACAGTTCAGGTATGAAGTCGATACTCGTGTGCATAGTGTGGCGCATTACATCAAATGAGAAGAAGAGAACAACAAGTGTTGCGAATACGATGTTTACTACTTTCTCCTTCCTTGCAGTTCCTGCCCCGCCTATTTGCCCGAGAATGTTCCTGACTGATTCTTTCTCATCCTTGTACTGATTGATCTCTTCCTGCATCGTGCCGGGGTCTGTCATATTTTCCTCACCTTGTGTTTCAAATCAATATATTCAATGTGTGCTGTTGACTATAACCTCCTGAGCTGAGGATGTGATGAAAAGGTCTGTTCTGCTTAACTGGCTTCCCTTTGAAAATACAAGTACCGGAGCTGCTAAAAGGTCTGTTGAGATTCACGAAAGACTGGCTGACGAATTCAACCTAACTGCGGCAGTCACCGAGGGCTTTCCATCGGACACTGCGCCTGGAGTAGAGAAGAATATCTTTGCCGCGAAACGAAGTTTGGCAGTACGCCTGTCTGAAAGGTTTCCCGGATTCTGGGAGCGGCAGGGAAGACCGGATGTGTGGGTTACCGACACCCTGCCCGTTCCCGCATTCAAGAGTGATACCAGAACCGTTCTTACCGTTCATGATCTCAGGTTTCTGGTGAGCAGGAAGTACTTGAGCCTGCAACGTTATCTTCTTCTAAAGCTGACGATGAAATCAGGGCTTAAGCGCGCGGATGTTGTTGTCACTGTCTCCGACTGGATTGCAGAGCAGATTATTGAGTATTATGGTATTTCTCCGAAGAAGCTTTATGTGATACCGAATGCGGCAGCTTCACTTCCTTCAGCGAGATCTTTAGAATTCAGTGGCCGGGAATACATCCTCACTGTGGGGCATCTGGAGCCAAGGAAAGACCAGAGAACGCTGATTCGCGCGTTTGCCATGGTTGCGGGTAAGTGGGATGGTGATCTGGTTGTTGTCGGCAGAGGAGCGCTTCTGGGAGATCTTGAGCTTCTGGCAGATGAACTTGGACTGGGCTCCAGAGTAAAATTTGCCGAAGGGGTAGGTGATTCTGAGCTTTCAGATCTGTATGCACGAAGCACCTGTCTTGTTTGTCCTTCTGTATATGAAGGTTTTGGAATGACTCTTCTGGAGGGCATGGCGGCTGAATTGCCTGTGATAGCCTCCAGTATTCCTTCCCACAGGGAAGTCGCAGGCGACGTTGCTCTCTGGTTTGAACCTGGTAACTGTAAGGATCTTGCAGAGGTTATTCTCAGCTTTCTCGAAAATCGTCAGAACTTCATTCCAGACGCCGGAGTACGCAGAGCACGGAAGTATAACTGGAATAATTCAGCGAAAAAACTCGCATCAATTTACAGAGAGCTGCTTTTCAGGGAAAGACAATAAGCCGGGGCTGACCGGTACCGGGATTGTCCACAACATGCCCGATTATCGTAGAATATTCATCACCGCATTCGCGAAGAGCCAGAACTGCTTCTTCCGCCTGATCTGCTCTGACCGCCGCCAGGAGTCCCCCGGATGTCTGGGCATCAAACAGAATGTCAGCGAGGTTTTCACTGATATCTGAATCAATGTAGGCATTTTCGCCAACATATTTGCGATTCTGGGCAGAACCTCCCGGGAAGTAATCCTCTACATAATCCATTACACCGGCGAAGAGAGGAATGTCCTCTGCGTTAAATACAAGCCCGACACCTGCCGATTTCGCGAAGGCCAGAGAATGTCCCATCAGGCCGAAACCGGTCACATCGGTAATAGCGCTTACGTCGTAGTCGTTCAGTACATCCGAGGCGTACATGTTCAGCCTTTCCATAGAGGCAACCAGCGGTCCCATTATTTCTGGTCTCAAAGGATCAGCTTTGTTGGCAGTGGAAAGGATACCGGAACCGATGGGTTTTGTGAGGATCAGGATGTCTCCAACCCTTGCCATGGAGTTTGTCTTTACTTTTTCCGGGTGGATTATTCCGGTTACGCTGAGGCCGAAAAGAACCTCATCCTGCTCGGCAGTATGGCCTCCGACAAGGACAACACCAGCTTCAACAAGCTTCTCGCTGGAGCCTGACATGATTTCTTCGATTACCTCGACTTCAAGTTTTCCGCCAGGGAAGCAGAGGAGATTCATGGCAGTGAGAGCTTTTCCTCCCATTGCCCAGACATCAGACATGGAATTGGCTGCCGCAATTCTTCCGAAAGTGCGTGGATCGCCCACAACAGGGGAGAAGAAGTCCACAGTTTGAACCAGTGCGGTTGTGTCGCTAATTCTGTACACTCCCGCGTCGTCCATTGTATCCATTCCCACGATGAGATCGCGGCTGGATACTCTGGGGAGCTTTTCAAGTATTCCCGACAACCTGCCGGGAGCCATTTTACCTGCTCAACCGGCGCAGGCAGCGTAGTCCATCAGGTTTACACCTGTTGTATTGATCCGCGCCGTTCCTGATATCCTCTCACAGTAGGTGGAAGATTTTGTTCGCCGGTGAAACTCTTTGCAGTCAGTACAGTTTCCGTACCTTTTGCATGAAGTGTTCGGGCAGGGGCAAGTGGTTTTCAAGGTATCTCTTTCATTTGTAGAAATGCAGATAAATATACACCTTTGTTTTGTTTCACAAAACCCTGGAGGTTGTCGCGCGCCTGCTTCAGTAGGAACTGTTTAGCGACTGGCTGAACAAGATGGAATCGCCTGCAAAGACTATTGTTATCTGATCTCCGGTGACTCCATGGGTCACATATCCAAAGTGACCCTCCAGCGTTTGCCCGTCATTTCTTTCCACAATCACCTGAAAGTGGTCATCTCTGGAGTAAACAATGGTGAATTCCTGCTGTTCACCGGGAGCAAGGTTCTCAGTAGTCCAGGTGCTGTCGCAGACGGCTACTGTAATGGATGGACAGGTGTCTGCTGAATCATTCCTGATCAGGATTCGATTCTTCATCCTGTCGCATCCGGTGAGTACAAGAATAGCAATGGCTGGAATAAGGTATTTTCTCATCTGAACCTCCTTATGGGCAGTATGCAATGGTACTGGGATTTGTCAATGCTCTGTACCCCCGGTGGTTTCCGTTGCATAATTGGCTGTCACTTACTTGTGGAGGTACATCTTGATCACTGTCTTTATGGTCTGCGTTGCGCTGCTTGCCGTACCGGAAATAGTCTCTGTTACCAATGCTCCTGAAGATGACGGTTCTCTGCTTCTTGTTGAATTCGAGGGTGCTGTGGACGCATCTGACAACCTTATCGGTCTTCTTGTACTGCGAAGAGAGGCTGAATCTGAGGAAGCGATCTGGGAAACAGTTATAACAGAGGCTCTCCCGCTGGAGAGTTCAGAGATCATGGACGGCTATGATCCGGACTTTCCTGTTTTCCCAATGACCTTATACCAGTACAGAACCATTATCCTCACGGCGGATGGAGATTCTCTTTACAGCGATATCTTCATTGGCGCTGAACTGGCAGAGGGAGAGTGGTTCAGCCGGAGCGAGATTCCAACCCTCATTGGTTGCGTGCTTTTCCTCGGACTGATCTTTTTCTACTTCAACAAGGCAAAAAGGGGCGCGGAACTTTACCTCCGTCCCATTGCGGGTATAGAGGCTATTGATGAGGCTATCGGCAGGGCTACGGAAATGGGGAAACCCATTCTTTATGTACCTGGCCTTTCAACCATAGGCGATGTGGCTACTATCGCAAGTATTACCATCCTTGGCAGGGTAGCCAAGAAGGTTGCCGAGTACCAGACTCCTCTTCTGGTTCCAAACTGTGATCCTATAGTGTTTACTGTCTGCGAAGAGACCGTTCGGCAGGGTTACCTTGAGGCTGGAAGACCGGATGCCTACGACGGCGACAGCGTTTTCTTCCTAACCCAGAGCCAGTTTGCTTATGTGGCCGGCGTGAACGGAATTATGATGCGTGAGAAACCCGCGACAAACTTTTATCTTGGAATGTTCTGGGCTGAGTCTTTGATTCTCGCCGAGACAGGTTCTTTGTCAGGCGCTATTCAGATTGCCGGTACAGACGCGGTTACACAGCTTCCATTCTTCATCACAACCTGTGATTACACACTGATAGGTGAGGAACTCTACGCAGCAAGCGCTTACCTGGGCAGAGAACCAAAGCAACTGGGTTCAATAAGAGGTCAGGATGCCTGTAAAGCAGTAATAATGGGCTTCATTGCCCTGGGAGTGGTACTCAGTATTATTGCAGCAATTACCGGGAATGACTCAGTAATGTTTCTCGGCCGTCTGCTGAACTTGTAATGCCTGATCTTCTCGTTCCCCTCTACAGCCTGCCGCGGAAGCTTCATCTCACTGGTTTTTCTGTTCGAAGGCCCATGGCTCATGAAGGCGGGACAACTCGGAACTGGATTGAAGCTCACTTCTCAAAAGGCTGGGCTTCAGAAGTACTGCCCGCGATTTGCCGAACTCCTTCAACAATGATAATCGCACTTGAGAAATCAACTGGAAAGCTTGCCGGATTCTGTGTCTGGGACTGTACCGCGCTGGGATTTCTGGGGCCGGTAGGAGTCGCAAAAGAATACAGGGGTACCGGTGTGGGCAGAGCCGTTACACTTGAGGTGCTGCACTGCATGCGGGAGCAGGGCTACGGCTACGGGATAGTCGGAGGAGCGGGGCCAGTTGACTTCTTCCAATCGGTCTGCGGGGCAACTGTGATTCCGAAAAGCATTCCCGGGATTTATCCGGAACCGATAAAGTGATTATCCATCCCATGAAACCTGAACACTATGATTCTCTTGTAAAACTGTGGAGCAGTTTTCCCGGCAATGCCATGACCGGAGCAGACTCGGCGGAAGGTTTTTCTCTTTTTCTGAAGAGAAACGGCGCATACTGTTTTACCGCTTTTGAAGATGATGAGATAGTAGGATCGGTAATGGCCGGAGAAGATGCCAGGCGTGGCTATGTATACCATCTGTCTGTAAAAAGGGATCTGCATCGTTCCGGCACAGGCAAAGCTCTTATGGATAAAGCGGAAGCAGCTCTTTACAACGCGGGTATCGAGAAACTCCATCTGTTCATCTACTCTGATAATCCTGCTATTGAGTTTTATAAAAAAACCGGGTGGCACCTCAGGGAAGACATCGAAGTAATGAGTAAGGTTCTCAGGGGAGACAAGTGTATGGGAACCGGAAAACCTTAACTAACAAGCAGCTTCACAGTCATTCCCGTCAGAGCCAATGCAAGAATTACCTTTATCCATTTCGGGTTCATCTTCTGACTGAAATTGCTTCCCAGAATGCCGCCAATGCTGTTACCTGCCGCAAGAACCAGACCGGGTACAATCTGAATGCTTCCTTTCATCGCGAAGACAAAGATGGATGGAACAAGATATACAGCCACAACGATGACCTTGATACTGTTGGTTTTCGCCAGCCCCAGCCCTCCGATAATGGTGAGGCTGAAGATAATCAGGTAGCCAGTACCTGCCTGGATCAGCCCGCCGTAAAAACCGATAAACAGGAAGAGTACAGCCTGAAGCCACTTCCTCTTGAGAATTGAACCGCCGGTTTTTGATTGCCTGTGAAAGAATACCACAGAAAGCCCCAGCAGAATTGCCCCCGCAAGTATCCATTTGAATGTTGAATCGGAGAGATTCACAGCAGTCAAAGCCCCGGCCAGAGCACCCGGTATCGCTGCAAGCCCCAGTAGAAACCCCTGTTTGAGATCTCTTCTTCCGTGACGACGGAAATTACCGGAAGCGACAATGTTTTGAATCAGGACAGCGATGCGATTTGTTCCATTGGCAATTACCGGGGGCATTCCCGCGATAATTAGAAGAGGGAGTGTAATCAGAGACCCGCCCCCCGCTGTTACATTCATGAACCCGGCAAAGACTCCGGCTGCCAGAAGCATTGCATAGTATGACATCCGCCAAGTATACAAGCCGGAACCTTCTACCGGAACCTTTGCCTTACTCTCCGGATGCTTCCGGCTGAATAAGCCCCATTCTTTCAAGTCTGGCGAGCAAAGCACCGGAGCTTCTTTCGAAAGCTTTGGAGATGGTCTCAATATCAATCCCCTTCTTGAACTGCTTCTCCAGCTTTGCTTCTTCTTCCGGTTCCCACTTCATGAATGCTCTCGGGAAAGTTTTTCTTGCTTCGGCAATTTCTTCATCTCTTCTGTTCTCTGACAGCTTCTCCAGCATTTCACATACCTCTGTGATTTTTTCCCTGAATCCCTTGAAGGATTCCTCGAAGATGATCACTTTCTTCTGCTCAAATGTACCATCCGCCTGTCTGCGGGAATCGGTGACGGAAATGTAGTAGTGATCGTTCTTTGCCTGTTTACCGTCGATGAAGAAGGTGTTTCTTCCCGCGGATACCCTTGCTGTGTACAGTGTTGTTCTTTCTTCAGACATTTTTTCGCCTTTCTGGGTATGAACATGGATTTACCAGCTTCCCTTTAATTGGCTGGTACACCGCTTGTTCGGTATTGCATGTTTTTCTTCATTTTTTTCTGGAATTGTGAACCCTATGTATCCATCTTCTTTGTTTTGCTTTGGGGTATCAATCAACTTTTGAATTTCATAAACCAAATCAATCAAAATTTCATCATGATCAATCAAACAGCCTTCCAGTTGGTTGACTCTTTCAGACAGTTTTTCATTAGAGAGAAGCATCTCTCGAAGATGGACAAAGGTTCTTACGATAAAGACGCTCATTTTGTTCGCTTGTTCCGAATTCAGAACATTTGCCGCTTGCAGAGCTCCGTGCTCTGTGAAAACTGATGGAGGTTTACGGCGACCACCCCAGTTGCCTGAACTTGAAGTCGCAAATTGCGACTTCAAGATGTTAAAGTCTCTTGTTGTTAATTGAAACATGAAATCTTCAGGGAATTTCTCGATGTTTCTTCGAACTTGCTCGTTAAGGCGTTTTGTTTCTACACCAAACAACCCGGCAAGGTCTGAATCCAGTATTACCTTTTTGCCGTGAGTAATAAAGATTTTTTCGGTGATAAGGTTTTTTATTTCTTCCTGCATTGCTTTATCCTCATGGCCCTTTCTCTCGGGAAACATATGTTTACTATAGTAGTAACCTCCATTGTCCGCGGTTTTCCAAGTATTGTCTAAAAGGTTGACAAACTGCTTTTCAAGAGGCACACTAGAAGCATGAGAAAACCTCTTCCAATGACTGCCGGGGAAATGCGTGATCGGGGATGGGATCAGCTTGATGTGCTGATTGTTACTGGTGATGCTTATGTGGATCATCCTTCTTTTGGTGCAGCTATCATCGGAAGGGTTCTTGAGAGCAATGGGTACAGGGTGGGGATAGTGGCACAGCCCGACTGGAAAAATCCTGAATCATTTACTGTTATGGGAATGCCCAGACTCTTTGCAGGGGTAACATCCGGTAACATGGATTCCATGGTGAACCACTACACATCCAACAACAGAATTCGTTCGGATGACGCGTATACACCCGATGGAATGCCGGGAAACAGACCTGACAGAGCTGTGCTGAAGTACACTAACAGTCTGCAGAGGGCAATGAAGGGTATTCCTGTTGTTCTCGGCGGCATAGAGGCCAGCTTGAGAAGAATAACTCACTATGATTTCTGGAGTGACAGGCTGAAGAAGTCAATTCTTCTCGACAGTAAAGCATCTATTCTTGTTTATGGAATGGGTGAAAGGCAGGTAGTTGAGATAGCACGTCGTCTTGACAAAAGTGAAACGCTTGCAGGGATTCCAGGAACAGCCATTGCGGTGCACTATGGGAAGTATCAGCCTGAAGAGGGCGATGTTACGCTGCCGTCACATGAAGAGCTGAACTCCAACCCTGTGGAAATGCTTAAGCTTTCAAAACTTCTGGAAGCCAATCAGAATCCATGGTGCGGTGCCAGGCTGATTCAGCGTGCGGATTCCAGAATTGTGATTGTCGAACCGCCCGCCGAACCACTTTCCACCGCTGAATTGGATAAAGTGTATGACCTGCCATACACTCGATTGCCTCATTTTTCCTACAGAGATGAAATACCAGCGCTGACCATGATAAAGGATTCCATTACAGTAGTGAGAGGCTGCAGCGGAGGCTGTACTTTCTGTACAATTGGTCTTCATCAGGGGAAGTTTATTACAAGCAGATCCCGGGAATCTGTTCTGAGAGAGGCAGCAGAAATATCTTCCTCACCTGCATTCAGAGGAACTATCTCTGATCTTGGTGGCCCCACCGCCAACATGTACGGGCTGGGCTGCGATGACCCCGAACAAATGAAAAAATGCAGAAGACCGTCATGTCTCTACCCTGAAATATGCAGTCATTTCCGAACGGATCACAGCAGTTACATTGACCTCCTGACAAAGACCGGGGAAGTTCCAGAAGTAAAGAATGTATTTATCTCCAGCGGAATAAGGCATGATGTTGCTCTGAGAGATCCTGACTTCATGGCAAGACTTACATCAAAAAACATTTCAGGTCATTTGAGAATAGCCCCTGAGCATACCCATGACAGGATACTGGCACTTATGCGCAAACCTACCCGTGAGGTGTGGGAAAGATTTGCCGCTGAATTTAACAAGAATGCTGGAAGATCCGGAAGAAAACAGTACATAGTTCCATACATCATCGCGGCTTTTCCGGGATGCACTATTGGAGACATGCAGGCAGCCAGATCATTCCTGGAAACAATGGGTGCCATTCCCAGGCAGGTTCAGATATTCCTGCCCACACCAATGACAGTCGCAACCGCCATGTACTTCTGCGGCAGATCCTATCCAGACGGGGAACCTCTGCGAATTCCAAAAAAACCATCTGACAAGCAACAGCAGAAGGATATGATTCTATACGGTATTAAAGGCGCAAAGAACTATGACCGCAATGACGCCGTGAATCGCAGGAAGGGTTTTTCCGGTAAACCTCCCCGACATCAGTAACATGGACTAGAAGTTACAGCCCGAGACTGCCTCAGCAGCCTCTCCTTGAAAAACCGACCGTCATGGAGGTTACTCCAGTAAGAGGGGTTTCAGGCCAGAGGAATGTCTCCACTTATTACTCAGCACCCTACTTGACTTGATTCCGGTATACCTTCATACTGATTTGTAAACTGTATGTTTTACTCGATGG
>JAIOSV010000090.1 GCA_021107435.1 Candidatus Sabulitectum sp. | reverse complement strand
CGGATGCAGCAGGCTCTCCGTTCCGGCTTCTTCCATCCCACTGCACCGAATGCGCTCCAGCATCAAGCTCTGTACTTACAAGGGAAGAAACCATTCTACCGGAAAGGTCATACACTTCAACAGAGGTGAATCCCGGCTCTGAAAGCTCAAAAGAGATGGATGCGGTTGAGTGGAATGGATTCGGACTGGCACGAAAACCAAGCCTGCGAGAAGGCTCCAGATTGATTCCAGTCCCGGTAACGGTAAAACCAATAGTATCCGCAGCAACAGGAACACCTTCGTCGAAGGATGTTACTATCAGCTCATTCAATCCCACCTCCGCAAACAGATCATCCCGGTAGGTGTATTTCAGGCCGGTTCCGAAAGCATACAGATTCCAGTCTTCACCTGCTATATAAACAACCCCATCGGTAATTGCAGGACTGGAACGAATGTATTCTGCTGAAGTCCTGTAGGACCATATCTCCTCCCCGGTATCACAATCCAGCGCGAAGACTCTGGAATTATCCGGGTTGTAGTATTCCCCGTAGAAAACGATACCATCCGCAATACCCGGGGAGCCATGCTGAATACCCGGCACTGACCAGATGGTGCTACCGGTGAATGCGTCGAGACAGTGAAAAGAATCAATCTGATCTCCAAAGTAGAGCCTGTCTTCATGATAGGCAAGAGTTGCTGCTATGTATTTAACATCTGCAGTGATATCAGACTCCCATACGGTAATCCCTGTCATTGCGTCAATTGCCCGTGCTCTTCCATCCTCTCCGCCAATGTAAATCAGACTGTCCACAACAACCGGAGATGAGTCCCAGTATCCTCCGTAACTATCGAAGTTCTTCCATATGATCAAACCTGTATTAGCATCCAGTGCGTACAGAGGAGCCTCACCAGCGCTTATCCATGTCGGGATAAATACCAAGTTGTTCCATGCCGTCATGCAGCTCGCCATACCTCCAGAAAGTGTATCACACCATATTTCTGCACCTGTTACCGCATCAAAACAACAGACACAGGATCTTCCTGATACACCATAACTCGCCAACCCGCAGTACACTCTGCCATTAACCACTGCTGGAGTACTTCCAGTCATACCGGCAGCACCGGTAGCCCATATTCTCTCACCTGTATAGGCATCCAGGCACCACATAGAATCACTGGCTGTGTAAAGGTAGCCGTTCTTCACAGTAACCGCGTCATCTGTAACGCCAACCCGGTATTTCCAGATCAATTCACCTGTAGCAGCATTGAGGGCATACAGGGAATCAGTACCCAAATAATCGGAGGGATAATACACAATTCCATCCACAATTACCGGAGTAGGAAACTCGTGTATTTCTCCAGTGACAGGTGCAGTCCAGAGTATCGTATTGTCTGTCGGGGCAGGCGACTCCGAAAAGCCATGATGCAGGTCATTCTGCATGTATGTGTACCAGTCGGTATTCAGTCTGGGGATATCAATCACAGGCTGTCCGTTGAGTGAATACTGAACATAATCAGGAATCTCATTCTCATTCTCTACAATTGCCCTGACTGTAAGCCAGTCGCCGTCATAAGTCTCTCCGTCAACAGGTTCTGTGATATTCACACCTGTGGTGGAAATGACGAAAAGTATAAAGCAGGCTGTGATTCCCATAGTACGCTCCTCGTTCCTCTGCAGTGGTATCCGTCAGAAATTACAACATTGAAGCTGATGATATTTGTATTATGACATCAGGTCAATAGGACAAAAGGATTAGCCTGTATATTAAGTAAATGGATTAAGGCAGCTTTAATAAACAAAACCCTCCTGAACAGAGGGCTCTGTATCCATTCTGTTAATCCGAGAGTGAAAAGTTGTATCGCAGTGTGGTCCAGACACCAACGGGTAATCCATTGTTCCTGGCGCTTGTCCAGCAGGTGTTAGCTGCGGCGGAGAGAGCCGCTTCATCCAGAGAGGAGACTCCGCTGCCGTGCATCAGCCGTATATCCTGTACCACTCCGTCACGGTCGATATATACCCAGAGGGTAACTGCACCTTCCACTCCCGCAAGCCGGGCTATCTCAGGATAGGCAGGTGGAGGCATGAATGTGCAGTTCGGATAAACTTCAGCAGGCATGAAACCGGGAGGGCCGATTTCCTCACCAGTTCCAATTCCAGGACTAAAATTCTCAATGGTGGTCACGGTACTCAATCCCACAGTATCTGTGCCGAGAGCAATAGTCACATCAGAAGCAACATCCTCAATAGCCTGATCAATCTGGTCCTCCATAATCTGCTGATCCTCTATCACCTCATCTTCCTTGTCCTCTACAGAAGAGTCGTAAGGAAGGAAAGCATCCACCGCCTCCATTGCATCATCAAGAGTTCTTGTGGAGAGCCTGCCAAGTTCCGTGCCGGGTATGAACTGAAAAAGGATATTAACAAACAGGAGACCGGCAAGAAGGCCGATCTCCATTCCCATTCCATTTGTGCGTGTCATCTCATGCCTCCTTTCTTTACTGTGATACAGTTTCTGAAAGGAAGTTATTCCAATCAGATATCCGGCGTCACCTCGCTGACTCCACCGGAGAGGTCATGTACAGAAAACCCCGCATCAGCAAGATCGTTCCTCAATTTGTCTGCTTCCGTAAAAAGCTTGTTTTTCCTGAGATATCCCCTGAGTTCCCCGAGAATTCTGCAGAGGTCTTCTAATGATCCTCCACTGCTCCCGGAAGTAAGTTCAATTCCCAGAACACCGGTTGCAAGACGATCCAGCAGAGCTGCCATTTCGTATTTATCTCCTTCGGAGGGTTGTCCTCCCAGAACGATGTTACCGTCCCTGACGAACTTAAAAAGAGCCGCAAGTGCTTCTGGAGTATTCAGATCATCATCCATGGATTTTCTAAACTCAGCCTCCGTTTTCTCAACAAGGTCTAATACTGCCTGTGCTGGCACTCCGGCTTCCCGGCTGCCCAGCCTTGATCTGAAGGAAAGAAGCCTTTCAAGACCGCTCTTTGCCCCTGCAAACCCCTCATCTGAAAAGTCCAGTGGACTTCTGTAGTGACTTCTGAGAATGTAGAGCCTTACAACCATTGGATCCCACTGTTCAAACAGGTCTCTAAGAAAAGTGAAATTGCCCAGACTCTTACCCATTTTCCTGCCGTCTACAGTTACCATGTTGTTGTGTATCCAGTACCTGGCGAATTCCCTGCCTGTTGCTGCTGTGGACTGGGCTATTTCGCACTCATGGTGTGGAAAGACATTATCAAGACCGCCACCATGAATATCTATTGTTTCCCCAAGATAGCGCATGGCCATAGCAGAGCATTCCAGATGCCAGCCGGGGTATCCCCAGCCCCACGGGCTGTCCCACCTGAGGAGGTGATCCTCTCCCGCATCTTTCCAGAGCGCAAAGTCTCTGGGGTTTCTCTTGTCATCAGCGGAACAGACACGGGTACCGCTCTTCTGGTCATCACCTATCCTGCCACTGAGTTTACCGTAATCGGGAAAAGAAGAAACATCGAAGTACACATTGCCTCCGGCCTGATAAGCATGTCCCTTCTCGAAGAGTATCTTAATAAGCTCTATCTGCTCGGGAATGTGTCCGCTGGCTCTGGGCGAGATATCGGGTCTCAGATTGCCCAGATGATCCATATCACGGAAATAGCTTGCGGTGTACTTCTCTGCTATTTCCATGGGTTCAAGCTTCTCCAGCCTTGCCTGTTTCTGCAGCTTGTCCTCTCCTGAATCAGCATCATCTGTAAGATGACCCACATCAGTAATGTTCTGTACATACCTGACTTTGTAATCAAGATACCTGAGGTATCTTAGAAGAACATCAAAACTCACATAACTTTTAGCGTGTCCAAGATGGCTGTCTCCGTATACTGTAGGACCGCAGACATACAGCCCCACAAATGGCGGGGCCAATGGAGTAAACTCCTGTTTCTGTCTGGTCATTGTGTTGTAAAGGGAAAGCATTTTTCGCTATCTCTCTTTCCAGTAATTTGTATGCATGGCTTCTCTGACCAAAGCCATAGTTTCCGCTCCCGCTTCAGCAGCCCTCGCTGTGCCGCTGATAAGGATGTCTTCTATCACGCCGGGTTTATCATACTCTGCCCTTCTCTCCCTGATAGGGGCAAGAATCTCTTCCAGTTTTCTGATCAGATTCTTCTTACAGGCAACGCATCCAATTGTGCCCTTTTTGCAGGATTCCTCGATCTCCGGTACTTCCATGGCATTGAAAGCTTTGTGATACGCGAATATGGTACATATATCCGGATGCCCGGGATCTGTCTTGTGAATCCTGGCCGGATCAGTCACCGCACTCATCACCTTCTTCTTTACTGTCCGGGAATCATCCTTCAAATAGATGGCATTACCAAGAGATTTGCTCATCTTGGTGTTTCCATCCAGTCCGATCAGTCTTGAAATCTCGCTGACCCCGGCCTTAGGCTCCGGGAAAACCTCGCTGTAAAGCTCATTAAACCTTCTGGCAATAAACCTCGTAACCTCAATATGAGGAAGCTGATCTTCGCCCACTGGAACAAGGTCAGCGCGACAGAACAGAATATCTGCTGCCTGACTCACCGGATATCCAAGGAATCCATATGTCATATCGGTAAAGCCGTATTGTTTTGCTTCTGTCTTGATGGTGGGGTTGTGCTTAAGACGGCTGACTGTGGTGTAAAGCCCGAAAAGCACCGTAAGCTCTGCGATCTGGGGAACCATACTCTGAACGAATATGCTGGTTTTCTTCGGGTCAAGACCCGCCGCGATGTTATCCAGAGTCACTTCACGAACATTGGTTCTGATAAGCTCAGGAGTCTCCCAGTGGGTAGTAAGAGCCTGTATATCAGCTACAATAATAAATGTTTCGTACTGATCCTGAAGTTTTACCCTGTTTCTTAGTGAACCCGCGAAATGCCCCAGGTGAAGGGACCCGGTGGGCCTGTCACCGGTAAGAATTCTCTCCATTTTTCCTCTTTCAGTCTTTACAGGTTGATCCTCACTGGTGAATCGGAATCTCTGAAATTCCTCAGATCTATTTCACCAGTGTGTGTGTCGATAAGATTAATAACAGTGTCTACAGTCGGTTTAACTGCCGGACATACCTTTGAGTAGCCTTCAAAATAGCGCAGTGTCAGTGGAATGTACTTGAGATATTTGTCGTTTCCAAGAACTCTGTATTGATAAGCGAATGTTCCGATAGCTTTCAGGTTTCTCTGCAGGGCACTGAAAACAAAGCCAAACATATTTGAGCCGCCTATTCCGAGAATGTATGAAGATGCCAGACCCTTCCACCTGTCACCGCAATCCCTGTAGCTGTCCCTGAGAATGCTGGTAAGATCGTAGCATGGAGGTCCCTGGCGTGCATCCTGCCAGTCAATAATGTGTACTCTACCTTTGTGGATTAACAGGTTCGCGGAATGAAAATCTCTGTGGGTGAATACAGTTTTAGCGTGTCCGGTAGCTCTTTGAGAAAGTTCTCTGAAATGGCCTTGAAGCACAAACAGATCTTCAACCGGTACGCGAAGCAGCCTGAAAAAAAGGTGTTCAAGAGTATGCTCAAGCTCTGCCATGAAAAAACTGGGAGCAAAAAATCTTCTTCCTGCTATGCTGTTACTGGCAAGTTCCGGAGTGATCTCGCGCTGAAGCCGCTTAAGAAGCCCGAGCGATTCACTCAGATATGCGTTGTAGCTCTCATCCTGCTCCACATCGCAAAGACGGGTGTTCCCAAGATCCTCCTGAATGACATATCCGTGTACTTCATCACGAAGGAGAATCTCGGGCAACGGGAAATTCATTCCTTTGAGAAGACCGTATATATCGAGCCAGGGCCATAGAGGAGTACGGGAACTATCCATCACGACGAAAGATTTTCCACCGCATTCCATCCGATAGAAATCTCTGTCTGATGCGTCACCGGCAATGGAAGTAATGCTGCTGGCTGCGCTGTATCTCTCTCCTATCCAGCGTGTAAGATCCTCCATTCGCTCAGTCAATCTCAAGCTCCTTATTTGAAAACCACGGCAAAACACAACCGATAAGCGACTTTCCGGGCAAAAGGATTGACCCTTCAAGCATAACGGAATCCCGGATTACCGCACCACGATTAACTATACACGAACTACCAATCCAATAAAAGCCCCCGAGAGTAGCTTCATCATGGACTTGAGCAGACGGGTGAATATAACTTCCCTGAGAGAGAAGATGTTTCCGAAAGAGGTGAACCTCGCCCATGTCAAGCCATTGTGAATCTGTAAAAAACTCTCTGATGGAAATGTTCCCGGCCTTCGCCGCGCTCCTCAGACTTGTAAAGTATCCGGTCCCCAGCTGTTCTCTTGCGGCGAGAGCCACAATTTCCGGAGATATTATGCTGATCCCCAGGTAGTGGCAAATTCTTCCATTCAGGTGTAAACCGCCATAATTACCAAAATCCGGAAAATTCCCCGTGAGCACTGTCCACCTGGAGCCGGACATCAGGTGAAACTCAACCATTTCCTCCACCGGTACATCAAGAACCATATCGGTATTCACTACAATCCAGTCACCCTTGAACATTTCCCTGTTCCGCGAAAGTGTTCCTGGAAGGCCTAGAGGTCTTTCTTCAAAAAGCAGTTTTGTCTTGCCGCTCCAGTGCCTGCTACCCTCCTGAAGAACAAGTTCCGGACACCTTGACGCGTTGAAGGCCATGATTTCCAGATCAAGAACCGCGAACTGACTTACAAGATTGCTGAGAAGTGTAGTACTCTGCCATGGCAGAAGAGCCTTCGGACGGCAAAAAGAAAGGGGTTCTGCTCTTGTGCCGTAACCGGCAGTAAGGAACAGAACCCCCTGAATGCGTTTAGCGGATAATTTATCCGTATATCTCTTTCCTGTTGCAATCACAAACTTTAATTCTTCTACGCTGGGGGCGCCAGGTGTCCTTCAGCCCTGTGCGGGCAGCAATGTATACAATAGGGGTCTTTTCCTTACCGCATACAGGACATGTCTCTTTGTGAGATGTACGACTCTCATGCGCAAGTTTCGCTGCAAATGTTCTTTCTTTCTTCGCCATTATCTATCCTTTCGCGCCATAGCCGGTATTTGCCCGGCAAGCTCCATGACTTTGTCAAGGAGCGCCCTTTCCGAAAGCCCGTTAAGGGCAGCTTCAATTACCAGTAAAATACCTCTTCGAACCTGTGAATAAGATTCACGGCTCGTCGAGGCCCACCACAGAGGGCACGAGTATAACATCTTATCCACTGAATCTGCAACCCCTTCAGGGTTGGATTTCCTGCATTCCATCAAAACAAAATTCAAAAACTCCCAGTAGGTTTTGTGGTCTCTATTGCTGGAATTGTTCCAAAGCGGAAAAGGCTCACCGGCATCCAGATCACCTGAAGTTGTTGACCAGCTCCCGGATGGTACCGCACACTCTTTTAAAGGAAATTCATCCAGAATTCTGTCGAGTGAAGAAATTCTTATCCTCTCCAGTGAAGTGATCTGCTCAAAGAAAGGTTTGAGAAAAGAGTTAATGGCCCCATCTCTGTGGTGACCAAAAGTTTCTCCGTCCATTGCAAGAATCACATAGGAATCCCCGTCCCCTGACCACGAATGAAGATCTCTAACCATCCTGTCCACCATTTCGATACCGCTGCCTCCATGAAAGGATATCAGGTTGGACCAGAAGTTGCTTCTAAGAAATACTCCCGTTCCTTCAACAGATGGAATCCAACTGGCGGGAACTTCCGAATGAGAATATACCCAGGGAACATCATCAGTGATTGTCCATCTGAAACCCATGGAACCCAAAAGTCGTACTGTATCCATATTCAGGGCCATCTCTGGAGGAAAAATACCTTCAGGATGATAGACTTCCCGGATAAGCTCCAGATTCCCTCTGTCATTCAGTTCTATTTGTCTTTCTACTTCTTCCGGAGGTATAAGCGGTAGAATCGGATGGTAGGCACCGCTGGAAGTGAAAGTGCAACCGGACAGCTTTGAAACAATCTCCAGTGTCTCGGGAGCATACTTTGCCAACTGCTCGGTAAGGGAGTAATTCATGTTCACAGTAACTTCCACACCAGTGTCCAGCAGCAACTGAAAGAGAGGTCTGTAGCACTCTCTGTCAATCTTTTTAACGATTTCGGAATCCTGCGTTGGAGGCTGATAGAAGTGAAGCAGGAATCCAATATGCTTCATAGTGAATTGCTCCATTTTCCTTTGAGTTTTATGCGTTGTCCCGGCCGCAGACCAAGCATATCCGCAGCGGATCTGCCGTTCAGGGCCAGCTCGTAAAACCCCTGACTTCCCTGCAGAAACAGTATGGAGTCACTTTCAGGCGCTTGATGATATGAGCTGACTGGAAACAGGAGAACATCGCCGGAACCGGTTGAGATGGATATGGGAAAAAACTGCTGAACATCATCTGCTGTAATACCCAGTATGCAATTACCGAAATAATCCACATGCAGAATAATTACAGACATAGTGTTGCCATTCAGAACAGGTTTCGGCTCTTCCAGTAATACAGGATTCTCAAGACGATCAAGATACGATGTCCAGCCGGGATCAATCAACAATCTTGCGGCACACCTCGCAAAAACATCCCTGCCATGAAATGTAGGGGCTGAATCGGATTCGGGAGGCGGTAACTTCCATGTTTTCAAAGGATCGGACAGCATAGTTATTAATCCATTATCCGGCCCTACAATAAACCTTCCCCGCCAGAAAGCAGCCAGGCCCAGACGACTACTTCCAACGCCTGGATCAACTACTGCAAGAGTCACGGAACCTTCCGGCAGATGCGGAAGCGATGATCTAAGATGATAAGCGGCCTGAATAATATTGCCCGGTTCAACCATGTGGGTAAGATCTATCACGGGAGTATCATATCCTGAAAAAGACAGTATTGCAGCCTTCATCTGGGCAACGTATGTGTCGGAATTGCCAAAGTCCGACAGAATGAACAAAGGTGTTTTCAGAATTCTCCCCCAATCAGCGGTGTTTCACCACCACAAGTGTTCTGTCATCTGCCTGTGCCAGGCCTTGCCCATGGGTGTTCATTGCTTTAAGAACACGAGCAACGATCTGTTCGGCATTAAGATCCCTGTACTCCAGAACAGTTTCTGTAAGCCCTGTAACATCAAATTCAACATCATTGCTATCCATGGTTTCCGTAATTCCGTCAGTGTAAAGAACAAGCACATCACCTGGATGTGTCTGCGCGGTTCCGTGACTGTAGTCTGCATTCTTAACCACACCCATAAGCAGACCGCCCTCTTCAAGGAATCTGACATCACCAGTCCTTGAAACAAGAAGAGGTGGATTGTGGCCAGCGTTACAGTAGGTAAGAATACCATTCCGAGTATTAAGAACACTGTAGAAAAGACCCACAAGTCCGGTCACTTCTCCCTCCACAGTAAGCTCGGAATTTACCCTTTTCATGATCTGACTGATATCAAACAGGCTTCTCACGCTTGCTCCAAGAATGCCCTTCATCCCGGCCATCGTCAGCGCGGCGGGAATGCCTTTCCCGGCGACATCAGCAACAGCCATGCCGAGGTTTCCATCGGGAAGACTGAAAAAGTCATAGTAATCTCCCCCAACCTCTTTTGCCGGGTTGTAGTGAACTGCAATTGTGTAACTCTCGTACCGGGGAGCCTCTGAGGGCAGCAAACCCATCTGAATTCTTCTGGCAGTATTCAATTCCTCCGCAAGAGAGTCT
The DNA here is from genome assembly GCA_021107435.1 of Candidatus Sabulitectum sp. Taxonomy (GTDB): domain Bacteria; phylum Fermentibacterota; class Fermentibacteria; order Fermentibacterales; family JCC-6; genus Sabulitectum. The sequence continues at coordinate 55,533 of JAIOSV010000090.1, read as the reverse complement.
CCACCGGTAAGTCTTCCCAGATACAGGTCCGGCAGTTTTTCTCGAAGTTCTCTGGAAGTTGTTATAGACGGATGGCTTGTGACCAGACGGGCAACAGCGTTCCTCACATCCTCTGATCTGTCACTGAGAAGTTCAGTTATCTTTTCTACAAGACCCGGAATACTGTCCAGGTTTGTCAGCCTTTCAATAGACCCGATTGTTTGAAGCTTTACTGAGGCATCGTAATCTCCAAGAGCTCTCAAATAAAAGTGAGCCCTGTCCTCAACTTTCAGGAATGGAGAATTGCTGATGCCCCGGAGAATTGCTGTTCTCACATAAGGATCGTTGTCTGCTGCAAGTATATGAATCTGTTCCGCTGTCTCTCCCGACCGGGAGAATTCTGCCAAAGCTTCGCCGGCTGCTGCTCTTACCGATCTCTCCTTATCCTCGGCAAGGTGATTCAAAAGGTCAGTATTCCATGCAGTCATGATTCCCAGGCGTCGGATACCTGAAGCAACCGCCTTTCTTACTGATGGATCAATGTCCCTGGATAACCGGGTAAGTATTTCATCAGCGTTATCCGGAACAGACTGCCTGTTCCAGAGAATGAACCATGGCAGCCGTGACCGCTCTTCCACTGAACCGTTTTTGAGAAGCCCCTTAATAACGGCAACCGCAATTCCGGCAATATCACTCCTGCCGCTGGCAAGAAGCTGTGAAAGTGCCTCTCTGGCTCCATACCTTTCCGAAGCAAGTGTTATACGAATAAGTTCGGTTTGTTCAGTTTCTTCTAATATCATTATGTAAGGAAGAACCATTCTGGCCATCTCACTGCTCTGAGGCATATTTTCCGAGATAAGCTTCCATAAAGCAGATTTTTCTCCAGCCGTGAGATCTTCATAATTCATCAGCATGCATTGAGCAACAGTTCTGATATCGTTCTCTGAGATATCAGAAAACAGTGTATCCCTGATAGTACTTCCGAAGAATCTGATCCGGGCACCAATGTTGAAGGCAACAAGACCACGGCCTCCATCGGGAAGACGCTGCATGAGAAGCCACAGCAGATCACAGGATTCTTCCTCAAATTCTCCGAGTTGCCTGTTCATCAGACCCTTAACAAGAGCCATAAGCTCTGTGGTATCTCCTCTGTCCAGGGCAGAATTAACAATTTTCATTTCCCTTCCTGAAAGATCGGGGAACTTCCTGCCTAGATAAAATAGTACTACCCTTAAGACCAGTGGAGATGAATCTTCAAGGAGGCGCGTAACAAAATTGCCTGGATCACCGGGAAATCCCCACATGTCAATACTTAAAAGCAGACCGGCTCTCACTGAGTCATCAGGATCGTTCAATGCCATTTCAACAAGATCCCTGAAGTAGTGATCTTTTCTTAACCATGGGTTTCCCAAAGAGCGTGCCAGAGATCTTCTCGCAAAGGCGGAGCCTGACTCGAGTATATGACGGCAAAACCCCTCAGCAGCCCTGTCAAAGGCTTCCTTATCCGCAAGCAGCATGGCAAAGAAATCAATCAGCCCCTCAGCCTGAGTTTCTCTGGAAGCTGTAAATAGCAGTCTGGATTTCTCCGAGGATGAAAGATGCCTGTACATGTGTGCGATGTTGTAACCGGCTCTTCTCTGCTCGGGACTGTTACCGTTTAAAAGCGTTTCCATGACCACTCGGACAAGAGGACTTCCAGCTCCTGAAAGCTCTGCCATACCTTTGTCAACGGCATCAAGAATGAGAGTATCGCCACTACAGAGATGCATTTCACCGCTAATCATCAACCGCCTGAATGGAAGAATACCACTGTTGGCCCGGGTATCAGTATACATATCGTCAAGAGACCCGGAGGATGGAAAACTTTCCCTGAGAAGAAAATGAAGTCTTGACCAGACCTCCCTGAGAGAACTTTTGAAAACTGTTTCTGAAACCATTGGCTCAAAAAGTGATAGAAGAACCAGTTCCGCTTTGGCCAGAAGATCAAGATTTCTGAAAGTCTCAAGAGCCTTTTTCCCCTGGTTCACTCTCCACTGCCTGTTTTTCTCCGGGGATGGAAGTTCAACATGAGCATCACCGAACAAAGAAAAGAGACCGGAAATCCTGGGATCAGACGAGGTGAGGACTACCCTCCTCCGGGAATCAGTTGCTCTTAGAATAATGGTAAACACCGCATGAAAAAGATGAAGGGGATGGATCATTGTCATTCTTCGAATGGAGTCAATATCAAAGAGAAGAGCGCAGTCTTCAGGACCCCGCAATTTCATTTCAACACGACCGGAATCTACATCGTTGTCCACCAGTTCAACAGGGACAAGCCCTTCATCGGCAGCTTCCATCAGAAGAAGACGGGCAAGTGTGGTTTTCCCCGCACCCGGGGACCCGGAAAGGCAGACAAATCCTCTGTTCCTGAGTATTCCCGAGGCGGTAATAAGACTCTCACTATCGATGGATTCACCGGCTACACCGTTCCAGGATCGGATAAGATCCTCTCCTGAAGGATACGATGTCATGCCTTTGTTAATACCGGAAACCCAGTCCTGAACTGCGTTGTGAATGGTGGAAACAAGGTGTCCCTGATCTCTGAATGCCCAGCAGCGTTTCCACTCTTTCAGTTTTGCAAAAATAGGCTCAGAAAATGAGGGTTCTCCGCTGACAAGCGCAGCTAACGGTATCCCTTCTCTGAAAAGAGAGAAAAATCTGGAACGGGCGAGCGCAGACGGACTCGTGCCGATGAGCAGAAGCGCTGCATCAGGTTTCAAAGTCCGGAATTCATCTACCAGTTTCATCCCGTCAGCCCACTCTGGCACGCGTAATTTCCCGGCCTCAGAAACAACAACAGCACCCTCGCCAGCTGAAAGGACGTGACTATCCGTCCAGACAAACAGTTTAAAGCTGTGGGCCATCAATACTCCGTCAGCTGAGTGGCCAGATCAGAGTGACTCTGGTTTTTCCTTCCGGATTCAACCCGTAATCCAACCAGCGAGCAAGATTCCGTGCAATGAGAACACCTCTGCCTCGACTGCTGACAAGAGCCTCACCCTCTCCAGGCTTGTGCCCCATATCTGCATCAGGCTGCCAGCTGCCGCAATCATCAATCAGAAATTGCAATCTGCCGGGGTAAGCATCAACGTGTATTGTCACCTGCTTCTTTGGATCACCACCATTGCCATGCTCTATAGAGTTTTTAACTACTTCCATAACTGCAATGGACAAACCGGTAACATCTTCCTCGTTTATGCCTGCGGTAAGACCAATTTTCTCCACGAAGATCTGTACAGCTTCCACAATGATGTCATCGCTCGGAATCTTGAGAACTATCCCCTTAAGCAAAGCTATTCCTTAAGGCTGGCGAGGGCTTCACTTTCATCAGTGAAGGTCTCGAATATCGTTATAAGTTTTGTAATTATGAAAAGCTCGTGAATCTTCTTTGTGGCATTCAGGATAGCCATACGCCCGCCTTCTCTTGCCAGTGAAGTATGGCCACTGACCAGAACACCAAGACCGGAGCTGTCCATCCATGCGACATGCCCGAGATCAAGAAGAACATTCCCTGTTGCTTTACTGACTGCTGTCTGAAAAACAGATTTAAGATCCATCAGATCAGGACCACTTATCACCTTGCCGCTCAATCTTATAACCATTACTCCGTCTTTGATCTCTTCTTTAATTTTCACTGTATGCCTCCTGTAAAAGATGAATCGCCCGCTCACGTACTAATCAAAAATAGATAATTAGCAAACCAATGTCACGAGCATAACACAAAATCCACCCAGTTAAGTAATCCTTCTCCCTCAAGATATTCTCTGATGGCAGCTCTGGCTCCCGGCTTTCTGGATGCTACGATTATGGGTAGTCCTTTATCGCTTTTCCATTGGAAGATACTTAACACAGGCCGACCTCTCAGTTCCCTTCCCTTTTGTACAGGACCCGGTGAAAGAAAAGCTTCAATCCGGAATCCCTGTCTCTGGATATGTTTACCCAGCCTGCGGGCTGTCTGGCCGGTACCAGCCACAAAAACCCTTTTGCTCTGAAGGCACGGTACATGTTCCAGGTACAATGCCTTTACTTTATAGAATGATGTAAGAGAGTACATGGAACTGATTCTGCTGAACCTGTCCGTTCTCTCCCTCCAGGCAAGAAGTGTTCTTGGTACCCTGACATATTTAAAACCCAGACTCCAGAGCCTCAGCCATAATTCATAGTCCTCGGGAAGACCCAGGTTTCGATATCCCCCGGCACCAATCACAGCTGCTCTGCTGTAAAAAGCTGTGGGATGTGGAACAGGACTCTCAATGAACAGGCTGTGTTCCATTTCCTCCGGGGACTCAAGATTGTTTATCCATTCCTCATACTGTCTGAAGCCCGAGCTGACTTCCGAGTGAGGAAAACTCCTTACCCGGCAGGAAACAACAGTACTCTCTCCGTTGTTCCCGGCAGTCATCAATTGCATAGCAAGTCTTTCAGGGTGGCAGATATCATCACTGTCAAATCTTGCTATCCATTTACCCCGAGCAACAGAAAGACCCTCATTAAGTGATGAAATCAGCCCTCTGCCCCCCTCAAATAGTTTGAACCGGGCATCACGCTTGCAAAAATCAAGTGCGATTCTTCGAGAATTATCCGAAGATCCATCATCAACCATTATCACTTCAAAGTCAGCCATTGTTTGAGAGACAAGAGATTCCAGTGCAACAGAAATAAATCTATCTGTGTTTTTGAAAGGCATCAGAACAGAAACCGCTGGAGAGCCCAACTATCTCATACTCTCAAATGCAGCACGTAGTTCTTCAGGAGTGCTGACAGGCCGATTACAGGCGCCACCTACGCAAAGCTGAGCGTAAGGCCACCCGGAGTCCGGGAGATAGGCCTCTGCCATAGCAACAGAGTCCAGGGGCACAGTCGGATCAAGAACATCAAAACCATCATCCCCGGCTATTGCAGCTGCTTCAATGATAAGAGAGGCTACAACCTCGTCATCTGCAGCACCGACTACATATATGTGAATATCCGTTTCCTCATCAGTTACCTCAGCATCAGCGCCGGAAGCGCCGTCCATGGCAGAAGCGAACCATTCAAAGCTCCGGGCACCAACTGCCCGTGCGGTTTCTTCTCCCAGCCCGTTGAGAATCACAGTCATAGGGAGCGCATCCGCCAGTTCATAGCGCTCAGATACCAGACGTGCTTCTTCAGAAGAAAGCCACACTACAGTAATTCCCACAGGGTTGTTCTCGCGAAACATCTCCACCGTTGACAGCTCCGGATCACCCAGATCCACAGCAATAAACACGGCATCTTCCCCGAGTTCCAGAGCAAGTTCTTCAAGCAAAGGCAGCTCCCGCACACAGGGACCGCACCATGTAGCCCAGAAGTTAATCAGTACAGGCCTCCCCACAGCTGAAACAAGTATACTGTCCAGTGACTGAATTCCAGTTACAAGAGCCCCGTTTACGGACGATCCAGCGAGTGAATGGTGAAAAAGCGAAACAACAAAGACAGGTATCATCATAACCACGACAAGAGGTATCCACAGGTGCTTTTTCAAAACTAACCCTTTATCCTGTGGGAAATCGCGTCAACAGGGCATATTTTTTCGCATTGTCCGCAGCGGATGCATTCAGCACTTGATGGCGTTTTATAGATTTCAATTCCCATGGGACACACTGTACCGCATTTACCGCAGTTGATACAGGCATCTGATACATGCATCCGAAACACAGATACTTTTCCCAGCAGCCCCCATGCTGCCCCCAGAGGACACAATGTCCGACAAAAAGGTCGTTCAACAGCCATTGCCCACAACAGCACAAGAACGGCAACAGCTGATTTCCACCAGAAGAGGAACCCCAGCTGATATGCTCCATTTGAAACAGAAACCAGCGGCCATCCTGCCAGGACTGTTCCTGCGGGGCATACAACCTTGCAGAACCAGGGATCACCAGCTCCTCCGGGAACTTGTCTTAGAAAAGCAGGCAGGGCAAAAACAAGAAGGAAAAGCATTGCGTACTTCGCGGGCCGCAGAGACTCCTGAAATGACATCCTGGGAAAAGGAATCTTATACAGAAGCTCCTGCAGAAGACCGAACGGGCAGAACCATCCGCAGGCAAATCTTCCGGCAAGCAGGCCCACCAGAGCAATAAACCCGACAACGCCCAGCACTATCAGTGCATCAGGTCTTCCTGTTGCCAGCAGACCCCAGAATCCCGGTGTTGCCAGAATGGACTGAAGAGTGCCAGCAGGGCACGCGAGAATGCTGGAGGGACAACTGTAGCAGTGAAGCCCCGGAATCATTGCTGCTTTGGATGCTCCAGTGTAAATAGAGCCATCCACCCAGCCGGAAAGGTGCAGATTGGTGGCCAGCAGTGTAACCAGCTGTACGGTTTTCCTCAACACGGAGTGCCGTGTCAGCCTATCCCTATGCATTCCAGACAGATATTCGTTGCTTTAGAGAGTATTGCAGCAGAATCACCGAACACATATCCGGCAACAACCAAAAGAAGTGCCACAACAATAAGAGTGATTCGCAGAGGAATGGAGGCGACGACCAGAGTCGAACTGGTGAATGGTGGATTTGCAGTCCACTGCCTTACCACTTGGCCACGTCGCCTTTCTTTTTTGCCCATAGAGACGCAATCATATAAAATATCAGATTTTAAATCAAGATGCCTATGATCCGTCAGTCCAGTCCAGCCCCACCCAGAAGCCTTCTTCCCAGGTCATATCACCAAGTGGAGTATCTATTGTTGGAATCATGAACATCTGAAGTCTTCCAAGATGATTCTCATCTCTTATATCGCCGTCTATCCCACCCACAGCAAGGACAAGATCAATAAGACCATCAACTCCGAGAATCCCAAAGATCTGAAAACCGTCGAAGTCAATACCAAGGTCAAGTACCGCGATTTCTCCATCGTCCCCGATACCGAACTCACCTGTAAACAAGCCTTCTGCCACCTGAACAGTATCTTCTTCAACGCCCTCAATGGTATCCATGAAAACATCATAATCGAGAGATGTGAGAGTAATGGCAATCTTTGGCAAACCGGAAGTACCGACATTCGGATTCTTAATACCCAGACCAAGATTAAAATTCATGGGACATTCACCTTGAAGCCAGTATTCGCCAATGGTAAGCGCCTGAGGAATTGTCAAACTGCCAAGATCCGAGATGTCGATACCGCAAATGGTAAACTCGGTTGTATTTTCAACCCTGAAATTCGCATTGGCAAAGTTAAGGACATCGGTAACACCGCATCCTGTAACCAGTAAAAATACCACAGGAGCAATAAGTAACTTGTTATTCATGATTCCCCAGCCTTTCCAGAACCTGTTGAGCCGTTTCCGGATCAGCAAGTTTACTGTAAACTTTCAGAGCGGTAAAATATTCAGGCTCATCACTCTGAATCTGATACGCCCTTACACCAAGATACTGGAATGAAATATCATCCGCCATCTCAAAAACCTCAAGAGTTCCAATATCTGCAGCCTTAACAACAAACAAAATGCACAACTCCTCAGCATCAGGCATTGCTCCCGGATACATAACTTCATTAGCCGCAGAAAATGCACCGGCGTAGTCATTTTCCAGGAAGAGGCGCTCTATCTCCGCAAAGGCCTCACGATAGTACCCGCCGCCGCCTTCTTCCGAGAGCATGATGCCACCCTCACCGTCAACAAGGAACCAGGCACGGGTACATTCAGCAGAGAAAGGCTGCTGGGAAACTACCTTGATTGTAGAGTCTTCAGGGATGTAGTAACAGATGGTTTTCACCGGATTAAAATTAAGCGGGTAAAGAACCCAGAGAGATACATAGTCTCCATCATTGTACGATACGGCGATCTCATATTCCATGGAACCAACCTCTCTCCAGAGAAGTTCTCCGCCTGGAAGTCCGTCAATCATCAAGCCTGCCGTAAGTAATAAAAGAAGAATCATAACACTCCTTCATACAAGAACCGGTTCAACAACAGTCCACTGTATCATAAAGGATTAACCTCACTGAACTATACACCCCCGGAATGCGGTGTGTTCCATAGAATTCAATGATTATCTATAAATATGAATGAAAAGAAGCGGGGAGTTGTTGGACCAGAACGCGCAGTTTACTGCGTCTCCTTCAGTACCTGGCTGACACTGCTCCATTTTTATATTGTCTGTATTGATGGAACACGAGGGCGGGAAGCAGGGCGACAGCACTGGTCCCCGCTCCATTTTTTATTGCGAAGCAATATAAAAATGGAGCGGGAAACGAGACTCGAACTCGCGACAGCTACCTTGGCAAGGTAGGGCTCTACCAACTGAGCTATTCCCGCTCCGTTTATTGCGTGCGCCGTATATGCTTGATCCAATAGAAAGTGTCAAGGGCAATTCATGAAACTCACCACCGGGATCTATTTCTCTGTATCTGCATTTTATATTCGCCTCTACTCACAATTCCACTCTTGTAAATTCAGAGCAAAACTATTATTTATCAAAACTGGAATCGCTGTCATAGCCTGATTCCATTAATACTGTTAAGGGGCTGATTATTAAAAGTGAAGCCGTAGAAAGACTACTGATAAGGGTCGCTGCTTTTGCTTCTCTTGAGCAATGGGGAAAAGCTGAGAGTATTCTTGACAAGTTAATAGTAGCTAAGCCATGGGACAAAAGTCTACTCCTCAACAAAGCTCATTTGAGAAAAAAAATGTGGATGGCTTCCAGTTGCAAGGATTACTCTCTACTCGAAGAAGCAATTCAACTTTTCTCCCGGTGTCATCTTCTAACAGGCTCTATCGAAGCTGGAATCAACTCTGCGACTCTGCTTCTCTTGAGTGGAAAAGAGAAAGAAGCATACAAAAGAGCTGACGATACAGCACGCCATTGCAGACAGCTGATAATCGAGAACGATTCTTTGCAGCATGAGAGCTATGCTGTAACTATCGCGGAAGTTAACCTGCTGAGAGGCAGACTGGAAGCAGCGGAATCATGGTATAAAACAGCACTGTCCCAAAGCAGCGAAGTGTCCGAATATGTTTTAGACAACATAAATCTGCTGCTGAACTATCTGGTTCCTGAACCGGAAATGGAAATCAGGATCAGAGAGACTCTGGGGGCATAGTTTACCTCTGAACACTCCAGGCATCAGGATACCCGCTTGATCTGAGTTGAACTCTTAATCCATCACTATCAGATGACGTTGCAAAAGAACCAACCCTGACCTTGTAGTAACTGCCAATGTGGTCTACAAAAACCGGCAGATCAGTCTGAGCGGCTACAGTGTCACGAAGGGTAAGCGCGGCATCCATTGAACCGCAAGCAGCCACCTGAACACACCACGGCCCATCCAAAACAGCAGGTTCTTCTATTTCTGTACCGATAGATCCTTCGGCAGGAAACCTTATTGAAGACACAGGGCCGAATCCGGCAAAAGGATCACCGGAGTAGCCGGGAGGGTCGGCGTAAGGATCGATGATTTCATCATCACTGTCGTCTAAGGACGTGGTGGTTCCGCAAGCAGCTAACAGGATAAAAGCTGTCACCCAAAAAAGGTATTTCATTTCTCCCCCTCCTCTGCCCTGATGAATACATCAAGCAGGGGCATCATGAGCTCGTGATGACCTGTAATCTCCACGGTCTGACCGCCCAGAGCATCCACAGGACGCCTTACAACATTGAAAGTGGATCTGTACTGTTTGATCATATCAAAATCAGCTGTGGTAATATTCTCCACGGGAAAACCCAGATTTCTTACTGAAGAAAGAGCCTTCAGGAAAACCTCAGGCATAACAACGGCGCTACCGGCATTAAGAACAACACCATTCGCCAGACTGCCAACAACTTCAGCAAACAGAACAAAATCCTTTTCGGCCTCCCGACCAAGTGATTGCCAGTCAACATGGTGTGCCGGATGAACTATATCAGACCCCAAACTTGGATGAACTGTAACGGTACAGCCCTTCTCAACTGCTGCTGCCATAGGACTGATCCTGGTGTTTCCGCCATTCTCTATTATCTCCAGACCAATACCGTACCCTATGCCCTGCCGACGATCAAGGGCTTTACCGTAGTGTTTCGCAGTTTCCTCCCACATGCCGAAAGAACCGTCTTTAATGCCTGCTTGAACATCTTCAGAAGTGGCTCCGTACAGAGCCATTTCCAGATCATGGATTGATCCGGCGCCGTTAGTAGCCAGTGCGGTGAAAACACCGTCTTCAAGCCATCGGACGATGAGGGGGCCAAGACCACACTTGATTACATGTCCACCATACATCAGCAGACGAGCTCCACCAGTCTCTCTTGCCTCTACCAGCGCTCGGGCCAGCTTTCTCATTTCCCTCACCGCAAGTATATCAGGCAAAGAGCAAACAAATTCGCTTACCGGCGTATCTGCCTGCCATTCTCCTGCAAGCAGATCACTTGTAATTTTGGATGTTCTGCCGGAAAGACTTTTCAATTTCAGATCTTCTCTATTAAATTTCATGAGGGTACATCACCTCCGCAAGTGTCAGTCCGCAGGCTGGCAACGAGGGACCGGCCAGTCTTTTATCAGTAGTATCAAGTATAGTTCTCACGGTTTCCGGGGGTATTCTTCCGGTACCAATTCTGAAAATCGTACCGGACCAGATTCTCACCGCACCTCTCAGGAACCTGTTTGCAGTAATGGTCAGTGTCCAGCCCCTGTCATTTTCCACAACAGATGTTGAAAAGACATGCATATCCCAGGTGGAGTTTCCTCCCCCTTCCCGCGCGAAACCCCGCCAGTTTGAATGACCCGGTGACAGTTCAGCAGCCCTTTTCATAAAATCAGTGTCAAGGTCGCACTTGCCAGGCTGGTATTCATACCGGCTCCTGAGAGGATGCTGACCTTTTCCAATTCTGTACTCATAACTCCTTGAAATCGCATGAAATCTGGCATGGAAATCGTCGGTCACCCGGTTGACTGACAGGCAGGAAATATCCCGTGGAAGTATTGTGTTAAGCCCTCTTTCTATCCGACCGGATTCACCGGGGTTGATATCGAAGTGAACCGGCATACAGGCAGCATGCACGCCGGCATCTGTTCTGCCAGCGCCTGTGACTGGAATATGTCTGCCGCACAATTTATCCAGGGCTTTCTCAATCTCTCTCTGCACAGTGATATCCCTTGGTTGTATCTGCCAGCCGGAGTATGCAGTTCCATCAAACTCAAAACGTGCAAGTAACCTCATTCCACCACTCCATCCGCAATCCCGGAAACAGAAACCAGCACAAATAGCCAGGATACTACAGCTATTGAAAGAGGAAATACACCAGGCGGTTGCTGTTCAGGAAGATTGAGACTGGCTCCTGATACAGAATCTCCTGCACTCTGAATGATTCTGGGGAAAAGCGGCAGTTCCGCGTTCTCCATCCAGCATCGTCTGACATTTGAAGCGGTACTCCCCGCCAGAAGCATTAGTTCTGAAAGTTTTCCGGCTGAAGGAAACATTCTCATTGATCTGAGAACTCCTGCCGTACCAGCAGTTCCAAGCTCTGACGCAAAATAGGTACCGGAAGCCAGAGCGCAAATCCACCTGAGCGATCTCAAGGCGCTTTGATCATTACCTGCAAGACAAGCCCATACGAGCAAAACAACTGGAGGAAACGAAAGGAAGAAAAGCCTTCCGCAGTACTTCCACCTTCCACTGAAAACAGCAGCAGCAGGAAAAAGAATAAAAAAGTAGAGAAAGTTACTGGTGCATATCATTGCTGAAAGAGGAACCGTCAGTAAAGTTGCGAAAACCAGGTATTCAGCAGTCATTACCGGCAGAAGCAGAGTCGAGTTTCTTCTGGACCAGACGGAATTCTATGGGAGGGGCGGAATTAAACTCAAGCTCTTCATTGGTGATTGGATGAATAAAACCAAGTGTTTCGGCGTGAAGCATGTGATGGCCGGCAAGTCTGATCGCATCCGCTATCAACTCTCTGTTTACTCTTGTGGAAGGAACTCCTCTGGGGGCCATGCCTCCATACTTGATGTCGGAGATAATGGGACACTTCTTCATAACAGACATGTGTACTCTTATCTGGTGGGTTCTGCCTGTCTCGAGTCTGCATTCAATCAGGCTGGCAATAGAATACTTTTTAATTATCTTGTAATTCGTAGCTGCCCTCCTGCCACTTTCAATCACTGTCATCTTCTGCCTGTTGTAAGGATCTCTGCCTATGGGGGCATCTATTCTTCCGTGAGAGGGGGATGGAAAACCCCAGCACAGAGCTACGTACCTTCTTTTTACTGTTCTGGATGCCAGCTGAGCAGAAAGATGTCTGTGGGTTTCATCGTCTTTAGCCACCATCATCAGACCGGTGGTGTCCTTGTCGAGACGGTGAACAATACCCGGTCTCAAATCACCCGATATACCGGAAAGTGTATCCCGGCAGTGATAGAGCAGTGTATTAACCAGTGTTCCACTGCGCGTACTGGGTGTGGGATGAACCACAAGCCCTGCATGTTTATCGACAACAATCAGATGGGCATCTTCATAGACAATGTCAATCGGAATATTCTCGGGCATGAGGTCAATGGGCTCAGGATCAGGAACATTCACGGTAACAATCTGATCGTTGTGCAAATGGATTGACGGCTTGACAGGTGCCTTGCCGTCAACCCTCACATGCCCGTTCCTGATCAGTGTGCTTATGTAGCTTCTGCTCAGACCAAGATCGTCCTGAAGCGCAAGAAAACTGTCCAGCCTGAGACCGGAGTCATCCTCTTCCACTCTGAATTCAGGAATACTCAAATACTTTAAATCTCTCTGTAGATCAGATGATAACCGAACTGGGTTTCAACGATTCCGGACATTCCACCAACGGTCAGGCTGAACGCGGCATCCTCAAAAGCTGGAACCATAGCTCCACGCCCAAATTCGCCCAGCAGTCCGCCATCGGCGCTTGAGGGACAGTCGGAGTAATCAACTGCTGCCTGTGTAAAGGTAAGCTCTTCTGACTGGATTCTGCCGTTTATGTCTTCAATAAGAGCAAAAGCCTCATCCTCTGTACGGTTGAAAGGTCCGTCTACTGCACAACCGTCGTAGCAGATGAGTATGTGCCTGGCGGCAACGGTGATCGGGGGCGCGTCTTCCACTTGAATATCCTCCACTGTTTCTGCAATTGTGGAATCCAGTGTCTCTGCTTCAGTATCTCCAGTTACTGCATCGTCTGCAGGTTCTTCCTGACCGCATGCAAGCACCAGAAGCACAGCGGATATGATGTACAAATATTTTCTCACGATTTTCTCCTTGTTTGAGAGTTCAGGGTTCAGGGGTGGAATATAGCCTCTTTTTGGAGAGTTGACACCGATAGACATCACAACCGATAGTATGGTTGTGTATTGATATGTTCGTTGAATAGTTTTACATAAAGAACAATCAGAAAGGAGGTCCGAATTGGACCGAACTTCCTACTTCAGCGACCGCGCAAACGGCATGCAGCGCTCGGTAATTCGAGAGCTTTTAAAGCTTACAAACAATCCGGAGGTCATCTCGTTTGCAGGTGGTCTTCCCGCTTCTGAAACATTCCCGGTAAATTATGTGAAGGATGCTGTTGCGAAGGTTATTGCCGAAGAAGCGGAAAAAGCTCTTCAGTACGGTGCGACAGAGGGTGACCCAAGGCTTCGGAGAAAACTTGCTGAAATCATGCAGAAAGACGGCATTGACGCTGACCCCGATCGAGTTCTTGTAACCACCGCGAGTCAGCAGGGTCTTGAAATTATGGCAAAGGTCTTTTTCAACCCTGGAGATACGTGCATTGTTGGACTCCCCACTTACCTTGGCGGGCTTCAATCAATTAAGAGCTACGGTGGAGTACCCGTAGGAGTGGAACTTGATGAACACGGCATGATTCCCGGGAAACTGGTTGAAATGCTGGATAAGCTTGAAGCTGAGGGCAGAAGACCAAGGTTGATCTACCTGATTCCTGATTTCCAGAATCCTGCGGGAGTAACGATTCCACTTGAGCGCAGGAAAGAAATAGTGAAAATCACCCGTGACAGGGATTACATTATCGTGGAGGACACTCCCTATCGTCAGATCAGATTCGAGGGCGAGCACCAGCCAACATTCCAGTCCCTTGCCCCTGAGAGGGTTCTCAGCCTGTATACATTCTCCAAAATCATGCTTCCCGGGTTCCGCCTTGGCTGGGCCTACGGACCGGACTGGCTCATTGATAAATTCGTAATGGCAAAGCAGTCCATGGATCTGTGTACACCTCCATTCAACCAGGCAATAACCTATCACATGCTTGAGAACGGTGCTCTTGACGCAGGTCTGGAGACTATCACCAAACTCTACAACAAGAGATGCAATGTAATGCTTGAAGAACTGGAGAATAACCTGGGAGATGTAGAGGGTATTTCCTGGACAAAACCCGAGGGCGGACTTTTCCTCTGGCTCACACTGCCTGAAGGCATGGATTCTGATGAGCTTTTCAAGAAGGCCATCAAAAAAAATGTGGCCTATGTTCCGGGAAGCGCTTTCTTTCCAAGGAACGAAGACCACCGTTCGATGCGTTTCAATTTCAGCTACTGCGGAGAAGAACAAATCAGAGAGGGCTGCAGAAGACTGGGGGAACTAATCAAAGAGTACAAGCCCTGATCGCTTTAAATACAGAAGAGGGGGCGCTTAACGGCGTCCCCTTTTTCTGTGAGCCTCGCATTCTTCTACCCTCTGTACACCCGAATAAACGCTGCGATGATAATACCGGTATCTGCAAGAGCATGCGATATAACCGGCAGAGCTGAACTGCCTGACCTTCTTCGCATCTGCCGCCACATAAGTGATGCTGCGGTGAGAACTGCAAAACACGCGATCAGCCACGGAATGGTCAGCAGTGAATACAAAACCATAATGTGATATCCTGCGAACAGAGGATGGGCCACAGGTGTGTCCTCGCGAAGCTGGGCCCAGTGCAGCTGTTCCAGATAAGGATGAACTATGCCAAAATAGGGAATCATCAGAACAAGAGACAGACCGGACAGGTGATAGTCAGCCAGCCAGGTAAATAAATCCGCATGGATTATCGAGGGCAGAATAAAGTAAAACAAAGGTCCGGCAATCACTGCAGGCAGGGCAAAACAAATGATCTGCTTCAAACCGGGCAGACGCATGGATGGAAACGGACGGCGTGCCCACAAAAGAATCTGCAGATGATAGGCAAAAATGGCAAGCCACGCATTGGAAAAAATACACCAGAAAATTCCAACGGCAAAGTATGGCGCGAGCATTTTGAATGCCTGCTTAATACTCATAACGGTCTGTTCACAAATACACCTGCTTAAAATCATTGTACCCCATCAAGAATCAAATTCAATTTTTTCAGCCTGAATAACAAAGAAACTTTTTGCTCCCTCTGAAAAAGCGAGTTCTCCTGATTCAGAATCAATATTACATCTCGCATGGCCTTAGTCTCAAGCGATTCAGGATGGCAGCGTGCAAATATTGATGGATACTGTTCTGCGCTATTCCTTCCCGCAAAGACTCTTCTTGAAAATAAACCCTTTAACTCCAGGTTACCAGGGAACCCCAGCGAAAACAGATTTAGGCTTAACGCCGAGGCTTAGCAGATAGAACCGACCTGGGATTCGGAGTTGCGTGTACTATTCCACTGCAGCCTCTGGTTATGGCTTCTATCTCAACAGGCACAAACCTGTGGTTTCAGAAATCCCACCGGATTGAATCCTGCAGCGTAACTGCACAGCGCCCATTGTCGTACACGATCCTAGTTTGCCTTGTCGGGCGAATAATCTTGTTTGGCACTACTGTTCCAGGTTCGACTGCCTGTTGTTACAAACGGTATGAAGCCCGGGATTACCCAGAAGAAAGATGTCCATTTCAACCCAATGACTTCCAATCCACCATAAAGGTAAATCGATAAGATAATTGAACAAATAAAGAGTGAATATATCGGCAACATCAATTTCCAATATTTTGTGTTTGGATGTTTCCAGGGGGCAGTCATACTAATAACCAATATTGCGAGTATAAATGCTGCCAGCCCTATCATCCCTTCGCTTATCTTATTCTGAAACAGCCAAATAGCAGAAAGCAGACTCAACCATACAAAACTACCAAACCAGCCACCAATCCATCCGAGTTTTTCGCCTCTTCTTTTCATAAATTTACCCTTCATCCTGCGTTCTAACAAGTAGACTGCACAAGCAGGAATTAACTATATGCAATCACAATTCTATTGCATTTTGCTATACTCTGTTTGCATTATCGTTTCCTAAAATGCCTGTATCGCTTTGCGATACAACGCTTAAGCCATATATTCTGATAATCCTCTTAAGAAAGGATTCTGCCTTTCAAATCCCTGATTGAGCATATCTTTTGCTTAACACACCAACCACGCAAGATAGCTTATCAGAGCATATATACAGTTGACTTGGTTGTATATTAATCTTTTCTACCCTATTTGTATTTCTCTTCTGTCTATCTCATCCTAATTACTCGGCATAATTTGCACAATCATAACAGTAACCTGTTGGTATATAAATGTCTGCGACAAGTTCATGCCATTAGCACTTTATTTAGCGAGCCTAGCACTAACCAATCGATTGATACTTACTCCCTCTTCTGCTGCAATTTCAGCAAGTTTCCGATGAACTTCAGGAGGAATCCGCACCATGAATTTCCCGCTGTATTTTCTGATAGAGATAGGAATTGGAATTTCTTCATTGTTATCTTTCATATCAGAAATTACATTAGCCACCAATTGTCTTATACCAATAAGGGTTAACTCCTGGGTTTCAGCAAGCCAGCTAAGACCGGGAAACTCAGTGCAAAGCCCCACATACTCTTGATCCTCTTCGGACCATGTTACTCGGTAGGTGTAAAGATCATTCTTCAGTTGCATGTTCTTCATTCAACCTTTCTATGGCTCGAAGAACCTGTTTAATCTGATAGGCTTTAGCTTTGCCTTTCCTGTTCTGGATGTTTACTCTCGGGTCGCCAGGCCATGGGATTTTGTAAATATGCTGGCTTGATGCGATATGTCTGGGCTTACCAAAATGGTACTCGCATATTTTGCACAAATCCAAGAATCGCACATCCTTCGGATTCTCCTTCATTTTTCGTATCAGGAAGTTTTATCTTTGCCATAGCGTATAGTATCATTAATGATACCGTATGTCAATCCCTTTATTTGTACCAACGTTTGAACTCACTGATTTTATGGAGTGCAGCGGAATAAAATCCAGTACTGTGATTTGATACTCATTGAGGCCTCCCACTATTCATATCAATCTGATATGCTGGTGGTGCGAACCTTAAACCAAAGGAGGAGACCCCAATGAGGTTTATACCACTACACACCAATATTACTGCGGAATCGATCTGCACGCCAGGGTGATGTATCTCTGCATCATTAATTCTGAGGGTGAAATCGTTCTATATCGTAATATGAAAGCTGATCCGGAATCCCTTCTCAGGGCCATCAAGCCTTACAGACCGGATATTCTTATCGGAGTGGAATGTATCTTTACCTGGTACCGGATGTCGGATCTCTGTTCGGTTTCTTATTGTCTTGTGTACTGTTCCAGTTTACCTGAGAATGATAATGCTCAATTTTATCAATCACAGGGGTTTGCTGTAAGATCATTCGGGATTAGCCTTGATATATGAATCAGTGGGGATTCCAGTTTCATTCTTTGTTCGGAATCCAAGCTCCCATGGATAATTATCTTCACAGTGACAATAAGCCGCTCTGTTGAAAGATTGTCATCCCTTGACAAGACCAGCGGTATAACAAATGGTATTACTGGAGGTAAATAGCATGAGTACCGCAAAAATAGCTATCAGTATGAATGAAAAGATGCTTCATCAACTTGATGATCTTGTTTCAAAAGCAGAATTTCCCAGTAGAAGCGGAGCCATACAAAAAGCAGTTCGTGAAATGCTTAAGAAGAGATACAGCAATCGTCTTGCACGGGAATGTGCGAAGCTGGATCCAGAAGAAGAGATTGCTATAGCTGAGGAAGGTATGAATAGTGAGATTGGATCATGGCCGGAATACTGAGAGGTGATATTCTCTGGGCTGATCTGAATCCTGCAATCGGGCATGAACAATCCGGGAAAAGACCTGTACTGGTTCTCAGCAATGATGTGTTCAATGACCGCTCTGGAACAGTGATAGCTGTTGCTCTAACCAGCGTAGAGCCCAGGGCAGGATTTCCTCTGACCTATGAACTATCAGATACATTGCTCCCGAAGAAGTCATGGATCAAGATCAGCCAGATCAGGACTCTGTCGGTCCGGCGTATCGGCAAGAAAATCACAAGGATATCTCCCGAGGAACTTACTGCAATTCTTGCTGGTCTGAATGAAATTATCGGGAGCTAACAATTGCAGTCCTGATTCTGATTTTCTTTGTGGATTAACAGAGATTCCGCGTTAGCAATTACCAGAGGAATTGTCCGGAACATTGAGATGGGATTCTAAGATTCTGCACAAGTCTCGGGAACATCCTAAATCAGCGGCGAGATACGAGTCCTCTGCATTCTTCTTGTTGTAGAAAATTATTGCCTTTTATCAGGTTCACAGGCTACTTCTGTTATCATAGTACCCAATGGCAGATAGTACAAGGTTGATATTGTATTGTATGGGGAATTTGTAGAGCTTGCGAAGCATCATTGAGCATTTGCCCGGAATTTCAGCTCCCAAGGGTAATTATCTTCACTCAAGGGAATTGGCCTACCATTTCAGTGTTTATCGTCACTAATTTTTGATCAGGGAATCATCAGGCCATGCGAAAGCATTAAAAGCTCACTGATCAAATTCCCTGTATTGAGAATAAGTCAGGCATCAGAAATTACTTGGGTTTTGGTTTGATTTGCTCGGAATCTCAGCTCCCAATGGTAATTATCTCCACTCACGGGAATTGGCTTGCCATTTGAATAGTTATCGTCATATCCTTTGATCGGAGAATCACCTAACGCGCGGCTATCAGCCGTCGCGTGCATCCGGCTTGTTGTGCAATTCATCATAGGTCGATCCTGTAACGGCACTTCTGCCGTTCACCCTCCTGGTACATGTCAATGTCTTCAGGCAGATCGACAACCTCAACGAAGATGGCTCCGGCGAGTTCGCAAGTGCGTTTGGAGGCGACATTGTCTGGATTGCAGGTAATCCAGAGCTCACTCATGTCGTGTTGCCTCGCCAATTGCAGGAGCAACCGACAAGCCCGGGCGGCATAGCGATGGCCTCGAAAATCTGGTGTGACCCCGTATGCCAATTGACCACCATACATCCGAAGTCGCTCGGTTTCACCAACGCGAAGGTCTATGTTTCCGATCTTCTCCGGAGTGCCGACGAGTCGCATCTCGAACTTGTAGGTTGGCACATACCCCTTGGACGGATCTGCCGGGCTCTTTTCTGCGAGAAGGAGCATCAGATCATCATCAACCAGTTCCCCTGGGTCTGTCCAATTGAATTGGCTCATTGTCTCCTCTGCACAACGCCCTAAATCAGTAAACTGCAATAATATGGATACTAATGGCCATAGCCGCAGTTCTGTTGAATTTAGTTGTTGTAGAAAATATTGCTTTTATCAGGTTCTATGGCTACTTCTGTAATCATAGTGCCCAATGGCAGATTGTACAAGGGTGATATTGTATTGTATGGAGAATTTGCAGAGCTTGCGAAGCATCAACTGAGCATTTCTCCGGATTATAAAGAGGATTATCAGAGCCTGTACAAGTCTCTACAACAATGATTCTACTGCAGTCGGTGTATCCAGAGAATGAGTCTTTCCCGACTAACATGCAGAGTATGTTTAGTCCCGTCAACGATGATTCACCTGACATCAGTTGTTAGCATATGTCTACTAACCCACTGGATCTACGTGGGTTAGCTGAAGCCGTCAAGGCAGAAGGTTCCAACTATCTATTTATTTTATATTTCCGGATGCACATTTTAAAGCACAGCATTCTATTGTACGGAATTGCCCGATTCAACAGATTGCTGAAAACTGCTTCAATTCAGATGCTTTGATGCTTGAAGAATGCTTAATGTGGCATGTGTACTGTGTGGTTCGAAGAATGAAACAATTTTAGTCCAGTGTATGAAAGTATAAGAAATGTAAACAGGACCTGTCCGATTTTGGATACCGCCAATATATTCTGTGAATGAAAACGAGAAACACAACCAACGAGAGGAATAATTCATGAACCTTTCCACAGTGTACATGAACATGAAGCTGCGAAATCCGATAATAGTGGGAAGCTGCGGACTTACCGGTACACCTGACAAAGTGAAAGCCTGTGCCGATGCCGGAGCCGGCGCAGTTGTACTTAAATCCATCTTCGAAGAACAGATTGAGTCCAATCTCGGCAATATGGCCGGTGATGGCGCCTGGTATCCTGAGGCAGTTGATTACATCAACAGCTACGGAATGCAGAATGCGGTTTCAGAGTATCTTGATCTTCTGGAAAAATCCATAAGTGCCACAGACATACCTATCATCCCCAGTATTCACTGCTTCGGTAAAGGCAACTGGATTGATTTCGCGAAAAAGCTTGAAAACGCAGGTGCTTCAGCCATCGAACTCAACACTTTCATTCTCCCGTCTGACCCCCGAAGAACCGGCCGTGAAAATGAGAATACTATTCTTGATATAGTTTCTGATACTAAATCCCAGATCAGTATTCCAGTATCGGTAAAGATTGGTTCCTACTTCTCCAGTGTTTCGTCATTCGCGAAGGAACTTGATGACTGCGGTGTGGATGCCATTGTTCTTTTCAACAGATTCTTCAGAATTAATTTTGACATTGAGAACCTTGAGGTAATCAATGGCTCTCTGCTTTCAACACCAGATGAAACAGAGCAGGTGCTCCGCTGGGTAAGTCTGATCAGCCCGGTTACTTCCTGCGACATTGCTGCCACAACTGGAATTCACGACGGGGAAGCTGTTGTCAAACATCTGCTTGCGGGTGCCAATGCCGTGCAGATATGCTCCACTCTTTACAAAAATGGCCTCGGGGTAATGGCTGATATGCACGGATTCGTCGCTGACTGGATGCGTAATCACAACTACAACTGTATTGAAGACTTCCGCGAAAGGCTCAGCCAGAAACAGAGCGGGAATCCCGCTGAATTCGAGCGGGTACAGTTCATGAAAGCTTCAGTTAAGGCCTAAATACCGAACCGTTACAAAAGAGGAGATCAATGTTTACAGGAGAAAAAGTCATACTCCGCGCGATAAAAAGGGAAGATATCGAGCGAATGCACAAATTCAATCAAGATGTTGAGTGCCATATTCTAAATGGCATCCTGCCGCATGTCCTGCCCTTTGAGAGAGCGGAAAAGATGTATGAGCGGTATGTTGAGAAAGATAGCGAAAAAGAACGCTTCGCTATTGAGGCAGATGGTAAATACATCGGGTATTGCGGATTGTATCTTGTCTATCCGGGTGTTCGCAGACTTGGAATTCTTATTGGTGACAGGGAATACTGGGGAAAAGGGTACGGCAGCGATGCTGTCAAACTGTTGCTCTATTATGGCTTTCACTACCTTGGTTCACGCCGGATTGATCTGGGAACCAATGCTAAGAATGTTAGAGCTATCAAATGCTTCAAGGCTTGTGGATTCGTTGAAGAAGGCCGCCCTCGGAAAGTCTGCTGGATAGATGGTGATTATACAGATCTGGTTAACATGGGAATCATGCGTGAAGAATGGGAAGCTATTCAAAGAGACAAAACAAAGACAACACACAGTGTAAATAATTCAGCAGACCTGCAGTCAGGTTGATAGAATCATCCTCTTGTCTTCTGATTCCAGGCATTGTCAGAGAGGAAACATGAAGTCACAAAAAACTAAGCTATTTCCATTCTGGCTGCTTTTTGCAGTCTGTCTGCTCATTTGGCTGATGTCATCAGCGGTTTCCACTGCTCCAGGCTCATCAGCGGAAAAAGCAATTACTTTTGTATACCCGTCATCACTTGTTTTGACTGTTATCACCGGTATCCTGGCCATCTGGCAAACAGTCTCTTCGGCAAGAAGCAGAGAATGAGCATAACAAAATCCATCATATTACCGCTGCTGTATACGGTGTTGCAGTAGAGTATTTGTGATGGATCCTGGATGGGTCGGACCCCGGGTCTGACTTTTCTATCTCTTTCCTGCCACCAGATAACTGCCTGCTCCGGCCAGCAATAATCCGATTATGAAATTAGTGGTCACGGTTTCGCCAAGAATCAGTATTGCGAGAACTGTCGCTATGGCCGGTTTCAGTAGAAAGATTGTTGAGGTCTTTCCCGCGCCGAGCTTTCTGATGGCGGATATAAAGGTTACATATCCCAGCCCGCTGACACCAATGCCCAGGAAAAGGAAAGATGGCAGTTCTGATATCAGGGGTTCCGGGTTCATGGGCACACCTTTTGCAGCCAGCCAGACAGCAAGGGCAAACAGGCCGAAGGCGAATGAGATAACATTAACAGTAATCGGGTCTGTGGTTAGTGAAGCTTTTCTGCCCAGAAGGATGTATACGGCAAATGTGATTGATGCCAGCAGTGCATATACAGTTCCAGTATCTATTGACATAGTGTGCATACCGGTGACAATGACAAGACCGGATATACCCAGAAAAAGACCGAGACTTTTTCTTTTTGTAAACTTCTCCCAGCCAAGGATTGCCGCGATTACTACAACGAAAACCGGATTGGATCCGAAGATAGTAGCTGCTCTTGAAGCTTCAGTGTTCTTAACTGCAAGCTGAAGAAAAGACATGCTCATAAAGGTATTGAGAATTCCCATAAGGGCAAGGATGGATACTTCGCCTGCTGACAGCCTTACTTTCTTCCGTCTTGCTGCCATGACAATTCCCAGAACGACAATACCGCAGACAAATCTCCAGAATGTAAGTACCAGCGGATCGATCGACCCCATAAGAGGTTTGCTGGCTACTTCCATTGACGCAAAGAGAAGCAGAGTAATTATGAAACTCAGAATTCCCATGGGGTTTGCTCCCTGTTTACTCAGAGGGGGAGCCGTTTGGCTCCCCCCTTCTGCTCTTTTTTCTGTTTACCGGCACTCAGCCACTATCTCGATAAAGTTATCTGCCTTCAGGCTCGCGCCACCTACCAGTGCCCCGTTAACATCCTTGCCGGACATTACTTCAGCGGCATTAGCCGGTTTCACACTGCCTCCGTAGATAATTCCCATTTCTTCCGCAAACTCTTCATCTGTTATCTCTGATACCCATTCTCTGATAAGGGAGTGCATCCTCTGCGCCTCCTGGGGGGTGGCGGTTTTCCCTGTACCGATGGCCCAGACAGGTTCATATGCGATTATCAGATTGTAGGGAGTAGCATTTTCCAGACCTCTGAGGGCTGACTCTATCTGCCCTCGGACAACCTCCTCGGTTTTTCCAGCTTCACGCTGATCAAGAAGCTCGCCCACACAGAGCACACAGGACAACTCAGCCGCAAGACCGGCTTCCATTTTCTTTCTGACTATCTCATCTGTTTCACCAAGAACATGCCGTCTCTCGCTGTGCCCCGCAAGGAACCATGTACAACCTGCCTCCTTAAGCATTCCGGCACTTATCTCACCTGTAAACGCGCCCTTTTCCTCCCAGAAAATATCCTGTGCCCCAAGGTGAATTCCAGCCATTTCCGCAAGAGGCGCGAACGCGGCAAGAAGGGTGAAGGGAGCGAAAAGAACCACATCAGCTCCAAAATAGTTAACATTCCCCTCATCCAGCAGTGTAATGTACTCCATGCCCATTGCAAGAGATCCATTCATTTTCCAGTTTGCTCCTACAAACGGTTTAACACCATCAATCTTAAGATGTTCAAGGGCTGGCAGTTCCTCGCCTTGAAGCAATTTCAAAGAAGCTCCTCCACCTGTAGACACATGGGTAATCTGTTCAGCCACACCAGCTTCTCGGACGGCACGCATACTGTCGCCGCCACCTACTACGGCTATTGTACCGTAGGAAGTCGCATCAGCCATGCACGCCGCAAGTTGCCTGGTTCCCACATCAAACGGACGAATCTCAAACAATCCCATGGGGCCGTTCCAGACAATGGTCTTACTCTTCAGCATTGTTTTGCGGAACAACTCAATGGATTCCGGTCCAATGTCAAATCCGGCCAT
This sequence comes from Candidatus Sabulitectum sp., assembly GCA_021107435.1. Taxonomy (GTDB): domain Bacteria; phylum Fermentibacterota; class Fermentibacteria; order Fermentibacterales; family JCC-6; genus Sabulitectum. The sequence goes on along the minus strand of JAIOSV010000090.1, from coordinate 31,467 downwards.
ATCCTCAGGGAGGTCATCAAAACGTCTCACAACTGCTTCATCGCCCTGATCTTTTGAAAGAGCACAGACGATATCCACCGGAAGTATCAGATTTACCCCTCTGGTTTCAGCAGCCTTTATGATGTCCAGAGCGGTTTGAATAGAACCCTCCTCCACAATACTTGTACCCGTTTCAAGACCCATTGCTTTGTAGAAGGTAAACGCCATGGCTCCACCAACGATAAGATTATCCAGCTTGGGCAGAACATTTTCTATTACGGCAACCTTGTCACTGACTTTCACTCCGCCCAGTATTACCGTATAGGGTTTTCTGGGATGTCTTATAAGTTCTCCAAAAACTCTCAGTTCTTTTTCCACAAGGAATCCCACGTAACCTCCACCAAGGATCTCAGGGACACCGACCATTGAAGCATGCTCTCTGTGGCTTGTGCCAAAAGCATCATTCACATAAACATCTCCAAGTACCGCCAGTTTCCTGGCAAATCCAGGATCATTGGCAGTCTCTTCAGGATGAAAGCGGAGGTTTTCAAGAACAAGAATCTCTCCCGGTCTGAGACCGGCAGCCATAGCCTCAACCCTTTTGCCAATACAATCTCTGGCAAAGAGAATCCGGGTTTCCGTCAGTATTTCCTTCAGTTTCTCCGCGACGGGCTTCATACTGAAATCAGGAACAATCTTGCCATTCGGTCTGCCAAGATGGGAAGCAAGAATGACTGGTGAGCCCTGCTCAATCAGGTAGCGGATAGTTCTGAGTACCGATCTTATCCTTGTGTCATCAAGTATCTTCCCATCCTCAATTGGAACATTGAGGTCTGCCCTGAGGAATATTCTTTTCCCTCCGGTCTTGAGATCTCGAATTGAAGGATACTGCATATCAGAACCCCTTTGCGGCCATGAGCAGAAGCATGTCAACCATTCTGGAAGAGTAGCCGAATTCATTATCGTACCAGGAAAGAACCTTCAGCATCCTTGGTCCTATCATCCTGGTAATACCGCTGTCAAAAATGCTGCTGTAGGGGTTGCCCACGACATCAGATGAAACAATTGGTTCATCTGTATACTGAAGAACACCCTTCAGAGATGTCTCTGAAGCTGCCTTCATCGCATTATTCACAGCTTCTTCCGTGGTATCGGTCTTCAACATGCAGACCAGATCCACCAGAGAACCATCAGGTACCGGAACCCTGACCGCCATACCGTCAAGCCTGCCCTTAAGCTCCGGAATGACAAGAGCTACAGCAGCGGCGGCACCGGTAGTTGTCGGAATAACATTAATAGCGGCGGAACGGGCTCTTCTCATGTCGGAGTGAGGAAGGTCAAGAATTCTCTGGTCATTGGTATAGGCATGAATTGTAGTCATTATACCTGTTTCAATACCGAAGGTGTCGTTAAGAACTTTAGCAACAGGAGCAAGACAGTTTGTGGTACAACTCGCGGTACTCACAACATCATGTATTCTGGGATCGTAGAGATCTGAATTGACTCCGAAAACCACAGTCAAGTCAGCCCCTGGCTTGCCTTTTGCGGGAGCGCTGATTATTACTTTCTTCGCACCGGCCTGTATATGATACGCAGCCTTTTCCCTGGTTCTAAAAAAACCGGTGGACTCTATAACAATGTCTACACCCATCTCTTTCCAGGGCAGCTTCAGAGGATCCGGCTGATTTGATACAACAAAGGAATCTCTGCCGGCTACAATTCTTTCCCCCTCCACCTTAACCTCGTCAGGGAATACTCCGTGAACAGAATCGTACTTAAGAAGATGCGCAAGCATACCTGGATCTGTAAGATCATTCACAGCTACAATATCAATATCATCATGTTTCAGAGACTGTCTGTAAACAAGTCTGCCGATTCGACCAAACCCGTTAATGGCTACTTTAACTGACACAGTATTCTCCTCCCCGATATATCAGCCGAAAAACAGTTCGGCTGTTTTGATGTGTTCCTCCGGAACAGTTTTAAGAGTTCCAACAGCTTCCGCCAGGTCAGCTGCTACTATCTCTGTCCCTCGGAGCGCCGCCATCTTGCGATTCTCGCCGGATTCGCCAATCTCCACAGCCTTAACTCCAAGCCGGGTGCCCAGCACCCGGTCAAACGCCGAAGGGCTTCCACCGCGCTGAACGTGACCGAGAACAACATGCCTGGTTTCAAGACCGGTTCTGTCTTCTATCTCGTTCTTCAGCACCTCTCCAATTCCGATACCGGTACCGAGCTGAACATGCCCGAATGAATCCGTTTCCGCAGAATGATAAACATGACGGGCAAGACCTGGATCAATTGCCCCTTCAGCCACAGCCACCAGGGCATATCTCCTGCCCTGATTGTAGCGGTTCTTAAGAAGGGCACAGACTTCGTCGGTATCAAACTCCTTTTCAGGAGTAAGAATCACATGTGCGCCTCCTGCCATCCCTCCATACAGAGCCATCCAGCCTGCATGGCGGCCCATTATCTCAACCACCATGATTCTCTCGTGACTTTTTGCAGTGGTTTTAAGCTTATCAATGGCTTCCATAACATTATTTATGGCACTGTCGAAGCCAAAGGTGTAATCCGTCGCGGAAAGGTCATTGTCGATGGTTTTGGGCACACCGATCACAAAAACCCCCATCTCACCCAGAGAATCCGCTACACCCAGAGTATCCTCTCCGCCCAGAGCAATAAGAACGTCAATCTCGTTCTCTTTAAGAGTCTTCTTTATTTTTTCCAATCCATTCTCAATCTTTCTCGGATTGGTTCTGGACGAGAAAAGAATAGTTCCACCCAGAGTGTGTATATCTCGAACTGCCTCACGGTCCAGGGAGACTGTGGTGTTCTCAATGGCCCCCTTCCACCCTCTGAGAAAGCCGGTTACTCTGTGTCCACCTGATTCAGCACGAACAACTACGCCCCTGATTACAGCATTCAAACCCGGAGCGTCACCGCCACCGGTGAGTATTCCAAAGTGCACTTGTCTACCTCCTGGTTTTTTCTTTTAAACGACACGGTGACTGCGGGGCAGCACCAATCTTCTGTGAATACAGCCTGAATTGCTCAAGAGAAAGAGACTGCCCTCCGTCTGAAAGTGCTTTATCCGGATCAGGATGCACCTCAATCATCAAACCGTCAGCACCGGCGCCCAGAGCAGCAAGGGACAGAGGTAAAATAAGATCCCTTCTGCCGGCAGCATGACATGGATCAACAATTACAGGAAGACCCAGAGAGTTCCTTGCAAGCGGTACCGCGGAAATATCCAGAGTGGCCCGAGTCCAGGTTTCGAAGGTTCTGATTCCCCTTTCGCAAAGTACCACTCTCTCATTTCCCTCTTTAAGTACATATTCCGCAGCAAGCAGCCACTCCTCAACTGTAGCCATGAAGCCCCGCTTCAGCATAACAGGCATTCCGCTGCGCCCGATTTCAGTAAGAAGAGCGAAGTTGTGCATGTTCCGGGCACCAACTTGAAGCATATCCACATACTCGGAAGCAATCTCTATCTGCTCCGCTGACATTACCTCGCTCACCACAGGAACATTGTATTCATTCCCGGCTCTTCGCAGTATTTTCAGAGCATCTTCTCCCAGCCCCTGGAATGAATAAGGAGATGTGCGGGGTTTCCATGAACCGCCTCTGAGCATTCCGGCTCCGCATTCAACAACAGTTTCCGCAGTAAGCATGGCCATTTCTTCGCTCTCAACAGAGCAGGGACCCGCGATAAGCAGAATTTCCGATCCACCGAAAATGGCATTTCCTACCCTGATTTCCCGTACAAGCATGCTATCCCCTCCCCAGGTTGTTCATGATGAATCGGATAACTTCCCTGACAATGCTGTCGGAAAGGGGTCCGGGATTGTGTCCCATTGCATTATTAATCTGTTCCTCAACCCAGTTGGGGTTGTATCCTGCGTCTATTCTTTCCATAAGATCCGCTCTGATGTTCAGCAACTTTACAAGGTCAACATCCATCCTTAAAAGTTCCGCTCTGAAGTCCGGGGCAATATCCTGTCTGCCAATCCTTGATCTGTCCAGCTTTCCGGAAATCGTACGAGGAAGGCCCAGTACAAAAAAGTACTTTCTGGGCATCTTGAAATCCTCAAGAATATTGGAGAGAAAACTTCTCAGGTCATGAATGGAGAGTTCCACTCCGCCTCGAAGGACAATGTAGGCCACTGGAGCTTCGCCTCTGCCGGGCATCTCTTTCCCCACAACGCACACATCCCTTACGGATGGATGTTTCAGAACAGCAAGTTCAACCTCGCTGGGGTAGACCTTAAGTCCGGAGGCTTTGATAAGGCCGCCGCGCCTTCCTGTGAAATACAGCCGTTCACCGCGTCTGGTAAAGATGTCTCCTGTTTTATACCATCCGTCAACAAGCACTTCCGAGGAATCGGATCGTTCGCCGAGATAGCGATTAACAATACCCTCCCCTGAAATCCACAATTCTCCTCTGCCGTTGTCCTTTATAATGGCATTCCCGTCACGAAGCTGAATACTGTACCCGAATACCACAGATGAAAATCCCACAATCCCGGGATCGCCTGTAAGAACCACACCTGATGTTTCCGTACTGCCCCATACAGGTGTAACCTTTTCTCCAGTTCGCTCTTCGAATGAAGCAAGAAATCTATCTGTAACCCTCATGCCTCCGGTTTCAACAATGCGCAGAGATGAAACATCCGCGTCTTCTCTGCTGGCAAGGCGGCTTAAAGCATCAAGTTGAGGTGGAAGGCCCATAAGAAAAGTGACCCCATGCTGTGTAATCATGTGAATGTGTTGTCTCGGATAGACAGATGGTTCAAGGACAGTGGTTGCGCCAAGATACAAACCTCGCATAAATATTTCGTGGGGATGCCCGATAACCCCGAAGAGCGACATTAGAACATCATCTGTTGTTAGTTCAAGATCCTCACAAACAGATGCTGTATTTATCATTAATTCTCTGTGAGTAGTGACTGCCACTTTAGGCAAGCCTGTAGACCCACTGGTTACATTCATGTAGAACTCATCAAAAGTATCTACCCTCGGACTGCCCTGGGGAGAAAGAGCAGGAGATAAAATATCTGATGCTCCGAAAGGCAGGAGGGTACTTGCCTTCCACCCCCCGATCTCCATACCCTCCCAGCAGAGGATAAAACGCTTGTCCCACCTGGTAAAAACCATCTCTCTGTCTTCAGAAAGCCAGCTGGGGTTCAAACCCAGGAAACGGGCTCCAACCTTTGAAACAGCTGTAAATGCCACTGGAAGCCCGCAAGTTCTGCCAACCTGCACTCCCACAAGAGTACCCTTTTCCACACCTGCAGTTTGAAGCCTGCTGGCCAGGTGCTCTGAAGCCCGGTGCCACTGGGCAAAAGTCATGGAGCACTCGCTGTCTTGAAGGGCAATCTTGTCGGGTGTCTCCATGGCCCACTTCTCAAGCAGACCATGGACTGTAAGAATTGTTCTATTCAACCTTTTTGCCGCAATCGGGGCAGAACTTACTGCCGGCGGGAATATCGGCACCGCACTCACAGGTTGTTCCTCCACCTAATTTTGTTCCGCAGCCCGGGCAGAATTTACCGCCTGCGGGAACCGGCTTGCCACAGGACGGACAACTTTCCACCATAGTTTTACCGCACTCAGGACAGAATTTGCCATCGGGTACTGATTTTCCACATGACGGGCAGACAACCAGAGCAACAGATGGAGGAGCAGCAGCTCCGCCTCCTGCCTGCGGCGTCATTGCCTGACCCATCTGGTTGGCCATTACCATACCCATTCCAAGCCCTGCGCCCATTCCAACTCCGGCACCGGCAGCTCCACCGGCTCCGGCCTTGGCTGCGTCACCCATCGCAGTAGCGGTCTTGAACCTCATATACTCGTTCATGTCACCCAAAACGCCCATGCCGCTTCTCTCATCTATCCGCTTCTGCACTTCCTCTGGCGGGGTGATGGCAGTGATATAAAAATCAACCATCTGAATACCGTATTTGTTGAAGTCGTCGGTGAATCTGGCTTTAGCGAGAGTGCCGAGTTCGTCATACTTCGCAGCAAGATCAAAAATGGTGGACATGGTTTCACCAAGAAGATCGGCAAGCCTGGCGATGATGATGTTCTTCAGGAAGCTTTCTATATCTCCAGTGGAATACTTGCCTTCGGTTCCCACAATTTTATTGACAAAAAGCAGACTGTCAACAATTTTCATTGAGAAACTTCCAAAGGCGCGGAGTCTTACCATTGAAAGCTCCGAGTCGCGGAAAAGTATCGGTTCTTTTGTGCCCCACTTCATATCTGTGAAAGTCTTCTTGTTTATGTAATAAACTTCGGCCTTGAATGGTGTACCTTCACCGGAAAATGCCATGTCAACCAGGCCGGCGAGTAGAGGAATGTTCTGAGTGGTCAGCGTGTGTCTGCCCGGTCCCAGAACATCCATCGCCTTGCCGTCGCGGTAGAATACAGCTTCCTGACTTTCTCTTACTACACACTGACTCCCAAGACGAAATTCCCCGGAACCCTGTTCCGGAATCCTGTGAGCAATCTCTTTTCCTGAGTTATCCAGAAATTCAATAATTTCGGGTCTTTTAAACATGGTTACCCTCCCTAATCAATCGGTGTGTTGTTCTGAAGATCAACCATAAGTGAGCTTCTACCCTCAAGCCTGTGGATGAAGTCATCAAGACCGGCGATGGCTACCTCAAGAGTTTCCTTCACTCCGGTTCCGCTATCCACAGCAGACCCCAGTGCCTCAAAATCCGCCTGCATATTCTCCACATCCTCTGTGAGCGAGCAGTCAAATTCATAGAGTTTGTCCAGCTCGTTCTCCTGCACTTTGTGCATATCGAACCAGCCCCTGTATCCCCTGGAAGCAAATCTAACCTTGTCGGCAGCCAGCTCAAGCTTTTTTGTAAGCCGATCAAAGCCACTTGCAGCATCAAGCGCCGCAGGACCTTTCAGATTAGCAAGACCACTTGTGGCAATAGCTGAAAGCCCCTCAATTCTGGTAGCAAGCATGGATCTGAAGAGAGCATCATTGTCTCTTCTCTCCTCTTTGCCCTTGTATCCCTTGTATCCTGGAATTATCCGAATAGCCTTTTCCAGGAAATTAAGCTGTCTCCCGTTACTCATCCCATCCTCCAGACATGTTGTTACCCAATATACTCTTGAATATCATACCTATTATACAACAGCTGTTCGCGTCAATAAGAGGCTCTATCAGGATGAGCTGGAATAACAGTAAACTATTCAACGAACAGACCTGATGTTCTGCTCATGCCCGGCAGCAGTAACAGCAAAGAGATGCTCTCCGGATCCATCACCCCTGCTGACGAAAAACAGGTAGCCATCTGTAGTATCCGGGCTGGCAACAGCCTCAAGAGAGGCAGTACCGGGGGAACAGATTGGTCCGGGGGGGAGGCCGGAATAACGATAAGTATTGTAGGGGCTTTCTATTTCCAGATCGCTGTAAAGAAGTACTTCACGAACCTCTCCTAGAGCATACTGAACTGTAGCGCAACTCTCCAGCTTCATTCTGATACGAAGTCTGTTGATAAAAACTCCAGCAACAAGATCACGTTCAGCATCAGACGCGGCTTCCCTCTCCACGATTGATGCAAGTATCACCGCCTCAAAAGGAGAAAGACCTGAAGATTCACAACGGGCTTCCCACCGGACATCCATAACCTGAAAGCCTGTTCTCACAATCCGGTCTACAACACCCCATCCCGGAATTGAATCAGCGAATTCATAGGTCTCCGGAAACAGATATCCCTCAAAACAGGGAATACCCATGGCTTCCCGGAATTCAATGTCTCTGGAAAGAGCTTCAAGCTCATCCTGTGGTATACCCAGGCAATCTGATATGATCGGAAGACTTTGTTCCATTCTAAGACCAGGCGGGAGAGTAACCCAGCTGGTGGGTACAGGAATAACATCGCCGGCAATAAATCCGGCAAGGATCGAGTCCACTTCCATTGTATCACTCAGACTGTAACTGCCTGCCTGAAGAGTGGCGCCAGAAAAATTCCGTCTGTATTTAACAAGAACTATCCACTTGCTCCTCACAAATGCTCTGTCTTCCAGAGCCTGAGCCACATCTCTGACACCCCAGCCCCGCTCCAGAGAAAACTCCCCGGTAACACCATTTCCAGGTGGAGTTTCCAGCTTTCTAATAAAAATAAGACCAGCGAGGCTAAAGACAAGTAACAGTATCAGCCCTCTGATGATTGCTCTTTTCTTTCTCATGTAAGATTTAAATACCTTTTCAATATTTCGCAGGCTGCCAGTGAGTCCACATGACCTTTCCTGTCCTTTTTACCCAGAAGCTTCACGGCTGCCGCGGAAGATCCCACTTCATTTACCAGTTCAACGCAGTAACCTGATTCGCCGAGTCTTTCCGCAAACTCCTCCACTTCCAGACTGAGTTCTGTAGATTTCCCCAGTGCTGAAAGCGGAAGCCCCAGTATGACCTTGATATCATCGTATCTTTCAGTGTGTTCAACAAGCCTCTCCAGGATCTTGCTCCAGGATCCAAAGACAGGTTCGGCAGGAAGTACAAGTCCTTCCATGAATATGGCAAAACCTGTCCTTTCCCTTCCGTAGTCCAATCCAATAAGCACCATTAGAATATCCTTTTCCTGAGATTGTTCATTCCAGCCCTGTACACAATAACAGAAGTGATAACACCGGCAGGCAGCATAAGATACAGAATAGAATTTCGCACAGGTACAGCAAGCATCATTTCAGTAAAGTTATCTGTCATATATCGTCTGGTAACCCAGGAGAGTACTGTAACCATAAACAGCACAAAAGCCACAGAAGAAAAAGCAGCTATAATACCGCCCTGCCCGCTGGAAACACTTACTGCGCTTTCAGACCCGCGTCTCAGAAAAATGCATCCAAGGGAAATATTTATTGTGGCAAGTACCACAGAGGTAATAAAGATACACGCTACAGATTCCATTTGAAGAAGAAACCCGGCACCAATGCTTCTGGTTGATAGCCAGGCGAGAAAACTTGCCGGAATGGCGGAAAGCAGCAGAGTTTGTATCCATTTGGATCTGTAAAACAGTTCCCTCCCCCCGGGAAGCTGAATCATAACGTGCAACCCCGGTGCCTCCATACTGGGAGCCGGGAAAGCGAACCTGACCATCATAGTAGCCACAACGAAAGCGCTGAAGGATATGTTTATGAAAATGCCAACTGCAAGCCAGTACGGGTTACTGAAATCAATGGGAAACCTGTTCAGATTCACCACATAAATAGAAAACATTCCTGCAAGCAGACCCAACTGGCTCCACTGCACAGGATCCCTGAGAAAAAGCAGAAGATCCTTCTGAAATATCGTTGAGCTTCTACCTCCACCACGGAAATATTCTGAAGACTGATACTTTGAAGAAACAGCTCCGCATCTGTTCCATGCCTTCAGATAACCCCTTGCAGCAAACCACAGAGACAAAGCTGACAACATAAGAGCCTCAACAACCAGTAGAACTGCGGGGCGAACTTCGCCCTCACTCATTGCTCGCAGAAAAAGCACATGGGGCCAGTAACCGGAGTTCTGACCGGGAAGGGTTGAAACGAACGAGTGAAGTCCTCCCAGCTTCATTCCGGGTGCTTCCTCTATCACAAGGTCTGATTTGCTTCCACTGGCAAAAAAGAAAAGTGCTCCACTTCCGGCAATCAGAGCAATGCCACCGAAGAATTTCCAGCCGCTTGTTCCACCGAATCTGCTGAGAAACACCGTAACTATGGTTCCTATAGCTGTCCAGGCAAGAAGAAGAAATGGATAGAGAAAAAATCCCACGGCAAGATTGATTTCAGTGAACTCCAATCCGCGGGCAAATGCCAGCAGCATCGGGATGCCCATAAGGAGCATGGTCCAGCCGGCAAGAAACCAGCTTTCCAGCACAGCAGAGACAGCCATGGATGAATGATTCACCGCTGAGGAAAGAAGCAGTGTTGCTCTGGAGGATCTGTAAAGGGAGGAATTGCCTGTGATAAGAGAAGAAACCCCAACAAACACTCCAAATGCCAGAAGAGCCATACCGAACAACCGCGTAGCAAGGGCTGTGCCAAATCCGAAAAGTTCAGCATCCAGAGAAGATAAATAGCTGAATAACCAGTTAAACATATAATAGAACCCAACAGCCATCACAGAAAGAGTGATTATACCTGAGATCAACTTGAGACGATTGGTTTTCCATTCCTCCGCAACTGCCCCGCGGAAGGACCTGATCTGCATTGAGAAAAGAATGACAAGATGGTTAAGCATGTATCTAAGATAGTAAGAAAAAGCAGTATCTACACGCCAAAGGCTTCCACTATCTCTCCAAAGAAAATCCTGTGGTAATCCCTGTCAGGATAAACCTTTGAACCTGTATCTGTAATGAAGCAGGCAGGATCCATATTCTGGGAGTATATCCTCCTGCACTCCAGAATAAGTGAAGCCTCTTCATAGCAGGGTGAAATCACTGATGAAGACTCTTTCAGGGTCAATGAAGTACCTGCGAGTTTGTCGCAATCCCTTCCGGAGACTGTACCCAGATGCAAAAGGTCATCATGGTACTTCTTCGGAAATGAGCAGAGAGTAAAACACTCTGATTTCTCAAGATACTGAAGGGTGTATCTCTGAGGTCTCACTACTATCTGAGCAAATGGTTTGTTCCACATGCACCCGATGCTTCCCCATGCCACCGTCATCATATTGCAGTCTTCCATGGTACCGGCAGTTAGCAGAAACCATTGTCTCTTCCAGATATCCACCGGCTTAAAAAACAGTTTTTCAGGAACGATCTTTTTCATAAATCTTTCCGGCCTGGACATATTTTAACAAAAAAGCTGATTGTGATTGCATTACTTGCTGAAAACACTCTCAAGGGTATTCTGCAGCTTGATAAGGTCATAGGGTTTTTGAAGAAAGCCGCTAAACCCCCTGGAACTGAAATCTTTCACAGCATCAACAGGACTGTAACCGCTTGACAGAATCACTGGAATACCGGGTTTCAGCCCCCGCAGCAGGGAGAATGTTTGTGAACCGTCCATTTCAGGCATTGTAAGGTCAAGGATAACACAGTCAATTTCACATTCTGATAATCTGAATATTTCCACTGCCTCGAATCCGTCTTTTGCTGTAACTGCCGAATGACCCAAACCTTCAATCATATCTCTTGTGGTCACAAGCACTGACTGATCATCATCAACAAGAAGTACTGTTTTCTTTGATGCTCTATCCACTGAAAGCGGCACGGGAGAGGCCAGTCTTTCACAAAGGGAATCCGCACAGGGGAAATAGGCTGAAATCGATCTTTCGCCCTCGTTGTCGAACCTGACTCTGATAGCTCCATTCTGGTTACTCACCAGTTCAAGAGCAGTAGCCATTCCGTGTCCTTTCCCGGTAAGTTCCGTGTGAAAAAACGGTCCGAATATGTTCACTATCTGATCTCTGTCCAGGCCGCATCCAATATCGAATACCCTAAGAACGATGTACTCTCCCTCCGGGCTGTCAGTATCTTTAAACAGCTCTTCAAGCTCTTCTCCGGTTATCTTCCGGCATTTAAGGGAAATACCTATTGTACCATGGTCTGAACAGATAATCTCTGAGGCATTGGTTATCATGTTCATGACCAGACGAATGACCTGAGACATATCAGCGTTTATCGCCGGGACATCGTCCAGATCAATCTGCAGAATGGCCCTTTTTTCGGATGTCAGCCTGAGCATCCTCTCAATATCAATTATTATTCTCTTCAGGTTAACAGTCTCCAGAGCGGTGTTACCCTTTCCGATAAAAGAAAGTATCTGATGAGTGAGTTCGGAAGCCTTCCCGGCAGCTTCTCTGATTCTACCCAGATTCTTCACAATCTGCACTTCATCTGCTGTGTGTTGAAGCATCAGATCCGTATTCCCGACAATGGTCATCAGCAGATTGTTCAAGTCATGTCCAACACCCCCGGCCAGAATTTTCAGGCTTTCAAGGTACTGCGAATGCTGAATCTGCCATTCGAGTTCAAGCTGAGTACGGGATACACCATCATCCTGATAGTGGTCTGTAAAAGATGTTTCTGAATTCAACGGCGCTCCCTCTTTTCTTTTCGTCTGAACAACTGCAGCATAATAAGCATTATAGTAAAAGAAACATCAGAAAAACACTGGAATCCAGTACCTACCTGTGCGGAACTCATTGAAATTACCTTCAGGATTGCCCATCCCCGCATGAACTCCGCTATAACCTAACAAGATGAATAAATGACCTGGCCCCGTTCTCGCCGATGGCTACAGCGAGATACACACCTGATGAAAGCGATGATCCGTTCCATACCCACTTGCATTTTGTATCTCTCCTGTCCACCATTCTCCCGGTGTTGTCGAAAATACTGATGATGCCCGGCTCAGACACACTCAGTGTAACAAGGGATGAAAATGGATTGCAGGAAGCTGTAAACTCCAGCAGGAATGGAGATGAGCCTGATATCTCCACACCTGACATCTGGTACTGCGGATAGCAGGGAGGACTCTGATTGAATAGCCTCTCGTCGTACTCCAGGCAAAGGTTAAAACCTGAAGCAGAACTACATGTATAACCCTCGCGCTGCATCTGTATACCACCGTAGAGAGTAAAATCAACCTTGGGATATGGCTGTGTATAGTTCTCCGCCGCAAAATCCCCTTCAAGCAGAAGAATCGATGCACTGTAAACAACATCTTCATCGGTTTCTATATCAAACGGCGGGTCCCAGTCAGAATATGGTTTATCAGCAATTAGACCATCTCCGCAAACTGATATCAGTCCGAGTATTCCAGGCAAATCTCCGTTGTATTCAAGTGGTCCCGAGAAAAGAATGTTTCCCATGGTTCCAATTGTCAGCTCCTCTGAAAATCCCTGAGAATCCGGGTGCCCCTTCAAAAGGATTTTGTCATTAGAGCAATTCTCAATCCAGACAACCGGCTCATCCAGGTCTGTCAGGCTGTAAACAACAGGATCTGAATACACACCTGTCTTTATTGTTAGCTGATCACCTTCGAGTAGTATTCTGGAATTATCGGGAACCTCCGTGCTTGTAAGATAGAGACCATTCAATAAAGCTGAAGCTCTTACAACCTGCCACTCCACCTGATCGAAACCGAAAGGCAGAGGGTCAACTCCAAGGTTGAACCAGGGAGATCCCTGCTCCATAAGCTCATATGGTTCAATCCACAGGTCTCCGATGTGGGGAGTCGTACTCTGGGCACCTGAACCCCACCCGTATATGTAGTAATCGGATGAAAGAGTGAAACTGTAGAACCAGGGATCGTTGTCTCTGCCGGGACTGCTGCTTATCAGGCGGACAGGACCGTTGGCTCTGAAGGGTCCTCCAAAGTAGCAGCCATCCGCAAAAGCACCGTCAAGAGAGGGGGAATCCTGAAAACAGCAGTAGTAGGAATAACTTTCCTCCTGGGCAGCAGCACCGGATACGAAGACAGTAAGCATAACTGCAAAGACAGATTTCATAATTTCACTCCAACCGCCCCAAGGGGCGGGGTATCTAAAAGTCAAAGTCAAACTTCAGCTGCGCTGAATACAGCTTCTTGTACTCTCTTCCCTGATTGGCCACATACTTCTTTATTACCTCTGCACTCGCAAATTGACCTACCGTATTTGCGTAATATCCACTTGTCCAAAGAGCTGCACCCCACAATTCTTTCCTAACTTCTTTGTGTATCTTGAAAATCTCCCGAGCAGTAATACTTTTTATGATCCTGACTATCTTATACACAGGATAAGTGGACACGCTTTGCACCAAAAAATGTACATGATCCTCTTCCATTCCTATCTCAACAAAATATATTTCATAACGTCTGCCAATTTCCAAACAAACATCACGCAAGGAGATTTCGACAGCCTTGCTGAAAACCTTCCGACGATACTTGACTGGAAATACCAAATGATACATTAGCAACGACTTATTATGACTCTTGTAAATGTGTTCACTCATACACCAAGAATACAAAAACTGATTGTACGCCCCAGGGGCGGGGAATTAGACCCTCCTCAGATTTCCTTCCTTTATTTAGTTTTTAACAGTATTGTACATAAATACCTCAAGCGAAACAAGAGGATAAACCCGCAGAGCACACTGATGTTTTCCTCAGAAGGAAAAGCAGGCCTTCCTTCCCGAAAATGGCCAGTGTTTTTGATTCGATCGATAACAGCGGATTGAGTAAATTCGTTACCCTGCAACGCTAAATCCTGAACAACACCCTCTCGTCGTTGAACATTCTCAGTGTTATGAAAACAAGAACAGAGGCAACGGCAAGGCTGGTTGCCAGAGAAAACACGATGTTACCCCACACCGCATTCTGCATGAAAATGTCTTTCAGCACCACAAGAGAATTAAAGATGGGAGCCAGTCTCATCCACTCCGGCGGAATATCACCAGTCTGCATTGTAGTAACACCCATAACCATCACCGCAATGTATACGGGCATTATCATGCCCTGACCCTCTTTCACATTCCTGGCAAAAGTGGAAACCAGCAGAACGAGACTGGAAATCAGTATTGCAAGTGGAACAACGACAATAGCAAACTGGAGTATTGCCATAGAACCCATGGTGTAATCTGAAATAGATGCCCCCGAATCCCTGGACATGCCTATAAGGTATCTGGAAGCAATCCTCAACCCAATGGCCGAACTCACCGCCCCGACTATAGCAGCTACCATCACAGAGATCATCTTCCCAAGCACTATGGAAAGCCTGCTGACCTGATTAACAAGCAGCATGGCGAGAGTTCCCCTTTCCTTCTCGCCCGCGACACTGTCCAGGCCTACTTTCATAGAGTTGGCAAAGAGGTAAATCACGATAAAGAAGGGCATCATGACCCCGATCAGCTTCCCCATTGCACTGCCCTCTTCGGCAAGATCGGCAGTTTCATCAGCGGACAATTGTTGATTGATAGTAAAGGCAGTCAGTACATCTTCCGGCATACCGCTTTCAATGATTCGCTTTCTGATAATGGCTTCAGCTACTGCAGCAAAGGCAATATCCACCTGGTCAAAAGCAAACATGGAATAGTCGCCTGTCGAGTTGTAGAAAATGGACAAATCGAACACAGAATTGTCTCGAACGTGCTCATCCATGTTTTCCGGCATTACAACGAGCAGTTCAAGATCTTTATCAATTACCCTCTGTTTCAGGGAATCAAGTTCGTTAATCCCGGTAGTCTCAATATGAGCATTCAGAGTAAACAATGACTCAAGAAACCACCCTTTCACTTCTTCTCCCCCTTCACCGGAGCAGATGGCGATTCTTGATGAGTAGGAGTTTATTTCAACCATTCTTGCTTTGTTGGCTTTGCCCATAAAGGAATACATCAGAGGAAGCATGACCAGAGGAAGTACCACCAGCATAAACAGGAGACGCCTATCTGTGAACATCCTCCTGAGTTCTTTACGCAGGATAATGAGACTGTCCTTAAACATGACTACCTCCAGGCAGAATGTAGCTGAAGAAAACATCCTCAAGATTATCCCGGGTACTGCCTTCAATGATCTCGTTCAGTGTTCCTTCTTCCTTAAGCTCTCCGTCCACAAGAATTCCAAACCGGTGACAAAGTTTCTCCGCTATGGTCATATTATGAGTCGATATTATCACGATCTTGCCGGATTCCGCACGGCTCACAAGGAAATCAGTTACAGCTTTTGAGGTAACGATATCAAGGCCGTTAGTGGGCTCATCGAAAATTATAACCTCCGGATCATGAATAAGGCTGATGGCCACCGCAGTCTTCTGCTTCATGCCGGTGGAGAGCTGGTCAATCTTCTTGTTAACAAAGTCTGTCATCTGAAGATCGTTAAAAAGCTTTTCCTTCTGCTGTTCAATCCTGCCCGCTTCCATCTTGTTCAACCGTCCGAACCAGTTCATCATGTAGTCAGGAGTAAAATACCCGTCAAGCTTCATATCAGAGGTGAGAAAGCCAATCCTCGATCGAAATATCTGTCCATGCTCCAGAACATTGAACTGATCGATAAAGACATTCCCGGAAGTAGGCTTTATCAGAGTGGAAAGGCACCTGAGCGTGGTGGTCTTCCCGGCTCCGTTAGGCCCCAGCAGCCCGTAGATCTCTCCTGGCTGACACTGAAAGCAGAGGTTGTCCACTGCTTTCACAGTTGTTTTTGATCTGCCTCTGCCATTCTGGAATTCCTTTGAAAGTCTTTCTACTCTGAGCAAAAAACATCCTCCGATCTGTCAGGACTATTCATTCAATAAGTTCGCAGGAAGTAAATCATTTATGCACTGATAATAAGAAAAAAAAGACGAGTAGGTCAAATTCGTGAAGATTTATACAAAAGCTTCATGGCAAAAACCTTCTCAAGAAAATCACTCCTCTGTGTTCCGTCAAGCAGTTCAACATCTTCCACAACAGGAATCAGAGGAAATCTTTCAGTAAAGGCCCCTGCAAAAAGTCCTCTGCCGTGGGGATACATTCCGGATTTACGGTAAACCCTGGCACTGAAAAGCGCGCAGCTGGGTGATTTGGCTTTAAAGATAAATCCGCAAATGCTCAATACTGCAAGATCAATCAATTTACTTTCAATCCACCCTGTAATTGATCCCGTCATATCAAGCCCCGTTTCAAGAGTGATAAGACAAACGGCACCGCTTTCATAGAACAGATCCATGGGTTCCCGTGGAATTGTCATTCCGGACTCTGCTTCGGCGCACAACGGCAGGAAATCCACTGTCCTGCCCATCTCATCCCTCAACCGGGTATTAAGCTTGTTGCCGCCATCGTACCGGACATTCTCTCCCAGGAGGCACGAGCTTATTCCCACAAGCGGTTTTGTATCCATACTGCCCCTGCCAGCCTTTCATTTTTTCAAAGAAAGAAACATTTTCTGATTGAAGGTTCTGATAACTGATCTCTCAAAAGCAACTGCACATGAAGACCATGAACCTGAGAGTTAAGAAGGATCAGATCAGAAATATCACCGGGTACGGCTTTTCTGATCATACCTCAACCGGTTTGAGATTAAAGATTATGGCAATGCTGGAGCATTCCCCAACATCAGCTTCATTAGGATTATTCTTCTCGATACAGCGGATTCTGTACTTGATAAGGTGATTGCCCTCGACCTGAAAACGTGTCAGAATAAAGCTCTCTTCGTTACTGGAAACCCTCTCTCTGAAAGCTCTGTACTCTCTGATAACTGCACCGTCAGTATCTGTCAGATCATATTCATGTGCACGAGAAATGGTGGGGATGTCAGTTCCCCTGAAACTTACGGAACAGGGATTACCCTCAATCAGCACTGATCCATCGGTCAATCCCCACTTCCTGTCGCTGATCGGCGGTTCCTTGCCGGGGAAAACTACTCCGGAAGGATTTTTCGTGCTCTCAAGAGACTCCGAAAGGATACCCGCGTCCCTGTCAATCTCACCACACCTGCTGCAGAACCAGAAGGCAAGAGAACCCCCTTCGTAGAACCTTGCTGTCCAAACATGCTCATTGTTACTGCAACCCATATTCAAAACCACCTGATCATTCTAGAATGCTATGGAAACACAGGCCTTCACTTCTTTAATATACACTACCGCAGACGGGCAGAAGTATGATCCTTAATGCAATCAATCCATTCTTGAGACTCCTCACCACCGCTGAAGACCCTTTTCGGTATCAGAGCAACAGCCGCAGGTTCCATGACCAGCTCCAGCGCGTTGTCTCTGTTGTTAAACTGTCTTACATTCTTCCAGTCAAACTTGAGCTCCTGCCCCAGCTGCTTGAAGATTACTCCCTCGTCAGTTAATTGATACTCGCATGGAACAGGCTGATCTGTTCCGAGTATTCGAACCATCGTTTTCTTTATCTGCTTTCTCAGATGTTTCTTGTATGTAAGCAGGAAATACGGTACCCAGAGAAGAGTAAAAATGCCTCCGGCGACATACTGCAGGAAAGGCTCGTCAAACACAAAAAAGAGGATGACGAAAAAGACCGGAGTAAGAGCCAGCCCGTACCATTTCTGCCTGCTTACATTGCCCGTAATTTCCGCCAGCCTGAAATTTGCACCAACAGCTTCATCAATTGTTGAATTGAATGTTACAGTAAACACTGTGTCCATTACTTCTTCTCCCGGCAGGTACCGATCTTCATCACGTCAGCAATGTTGGCACCGGAATCAATCACAGGCTCTATCTCTCCTTTTCCGCAACTGAGAAGTGTTGTTACGCCGGGGCCATGCCCTGAACCTCTACAGTCACTGTGTATCACGATTCCAATGGTCACGGCGCCCCTGCGGTGAGTTCTTCCGAATCGATTGTCCTGATCCATAAGAGCCACGAAATCTCCGAATCGCATCTTGTCCATTCCGTTTGCCTTAACCGTATCCCAGTCACTGGTCATGATGTCGTAATCACCGCTGGAAATATTCGCGCTGGATATACCTGCACCCATGCATTCCGAAGGAATCTTCGATGCTACCGGAACTGTAAGCTTCCCGGTTTTCCTGTCCTCCTTTATGCCCATCTTCTTCAGTAACGAGGGGGCAAGGTTGACAATTCGAACCTCGGGCTGACTGAGTATCTCAAGCCCCATTCCAACTGCTTTGATTTGAATGCTGTCTTCGTAGGAAAGTTTTGCCTTTGACCTGCTGTCAAAATCGATTATCACGTGCTCACTGCCACCGTGGTGCCCCACAACAATCCCCTTTGTACCTTTTGCCTTTCCGCTGGTAACCAGAGCGGTGTTCCCTACACAGGCAAGTATCTGAAGAGCCTGATTGGGATATTCTTTCCTTTTGTCACCCCACTTGCAGCTTACTCCCGGTTCCAGGTGATCACCTGCTTCGATGTTAAGAGTTATTCCGCCGATACCCGGAAGCTGAAACGGTCTTCCCGTGTGATCCACGCGCAGTCTGTTTCCCGCGAATGGATGACCGGGTTTGCATTCCAGCATAAATTGAACAAGTCTCTTTTCGTTTGTCTTCAGCATCAGATGGTTCCTTTCCGCATATATAAAGCCCTCTGCCGGCTATTCCCTCTGGATAAATGTAACAGTAAACCACGCACGTTCAAATGCCGAGAGCATCTCCGTTTCAGCGGTAATGAGAATGTCTGTGCTTGCTTGCGCAATGAAAACCAATGAAAACAGTAATGCACAAATCTCATGAACAGACCTCCATTCTGCTGAAGAATACTCCAGTGTGAATATAGATGATTCCACGGTCATCTTGTCATCTGCGGAAATCGCTGTTAGTTTGTATGCATGAAATGGAGGAGTTCATGGTTACAAGTACTGACTGGATAATTGCGCTGGGTCTTGTCCCTCATCCTGAAGGTGGCTTCTACAGGGAATTTCACAGATCGACTCATATCCTTGGACAAAAATCTTTACCTCCTGGTTTCACCGGAAATCGAGAACTTGGGTCTGTTATCCACTACATGCTTACAAGTGACAGCTTCTCGGCATTCCACCGTCTGCAATCAGATGAAATATGGCACTTTCATGACGGTTCACCATTCCTGATACACCTGATCAGCCCAAATGGGATTTACCGTATGATTCGGCTGGGTATTAATGTAACTGTTGGGGAAATGCCCTGCTTTGTAGTTCCTGCGGGATACTATTTCGGAGCGGAAGTCGCTGAAGAGAACTCTTTTGCTCTTGCCTCATGTACCGTGATACCGGCCTTCAGCTTTGATGATTTTGAAATGCCCACAAGTGATGAACTAATCAGTATATTCCCGCATCTGGTAAACGAGATTATGCACCTGAGCAAAGTAAGCAAATAGACTATGACTGCAACTGACCTGACACTCCTTGATGACGACAACTGTTTTGCGTGTGGCTCTGATAACCCGATTGGCCTGAAATTGAAGTTCAGGCTTGACCGGAAAAATGGTACAGCAGTGTCTGAAACTGTAATAGCTGACCATTTCAACGGATGGAAGGGGGCGGTGCACGGCGGCATTATTACCACCCTGCTGGACGAGATCATGGTCTATGCCTGCACTTCTTCAGGATGGTTCACTGTAACTGGAACCATCAAGGTTAAGTTCCACAAACCTGTGCCTACCGGAAAGTTGCTCACAATCACCGGTAGAATTGAGGAAAACAGAGGCAGATCCATTCTCACATCAGGCGCTCTGAAATTGAATGGTAAGGTTCTCGCGTCGGCGAAGGCAGTACTGATTCCAATAAAGTATGCTGAGAACTCTCTGGACATAATATCTGAAAGACTGGTCAATTGAAAAAATCTCTCATAATTCCGGGACTGGGAGGCGCCGCTGATTGCTGGGCACCTGTTTTCACAGGAAGGCTTTCCACATGCTTCAAAGTTGAAAGCTCTCTGCTCCCCCCGGATGGAACAACCATTTCAGAGTTTGCCCTGAAACTCATGCCGGAAGAACCTGTTGATGTTCTTATCGGATTTTCAATCGGCGCGGCTGTGGTACAGGAGATGATTGCTCGCAGACCCGACATCACTTCCAGTGCGGTACTTATGGCTCCTCCGGCCGGCAATAACTATCCGCAGCCGCCGGAGGACGCCAACGACTTCAGCAACGGCAGAGGGAAGTGGTCCACGTCAATGCTGGAGATGATGTTCACACCTGAGTGGCTTGCGGCTCATCCTAACATCAGTGAATTCTTTCCCAGGGTGAAGAGGCAGGTTCCCGGAGAACGACTGATCAGACAGAGTAATGCCATTTCTGACTGGAAAGGATGTCTGGATACACTGAAAAACGTGTCTCTGCCTGTTCTTATTCTAGCCGGAAGATACGATATAATAACACCTTTGATACATGCTGAAACACTAAATAAAACTCTTCCAAACGTCTTTCTGACAATTTTTGATACCGGCCACGGTTTTCCCTGGCAGTGCCCTTTGGAAACCGCTGACAGAATTCTGGAGTTTCAACAATGAAGATACTTGGACAAATATCCCAGGGACTTGAAGAACTGGGAGCCATCGAAC
This sequence comes from Candidatus Sabulitectum sp., assembly GCA_021107435.1. GTDB lineage: Bacteria > Fermentibacterota > Fermentibacteria > Fermentibacterales > JCC-6 > Sabulitectum. Next base: position 10,569 of record JAIOSV010000090.1, on the reverse strand, counting down.
TGAAAAAACTCGGAGCGGGAAAGATTGATCCTGCCTACAGAGGTGTTTTCTTTGAAGCGGATGCCGCGATGGTCATGAAAGTGAATTACGAATCCCGTCTGTTTGACAGGTTCCTTCTTCCACTGGTTGGCTTCGGATGTCACTCCTCCGATTACCTGTACCAGAAAGCGCTTAAATATCCCTGGGAAAACATTTTCGGTATCAATCAGACATTTGCAATAAGCAGTGCCGCATCCGGCTCCAGGATCAATCACTCAAAATGGGCAACTCTCAGGCTCAAGGATGCCATTGTCGATCACTTTCGGGAGATCAGTGGAAAAAGACCCTCAGTTGACAGATATGAAGCAGATGTAAACCTTGATCTCCGTATCCGGGGCAACCACGCCGAAATACGTCTTGATCTTTCCGGAGGGTCGCTGCACCGCAGAGGCTACAGAGTGGAGTCTGTAAAGGCTCCCATGCGGGAAACTATCGCTGCCGCCGCGCTGGAAATGTCCGGCTGGAACGGTGAGAAACCACTGGTTGATCCCATGTGCGGATCAGGAACCCTGCTCTGCGAGGCTCTCATGAAATACTGCAGAATACCGGCAGGGTTCTACAGAGAAAAATGGGGATTCTTCCGCATGGATGAATTCAGCAAGCTTGTCTGGAAAAATGTAAAGGCTGAAGCCGATGATAAGATTATCGCTCTTCCTGAGGGGCTTATTTCCGGATCTGACATTACATCCAGAGCAGTAAACGCCACCAGAATCAATCTAAGCTGCTTCAGAGACGGCAGGAACGTAGAGATAACCAGACGAGACTGGAATACTCATCCGGGATATAATTCGTGTACAATCCTCACCAACCCGCCACACGGTATTCGACTGGCAGAAGACGTCGCAGAAGAACTCATAAGAAACTTCGGAGATTTTATGAAGCAGAAGTGCTCAGGCTCTGAAGCATACATCTACCTGGGAGACCGGAAACTGCTCAAACATGTAGGCCTCAGAACATCCTGGAGAAAACAATTGTTCTCCGGCGGCCTTGATGGAAGACTCGCCAAATTTGAGCTCTACTGATTCGGGCTAATACTGTGAGATTGTTTCTTCCATCAGTTCCTTTACTCTCTCCACCGGGAACTGTTTGACTGCACCGGAAGTTGTAACTGCAGCCCATGCTTTTCTGGCATTCTCCATATCTGCTGAGGCTGCCTTGAACACTTCAGTTTCTGAAGGATAGAACCTGGCCACTCCTCCTGATTGGGCTGCAGAAGCGACTTTTGCGGCCACATGCGGGAAAAGACCGGTATCCGTCATTGACGGAAGTATCCTGCCGGGTCCTATAATTCCCTGTACGGCATAGTCAGCGATGGCTCTTGCAGCCACAACCGCCATTCTGTCTGTGATGGCAGAAGCACCTGTGAGCAGAACGCCCTTTAGAATTCCTGGAAAACCGAGGGAGTTGTTTACCTGATTGGGATAATCACCTCTGCCTGTGGCCACAATGGCAGCACCGGCATTTATTGCGTCGGATGGAAATATCTCCGGTACCGGGTTGGCACAGGCAAAAACGATGGCGTCATCCGCCATTTTTTTTACCCACATGGGGTGAACCACATCAGGTCCCGATTTTGAGGCTGCAATAAACACATCGGCTCCTTTTACTGCCTCCCGTACATCAGTGAAGCCCTGAGAATTGGTGATTCCGCAAAGCTCCCTGTGCCACTCCCATCCCTCACCGTCGAAATCAGTCCTGTCAGATCCCAGCGCACCGTGTTCATCAAACATGGTAATCCTTCCAGGATCCGCGCCGGCAGCAATCATAAGCCTTGCAGATGTTGAATTGGCGGCTCCGGCACCAAAAAACACAACTGAGATGTCATTGATCTTTTTGTTTACTATTTTAAGCGAATTCAGCAGCCCGGCAAGCACAACACAAGCTGTACCCTGAGCATCATCATGCCAGACGGGAATTGAACAGCTCTCCTGCAGTCTTTTCAGGGCAATATAGCATCCCGGCTGGGCAATATCTTCAAGGTTAATTGCTCCGAAAGAAGGCGCTATTGAATTGACTGTATCCACCAGCCTGTTGATATCTTTGTTGATGTCAAGACAAATGGGAAAAGAGTCGAATCCTCCAAGAAGCTTCATCAGCAAAGCTTTGCCTTCCATAACACCCATACCGCCCGGGGGGGTACAGTCTCCATCTCCCAGAACACGTGTGGAATCGCTTACCACAGCCACAGTTCTACCTCGACATGTATGAGAGAATGAACTCCGGTTATCATCACGAATTGCCCGGGAAACAGAAGACACTCCGGGTGTATACCATACCTCAAGCCAGCCGTTATCAACCTCATCCACAAGCGGAATTGTCATCATTTTCCCGCCGTGAAATTCATGCGCGTCAAGGGAAAGCCTGTACAGGAAGTCGGTGGTTGCTTTCTCCCCCTGTTCCTCTGTCAGTCTGGTTCTAATTTCGTAAAGAGCTTCATTCGGTGTCATTACTCTTCGCTCTCCTTCTGAAGATATTGCCGTGATGGAGATCCCAGGCCACAAAGACGGGGAAATTCTCCAGTTCCAGAATGGAAACCGCCTCCGGACCCAGGTGTTCCCAGGCTACTATTCTTCTTGATTTTATCTTTGTTGACGCAAGAGCTCCTGCACCGCCGGTGGCAGCCAGATAAACCGCTCCGTATTGATGGAAAAGCTTTCTTGTCCCATCGCTCATTTCACCTTTGCCAATTACCACTTTCATCCCGAGCTTCAGCATTTCAGGTATAAATGGTTCCATTCTGGCCGAAGTAGTGGGACCGCATGCTCCGATAACATGGCCAGGCGGAGCCGGGGATGGCCCCGTATAGAAAATGGGAATGCTTTTTATATCGAAAGGTACAGATCCTGTATTCAACATAAGATTGTGAGCTGCGTCCCTTGCTGTCGCCACCGGACCTGAAAGCAGTATCTGCTCTCCGGCTTTCAGAGACTGCAGACTCTGCCCGGATACTGGAATGGTTACAGCACGCATGATGCTGCTCTGTGGGCATAACACTCTATGCAGACAGTAACGGGAAGTGAAGCCATGTGACAGGCCAGCTGCAGTATTCTTGTTTCCATTACAGTTGTTTTCCCACCAAAACCCTGAGGTCCGATGCCTGTAGCGTTGAGTTTATCAGTAATCTGTTTTTCCAGTTCCCCGAGTTCAGGTACAGTGTTTTCCACACCCATATCTCGAAGCAGTGCCTTCTTTGCCAGAATACCGCTTGTTTCCAGGTTTCCCCCTATGCCAATTCCTATAATAACCGGAGGGCAGGCCTTGGAAGCTCCGGCACGAATACAGCTTTCCGCCAGATCGATAATCCCTGCGGAACCGGCCAGAGGAGGAAGCATTACCGAACTGGATACGTTTTCACTGCCTGCTCCCTTGGCAAGAACCGATATCTTCAGATTCGATCCGTATACATGCTCCATGTGAATAACAGCAGGAGTGTTATTCATTGTGTTCACTCTGTCACCGAGGGGTGGAAACACCTGAGAAGGACGCAGATATGCCCTTAAACAGGCTTGACTGATCCCCTCGTTTACTGCGTCAGCAAGAGAGCAATCAGAAACACAGACCAGATTCCCCATTTCAACAAACACAACAGCGGTTCCCGTATCCTGACAGACAGGCAATCCTGTTTCCGCAGCTGTCTTCAGGTTGTTAATCTCTATTCTCAGGGCTTCCCTGCCGGGGCCGGGATTTTCCTCCGCAAGTATCCCGGTCAGTTTCCTTTCAACACTCTGGTGCGGGCCAATGCATGCCCCTGCATAAAGAGACGCTACCGCCCGGGAGATTTCCTCCCCGCTGATCAGTCTGATGCTTTCTTTCATGGGCGGTAATATGCTACTTTTTGCTCTTCCCGTTCCACAGCGCAACAGCACTAAGACAACCGGTTAATGCAGAATCACGCATTTTTCGGTGAGAAGCAAGTCCCCGGCGGAAGCCTTTACAAAATACATTCCTCCGGTGAGAGTTGAAACATCCATATTAATGATGTTTTCTCCGGCTCCCAGCAATTGCTCAGCACCCTGAATAACGGATCTGCCTGACATATCATAAAAATCAAGGGATACAGGAGTTGGCAGGGAGAGTTCAATATGAACACTAACACAATTACCGTGAACCGGATTGGGAGTAAGACTGATCCCGAAACAGGAAGCATGATCGTCTTCAATTCCCTCAGCCACAGGAATAAATTGAGTGCATGGATCTCCATAAAGATTGAGTGACTGAACGACCCACTGAGCGACCCAGGGATCCCAGGCTGTGTTCCAGTTCGCCCAGAATACATCTTTTGCAACACCGTGTATCACCCCTGCTTCAGGGTATAAATCCTCTGAGAACAATAAATCAGAGAAGTAGACAGAAAGCCATCCGGAAGGACCAGGATCCAAAAATGATCCATATGCAGTCGCTGAAGAAGCTACTGACACGATAGCACCACCGTTACTCTTTTGTACAATCAGCTCTGCAAAACCTTCCTCTACCTGCCACTCTTCGTGTTTGAGTCTGCCTGTGCTGCAACTGACAGATCCGTGTATCCAGGGAAGCATGCCGCCATTCTGCATACCCCCAATAGAAGAAAGAACCATTATGAATTCATCCCCCGGGTAATACCACATAATTCCGTAAATACATCCATGAGCAACATATTCGACGAAAGCAAAACCCTCGTTGAACACCAGGGTAGCATAATCGGGATGAGCACCTGTGGTGTCCTCGTAAAAATACACTCTTTCCCATTCATCAGGGATAAATTCAGCAATCGAATCACAGTGCTTACTACCGAAACGCCAGTCGTTTCCAGGATACTGGGGGAACAGCACAGCTCCAATGAGAAAGACTCTTTCCCTCCACTCACCCATAAGAGGAAGCGTGTTGTACTGTACAGCTTTGTCTATCATTACGGAAAGAGTGGCGCCTTCTTCTATCCCTGTTGGATAGCGGCCCGCATAGATATCCGAGTAGTAGTCGATCTCGTCATCCAGCTCACCGTATAAATGATCACCATCCGCATCCCAGGTTCCATCCAGATCACTGTAGTACAAGTCAGCAGTGGTGTTCATCTGTCCACTGTAATTTGTCAACATGGATAAGCGGGTTGTGTTTCCATGATCTCCGCAGATAACAGCAAAAAGCAGACCGTTGTTCTCGTAAAGGTTCTTCAAGTGATTGCGTATTCTCTCCTGAGTATCAAAACCTTCACAGTTGGAATCAATCCACTGCACTGTTGCTGTGCCTGCTGTATACCCCAGGGTGTTGTGCAGAGCAGCCAGCTCAGACAATTGATCCGAATGCTCACTGTAACCTATCACCATTACCTCAATATCATTATCGGCGTCCGGTCTGTGAGACGGACTCCAGATCTCGAGCATATCTTGATTATCAATGAATGCGGCCAGACCGGCACTGGCCAGCTCCACTTGCCCCTCTGACAGAAAGTAAACAGGCGCAACCGGGTCTGATTGGTATACAAGGCTGATCTCGGCTGAGACTATCAGTAATAGCTCACCGCTCATCTGATTGTAAACAAACGGCACAAAGGAGTAACTGCCCACGCGGAAACCGGTTTTTGACCCGGTTTTATATCCCGCGACAGGAGAGGATGGAAACGAAAGACCCAGTTCTTCAAAAATAACATCCGTATAGTCCGGGTTCTGCGGAATATCGCCTGTAAGCGGGAATATTTTTACAGGAGCTGGAAGAAAACCGTTCCCCAGACTCACAGTACGAATACCGCTGATTTCGACAGCCGTTACACTGGTACCCTGAGGTATTACGTAACACCTGGACACGGCGGGCAGATTGGGATACCCGTTTGGAAACACAGGTACAGCCCCATCGAAACTCAACACATCCCATTCACCGCATCTGTCTATCTGAATGTCTGAGAGGTTAATACTCCACTCATATTTGATATTTCCGGCAATCGCTGTTAATGCACAAGACCATATTATTATAAGATTACGCACAGGTGAACTCCTCTCAGTGTGTATCCTACTGCTAAGCGCCAATATCTGATGATATTCTACCGTGTACCCTCTGTCAATATGGTGTATAAGATCAGTGTATTCAGGCAGCTTTAAGGTACATTCCTGGAGTGAACAGTAGAGTTCAAAGAGAAACAGCGGAAGGTAATGTCATTGGCTTTGATCTATGCGTTTGATAAGGCTTTTCACAGCTTCAAGAAGATCCGCGGCAGCATAGGGCTTCTGGAGAACACCAGTTATTTCCTGCCCTGTGAAAGACTTGATAAGAGTGTCTCTGCTGTAGCCGGTGCAGAACAGAACGGGAATGCCAGGATCAATTGAATGAATCTTTCTGAATGCTTCACTGCCACTTATCACAGGCATAATGGCGTCAAAAACCAGCATATCAATAACACCACGATTCTCCTGGAACAGTTTCACCGCTTCTCCCCCATCCCTTGCTTCGATAACCGAATGCCCTGCGGTTTCAAGAACGGTTCTTGCTATCTCTCTAACCATCTCCTCATCTTCCGCAAGCAGAATTGTGATGGGTGAGAACAGTTCACTCTGCGTTTTTCTGGATTTGGTTTCAATCGCTTTCTCAAGGCCTCCACTGTGCAATGGAATACACACATTAAAACGGGTGCCCTCGTCCAGAGTACTTTCGACCAGTATTACTCCATTGTGCTTTGCGACTATGCCGTAGCTGCTGGCAAGCCCAAGGCCGGTTCCCTTGCCCTGAGCCTTAGTGGTAAAGAAGGGCTCAAATATCTTATCAATGATATCCTCGGGAATACCTTCTCCTGTATCACTAACCGAAATAACGGCACACTCCACCGGTTCACTCCCGGCAAAACAGGACATCTTCAATATGGAGGTGGTTACGTTTATCAAACCGTCTCTGCCTTCAGGGATAGCATCTCTGGCATTAACAAGAAGATTCATCAGAACCTGTTCGAGCTGAAAAGGATCACCGTGAATCTGTGCTCCCGGTGCTCCTGCGAAAAATTCCAGTTTTGCGTTGGCACCTATTATCCTGTGTACCATTCGAACGAATTCACCAACCCGGTGATCCACCGCAAATACTATTCTGTTGAAACTCTCATCTCTGCTGAAGGAAAGAAGTTGACGGGTAAGAAACATCGCCTTCTTCCCTGCCTGAAGTATCTGATTGAAGGATTTTCCAGCGGAGCTGATATCGCTGGCGCCGAGTTCGGCAGAACCCATCATCACTTGAAGCAGGTTGTTGAAATCATGAGCCACTCCCCCGGCGAGCCTGCCGATAGCCTCCATTTTCTGCGATTGTCTGAGCTGATCTTCAAGCTCATTTTCTCTGGAAATGTCATCAACAACGCCTGCTACCAGAGTTGAATCAAGCAGGTCATCATAGAGAAGTACCCTGACCATACTCACAGTTTTAAGTCCACTCCTGCCGTGGAGTTTATATATCTTCGGTGTTTTTCCTGAATCCGGATTCTTCAGTAATTCATCGTCATCGTTTTTAAGCATCGCTGCTGTTTCACTGCCAAACAGATTCCAGTCCCTCTGTTCCACTGCCTCAGAGGCTGGAAACCCGAATATTTCTTCCATCTCTCTGTTCCATATCCGATATGTCATACCCTGGGACGGGTCTTTTGCAAAAAAGCCCACTGGTAGATTCTCAACCAGTCTAGAAAGAAATTCCTTTCTCCGAATCAACTGATCTCTGAATTGAGTGTTCTCCGTCACATCCGTGTACGTAACCATCAGGCCAGTAATAGATCCGGAAGGAGACCTGAGAGGTACTCTGCTGATATTAACTCTTTTATCAACCGCGCCAGGCAGTGAAACCTTTTCCTGACAGTTCAATACAGGCCGTCCTGATTCTATGACCTGCCGTTCGATCTGCTCGGATTTATCAGTAATCCATACATTCTCATCACGATAATCCTCTGAATGCAAGCCATTATCACTGAGGAAAACACGACTGGCCCCCTGATACTTCAGATTCTCGTCTTTCCAGTACAGGCCCACTGGAATAGTATCAAGTACATTCTTAAGCATGAAGTTCAGGTTCTTAAGTTGATTTTCAGCACGAATGTATCTGGTAATGTACCGTACAACACCAAGAATGGTTGTTGATGAAGTGCTGCTGGAGTTTCCTTCAGCAACATAGCCTCTAACGCTGACCCAGTCAGGTTCCAGGCCGAGATCGTTGTGGAGCTGTACATTCACGACAGGAACATGCTCAACTCCTGCCATAACCTGTTCCAGAGCCTCGGTGAGCTTTCCCGCATCGGATAGGGAAACCAGTTTTATCGCCTCATCAATTTTCATTACTTTCGGAATTTTTCTGCCTGACCACTTACTGATATAATTTTTCCTGTCGAAAGTAATAGTCTTGGAGTCTATATCAATAATAAATGTTGTCATTCTTTCGGAATGATGTGCCACATCAAGTTTTTCTCTGGTAATCTTTTTTTCGGTAAAATCCTTTGAAACAAGCAGAAGGCTATTTTCTGAAATTCTTATGAGTTCGCACTCAAACCACCTGAACCCGGCGTCTGTCTTAACTGAATACTGAAAGCTGTGGAGAGTTCCTGAAAATACAGCTCTTTCAACAGCATTAATGAAATCCTGATGAAATTCCTGATGAATAAACTCACACCAGTTCCTGCCGTTGCACTCATAGTTGCAGTGACCGGGGTAATCTTGTGGAATGGAATGTACTGCCAGAATAATACCTGTCTTGTTAATTGACAGTGTCAGGTTGGGTATGGAACCAACTGCATCAGCGTTCAGCTTCAGTTTCTTTAAAGCCGTGTAACTGATGCCGGGAAAGATTTTCTTAAGAACGAGAATAATCACGACAAGTAAAAGAACATATCCCAATAACAGTGACCAGTAAGACGGCATTTACCCTCCTGTCTACTCTCTTATGTGCTCCAGCCCGACCGAAATCAGTATTCGCACGTGATCATCCGCCAGACTGTAGTATACATGTCTTCCCTGTTTTCTGCGATAGACAAGACCACCAGTTCTCAATCTGCGAAGCTGGTGTGAAACTGCCGACACTGACATATCAAGCCACTCAGAAATACCGCAAACACACTGTTCTCCACTGAGAAGGTACAGGAGGATTCTCAGCCTGGTAGGGTCTGAAATTTGGCTGAACAGATCTGCAAGCTGTTCTACTTCGTTATCTTTCACATGTCCTGCAAGAACACTGAGTTCCACTTTCCTCACCTTCTTTTCTCAACTCTCCCGGGTGACCTGCTTCGGTCAGTGTTTCAAGTACGGTTTCACTTGAGAAATCCGGACCGGGAACCACAACTGCGACACCATCTGCCAGAGAAACCGCTACAGATCTGACTCCTGAAAGCTTCTGCAGAGATTCTGTCACAGCCCTCACGCAGTTTGAGCAGGTCATTGCAGATACACTGTAAGTAATACTATCAGAATTGAAAAGGTCAACCGAATTTGTTGGGCGGAACTTTTGCAGCACATCCTTAGCCACGTAGTAAACGATGGTCAGAAAGAAGAATCCAGCAGCAGCAATGCTCAGTATTTCCTGAACACCCGCTTCGTTATGCTGGTGCAGTATTGTGCTCACCGGAATTTCAAGCCCGTTCAAGAGCAGTCCTGCAAGCATACTGACACCGATCAATGTAAGTATGTAACTCCAGAATGATAGTTTCCCAAGGTTCTTTCTTATCGCGCCCATTGTTGCGGCATTTGTGGCAGGGCCGGCCATAAGAAACACCAGAGCACTCCCTACCGGAAAACCGGCGTAGACCAGAGCAGCGGCAATAGGAACTGATGACACAGAGCAGACATACAGGGGTATTCCAATAGCAAGAGCAGCAAGCATCCCGAGAGGCCCCGCAAGAACCGGATACTCTGCAAGCTGCCCCGGTTCGATGAAAACAGTTACAAGGGCTGATATTGCCACTCCTGTTAAAAGCCAGAGATAGATGTCCCTGAAAAGTGTTCCGAAAGCGTATCTCCAGATTCTGCCTGGAACTGATCCCTTTTCAACCGCCCTGGAAGAAACAGGAGCAGAACTGTGTCCGTTCCCTTTGTCAAGAGCATCTACGACTGAACCACTGATCACTCCCGCGATAAATGCAGCAATTACCTTTGCAAAAGCTATTGGCCATCCGAGCAGCGCCCAGGTGGCCGCTATGGAATCAACGCCTGTCTGCGGTGTACTTGCCAGAAAGCTGACAGCAGCTCCCTTACTCGCTCCATCCTTCCTGAGCCCCAGAGCCGCCGGAAGGACACCGCAGGAACAGAGGGGAAGCGGTACTCCAATCAGGCTGGCTTTTATTGAGCTGCGTAATCCGGGCCTCCCCATGTGCCTGAAAATCCTGTCCCGCTTCACAAACACATGGAGGATACCGGCAATAAGAAGACCGAGAAAAAGGGAAGGAGCAAGTGCTGTGCCGGTATCCCACATTGCCTGAATGAATTCTTTGAGAAACTGCATCTCATACCTCTTTTTGAGAATAAGTTCTTATATTTGATCAACTGTTCAAATATAGAATAGTTCCCGCCAAAATACAAATTCCAATCTGCGGTATTGTTTCTGTCTATT
>JAIOSV010000091.1 GCA_021107435.1 Candidatus Sabulitectum sp. | reverse complement strand
TTGTCATGATCCCCCTTCAGCTCCCTCTGGAGCAATGAATACTGGAAGTGTAAGTAAAAGAATCCCGAATAAATATATAGTCCACGCAAGTCGCTGCCCAAAACTTGCAGTCTCATTCCATCCAACAGAAAGACCCCTGCCCCACAGGTAAACAGTTACCAGAGATGCAACATCAAGCCTTGCAGCAAAAAGGACAAGAAACACTGACAGTTTTGTCGCAGGCAATCCCGTCATTCCCTCGGCGGGACTCCACGAAAAACCTGCCGGGAAGGAAAACAGGTAAGCCAGAAATGCAAGAAGAGCCACAAGAATCATGAAAGCTCCCATTGAAAGAAAACTGCTTGCAATTGCGGGCCAGAGAGGTTTTTTCCCGCCCAGAGCAAATGAAAGCACATAAACAGCGAGACCTGCAGCAGATGACAGAATAACCCTTTCAATAAGTATCCATGCCGGTATCATAAAATCAGATTCGGTGAACCCTTCTCCCTGAAGAATGAAAGGGGTAAAGCCGATAAATAGAATCACTGCGGCTGCGCCGGCAAGAGCTTTGTTCTGATTCTTCCCGGTAACGTAGCTGTATGCCGTGAGCGGGTCTGCCAGCTGAATAAATACCGCAAAAAAAGCTCGCATCTGTTTTTACCCCTCCAGAGCTTGCCGGTAAACTTTCATGTACTCGGAAACTCTGTTATCCCATGAGAAATCTGCATTCATGCATCTTCTCCTGTACCATGCCCACCGTCTTCTACTCCCCCAGATTGAAAGAAGGTTTTCCACTGTCTGGATAAATTCGTCATATCCACCGGAAAACGAAAACCCTGTTTCACTGGTTACGCTGTCAGAAAGACCCCCCACTGATCTCACCAGCGGTATCGTGCCATATCGCATGGCCATCATCTGACCAAGACCGCACGGTTCAAATACAGAAGGCATCAGAAAAGCATCAGTACCCGCGAATATTTTTCTTGCCTGATCGTCATCATAGGCAATTGTTACTGACAGTCTGCGGGGATACTTCGCAGCGGCTTCCATGAGAGACTGTTCTGCCCACAAATCCCCGGTGCCCAGAATAACCAGGCTGAAGTTCAATTCCATAAGCCGATCCATACCTGCAATAATAAGGTCAATGCCTTTCTGCGAGGTAAGTCTGGTTACCATTCCAAGCACTGGAGCTTCACCTGAAGGTTCTATGCCAAGCTCTGCACAGAGTAGCCTCTTGCAGTATGCTTTTCCTCCCATGTTACCCATAACGTAATTTCTGAAAATTCTATCATCAGTAGCGGGATTCCAGAGAAGCGGGTCAATGCCATTGAGTATCCCTGTAATTTTGTATGAGTGTTCTTTGAGAACTCCATCCAGATAGCAGCCGAATTCCGGAGTTATTATCTCTTCTGCATAGGTCGGGCTGACTGTTGTTATCCGGTCGGCAAAAATAATACCACCCTTCAGAGAGTTCCAGTCACCCCAGAATTCAAGTCCGTCTATGTTGTACAGGGTTTCAGGCAGGGAAGTGACTGCAAAATCTGAATGCGGATATCGGCCCTGGAACTGAAGGTTATGAATGGTCATCACTGTTGCCGTATCCACTTCCCGCAGATACACCGGAACCAGGGATGTCTGCCAGTCATGACAGTGAATTATATCCGGAACAAATCCGTCAAGGCTGGCCAGAGAAGCAACAGCCCTGCTGAAAAAAGAAAATCTGGCCGCATTGTCGTCCCAGGAAGAGCTCGGAGCGGGGCCATAAATACCCTTCCTCCGGAAAAACTCATCTTTGGCAACAAGAAACACGGTAACTCCTGATATCTCTGTACGGGCAAGACCAAAAGGTTCTCCAAGAAAGGTCTTCTGCGGGGAAAGCGCCTCTATCTTAAAATCCTCAGATCTGATATCACTGTAGTATGGAATGATCACCGCAGCTTGAACGTCATTAAGCCTGTTCAAAGCATTCGGCAAAGCCCCGATTACAGAGCTTAAACCGCCTGTGCTGATCAGAGGATAAACCTCTGATGCAGCGTGGAGGATTCTCATTTTCCACCCTTCCTCATTCTGACAGTAATGATAACCGCACCAACAATCACCGCAGTCAGAGTAACCATAAGGAGCACTGCTGTGAGTTCTGCCATAAAATCTGTGGCGCGATCAAGCTCGGCCCCGAGAATAACACCGGCGAGAACCATCAGCGCATACCACAGAACGACGCTGAAAGATGTATAAGCAAGAACAGATGACTTTTTCATACCGGTGGATGCAGCAACAACAACAAGAAGAGATCTGATTCCCGGGATGAACCGGCTGAAAATAAGCACCCAGCCACCATGGCTGGCCAGTAATCTTTTTGACCTCTCAAACCCGTTTTTCCCGGAAGCTCTGATGATCAGTGATTCCAGTCTCTCCAGTTTTGGGCTTCTGCCCATGGAGTCAAGAAGCAGAGTTGAAGCCATACATCCCACAAAACCAGGAAACCAGAGAAGAAAAACAGGGATATTCCGACTTATTCCAAGGCCGGAAAGGGCTATGTAAAGAACATCCCCCGGGAACGGCGGGAAAAGAGTTTCCGCAAAAGCAATCACACCCATGAAAATTCCGTGCCACAGATTGCTGATCCCCAGGAAGAACTGCCAGACCGTTTCTGTCACACGATCCTCCGTACCAGTACAGCAAGCACGCTGCACCCGACGCCTTTCCCCTGTGCAAGTTCACCGATGGTATTGGTTGTGGTGCCCTTGATCCAGATATTCTCCTCCAGGATACCGGCAATATCCGAAAGTTTTTTTATGAGTGTATCTCTTACCGGCGCTATCCTGGGTCTCTCCCCGATAACAGTAACATCAAGTCGTTCTATCTCCCATCCCGCCTTCCGAACCATCTCAACACAAATCGCAAGGAGATGCGAACTGTCAGCGTCTTTCCATTCCGATTCTGCCGGCGGAAACAAAGTCCCAATGTCACCAAGCCGGGAAGCTGAAAGAATAGCGTCTGCTACAGCATGCAGAACCACGTCCCCATCTGAATGCCCCATCAGCCCATCGTTGTCTGAGAGTCTGCAGCCACAGAAGTAGAGCGGCCTGTTCGGACTGAATGGATGGAAATCGAGACCAGTACCAATAGCTCTTCCCGGTTGGTTCATGAGAGATGAAAGCAATTCGGCATCCTCCCTGTCAGTCAGTTTTATGTTCCACCGGGAACCGGCCACCACTGTTACTGTCTCTCCTGCTGCTTCAAAGGCGCTGGCCTCATCAGTAATGTCTCCTGCCGCAGCAAGCACTTCCATAAGCCTGTCAAGATGAAACCCCTGTGGTGTCTGGCTCAAGCGAAGCTCTTCCCTGTCCAGCGTTCCTGTAACAGCCTTCCCGTGAATCGTCTTCACTGTATCAAATACAGGAATCACCGGTATTACTGCGGTGCTTTTCCTTGTTGCCTCCATTACCCTCATGATGCATTCCCGGTCAGCAAGAGGTCTTGCGGCATCGTGAATCAGAACATTGGTGACTCCCCGCGAGCGCATAAACTTCAGTCCGTTCATCACCGAATCCTGCCTTCTTCTTCCACCCTGAATTGTATTCAGTTCAGCAGGAGGTTCCCACCATGTCCGCCAGAAATCACCCTGTGGTGTCACCACAACAAGATGATTCACCAGCGATCTGAAGGTTCTGACGGAATGGCTGACTACCCGCTCACCCGCAAGCAATGTGAACTGCTTGGGTACATCCCCACCAAACCTGACACCGCTTCCCGCAGCAACAATCACAGCTCCCCAGACAGAAGGTTGCCCGGCATCGGGCATTGCCGATGATGCATTCTTTGAAAGTCTCCCGGTATCAGTCCTGGTCATTCTCTCCACTGCCCTCTACAGTAATCTTTCCGAACACCATTGTTCCCCCTTTTGCCCTGAATGTGGTGTGCGCGGTAACCTGAGTTTCTTTGCCAAGGATATCTCCCGCTTCATCAACCACAACCATTGTTCCGTCGGAGAGAAATCCGACACCCTGAGTAGCGGTTCTGCCTTTCTTCTGGATTCTTACTCCGAATGAATCTCCAGGAAGTACAACTTCCCTCGACGCAGGTCCCACATCGGAAAGCCGGATGACCCTGATACCTTCGCGCTCAGCGGTATCCGCCATATCCCCATCACCCGTCAGCAGGCAGACCTTCTCTTTTAGAAGCCATTCCAGCATCCTGTGTTTTTCTCTTTCACCTTCACCGAAATCACGGTACTCCATAAGGCCACCGGACTTGCCAACGGCTTCTTCAAGCCTCTGAATAGTCTCAGTTGCTCTTCTGGCTCTTCCCCGCTTAACAATATTTCTGCCTTTCTGCATCTCATCAATGTTGTGTTTCACTGATAGTGGAATTGAGAAAGGTCCAGGCAGAAGACCTGCGAGAGAAAGATCAGCAACCCTTCCGTCTACCGCGGCTGAAAGATCAACAAGAACCGGCATGCTCCACTGGGGACCGCCCTCTTCCTCAATACTGATCAACTCAAGTTTTCTACCCTTGTTCACCGCCACAACGGCAAAAATGTAGGCAAATGCTACGGGTATAAGCACCAGTAGGTCTGACCAGTAGGAATTCGACGCTTCGTCATGAATCCCGATTTTAAGCACAAGGATAAGAAGGATTCCAACAACCAGACCCGCAGTGGAACCTGCGGTGATATACACCAGCTTATCCGCTGAGATCTTTACAATCACTCTTTCAAGGATTGCAGCCACTATTCCAATACCAAGGCCGATGAACCCAACTACCAGACTTCCCGAAGCAAGGGTTCCCGCAAGGCCGAGTGCAAGAATAAATAGAATACGCACTTCCCAGCCTTTCTTTAGCTTAGCCATTCTTCTCCTTTTGACACCAGAAGCCCTGAAATTGCAGCAGAAAGTGTGCTGTACCTGAAACTGGCTCCGGTGTCTTCTTTTTTCTCACGGGCACAGGCCAGGTTGGTAAATCCAAGGTTGCCTGATTCCGCAAGTCTTCTGTCCATTCCGGCAACGGGTCTGATCTCGCCTCCAAGACCGACTTCCCCGCTTAACGCCGTATCTGTTTTCAACGGTCTCTCTAAACGACTGGATGCAACCGCAAGGCATACTGCCATATCAGCGCCGGGATCAACGATATTGAAACCACCGGCAACATTCACATATACATCCTGATTCCCCAGTTCAATGCCACACCTTCGTTCCAGAACAGCCAGCAGCATTGCAAGTCTGCCGGAGTCAAAGCCGGTAGCTCTTCTCTGGGGAAAACCGTAACGGGTGGTACTGGTCAAGGCCTGAATCTCCACCAGGAAAGGCCTTGTTCCCTCCATGATAGCCGCAACTGCTGAGCCAGCGCCAAGTCCCCCGTCGCGCTGAAGAAAATAGCCGGAGGCATCCGAGACTTCCTTCAGCCCTTTCTCTCTCATCTCAAATACGCCCAGCTCACTGGTAGAGCCGAATCTGTTTTTTACAGCTCTGAGAAGCCTGAACTGATGAAATGAATCACCCTCAAAGCTCACAACAGCATCTACAAGATGCTCAAGTACCTTGGGCCCGGCAATGGATCCCTCCTTGGTAACATGTCCGATAACGAAAACGGTAAGCCCCCTGGGTTTGGCAAGATTCACAAGACTGGAAGCACATTGCCTTACCTGTGAAACCGACCCTGCCGCACTTGACAGCATATTGGTATGAAGGGTCTGTATAGAATCAACTATAAGCACCTGACAGTTGTCCGCCTCAATCCTTTTTTCAACAGCAGCAAGATCCGTGGTGGGCAGAAGCATCAGATCCGCGGAGGGAGTTCCCACTCTTCTTGCTCTGTCCGCAACCTGCTCGGGAGACTCTTCACCGGTAGCATACAACACCTTGAGCTCGTTTGCCGCCATATTCATCGCAGCCTGAATCATCAGGGTACTTTTGCCAATCCCCGGCTGTCCGCCAATCAGAATAACAGAGCCCTTGAAGGCACCACCACCAAGAACCCTGTCAAATTCCCCTATACCGGTAGAGATTCTTTCTCCACTCTCAACATCCACATCAACTAAACTCACAGCTTGAATCCTTGAAGAATATCCGATTGCCGCAGAAACTGAAATTCTTTCAACAACTTCTTCCACCATTGTATTCCAGCTGTCGCAATGAGGACACTTCCCGGCCCAGACAGGAGATTCACCGCCGCATTCAGTGCAGAAGAAAACTGACTTCTGTTTTTTACCTGCCATCAGAACCCGTCATTCTGGGTTTCATCAGGGTAGAAGGTTGTTGTAGAGGCATTGAAGATAAGTCTGATATCACCCCTCTGACCTTTTCTCTGCTTTGCTATCTTAAGAAGGATTCGCCTGAGACCTCCCTGGGCACGATTATCTTCTTTCCCTGAATCTGCATTCTCGTCATGAAGAAACATTACCATATCGGCATCCTGCTCAATTGCTCCTGAATCCCGAAGATCACTGAGTCTTGGAGGCCCCTCGCGCTTTGCGGCACCTCTGCTAAGCTGCGAAAGAACCATTACCGGTACCTTCAGGTCTTTTGCCAGACCCTTCAGGTCTGAAGAGTTTTTTGCCACTCTAAGCTGATGGCTCTCCACATCATCCGACCCCTGCATAAGTTGCAGGTAATCCACAAATATCGCTGCGATACCACCCTTTTCCTTCTGAGCAAGTCTCCTTGTCTTAGCCCTTATTTCTGCCGATGAGATAGACGGCGTATCGTCAATAAAAATGGGAAGATTGCCAAGGGTTTCCGCCGCTTTGTCGAGATCATCGAAAAAACGATCTGCCAGAGTTCCATCTATAATGGGCTGGATACCTACTCCAGCCATTGAGCTGACCAGCCTCTCGGTAAGCTGATTCGCTGTCATTTCAAGACTGAAGAATACAACAGCTCCTTTTTCCTGTCCTGCAATATGGCGAGTCATGTTTAAAGCAAGGCTGGTTTTTCCTACCCCTGGTCTGGCCGCAATCACGTTCATTTCACCGGGATGGAAACCTGTGGTCATTCTGTCCAGAGGTTCAAGTCCTGTTGACAAGCCGGTAACTCCATCCTTCGCGTCCCGCATGATTCTGAATGTATTAATTGCTTCCGCTGTTAACTCACTTACTTTAAAAAAGTCTTTCTGAGAAGAAGATGTGCCTATGTCAAACATCTTCTGACTTACATCATCAAGAAGCTCGCTGGCATTCACATTGGTTGAAAAAACCTTATCCATCCCCTGACTGGCGATGGACAGAAATTGTCTGAGCAGAGAGCCGTCTTTTACAATCCTGCTGTAACTGAGTACATTGGATAGAAAGGGCAGATCATCAGTAAGTGCTGCTATGTACTCAATACCACCTGCGGCATCCAGCTCTCCAGTGCGCTCCAATTCGTTTGATATTGTAACCAGATCGATTGGCTCACCCCTTGAATCGATGGACTTTGCTGCCAGAAATATTCGGCGATGCCTGTTATCAAAAAAATCACTTTCAGTCAGCATGGCAAATACTTCAACGGCAATCATCGAGTCAAGAAGCACTCCAGCAAGAACAGCTTTTTCCGCCTCAGCACTCCAGGGTTGCTTTCTTCCCTCTGTCATTGTTTTTCTCCGGATTCTCGAGGTAATCCAGCCTTTTCCATAAAGGATCTCAGTCTTTTCATATCTTCCCACACAGGTCTTTTCAACGCCGGAGATCGAAGAAGCGCTGCGGGGTGATATGTGACCAGAACAGGTGTATCCATGTAGCGGTGAAATTCGCCTCTGAGCAGGCCAATGCCTGTTCGGGTATTTAACAGAGTTCTTGCCGCACTGGCCCCAAGTGCAACTATTATGCCGGGTTTCATTATCTCAATCTGCCTTTTCAGAAATTTGCCACAAATTTCCGATTCGGAAGCAGATGGAGTTCTGTTGCCGGGTGGTCGACATTTCACGATATTCGCGATGAACAGCTTCTCCCGATTCAGATCGATAGACGCGAATATTTTATCAAGAAGTTTCCCTGACCGACCAACGAATGGCCTTCCCGTTTCATCCTCGGTGGCACCAGGGCCTTCACCAACAACCAGTATCCCGGCTTCGGGATTGCCTTCTCCAAAAACAATGTTCTTCCGGGTAGAACTCAGTTGGCATTTCATACATCCTTCGAGTTCCTTCTTCAGCGCAGCCATGTTCCCCTGTATTCCCTCGGAAGGAACAACATGTTCACCCTCTTCTTCAGCTTTCTTCTGAACCCATTCAGGCAGTACAAACATCCGGTCAACACCAAAACTCTCAACCACCCCCCAGAACGGGTCTCTCACCTCAGCCATTATCCAAATTCTCCATTTCCCGTCCCAGCGCGGCAACGATTCCGAATGCAACAAATTTCTTTGAACCGTAAGGTATTTCAACACTTTTCTCGCCTGAAGCAAACAGAATTGATCCCGAGTTACAGGCGGTTTCCATCCCAACGAGAGGTTTATCGCCCATGTTGAGGAAAACAGCAAATGCGCCTTTTCGCTTCATTTTCGAGCGGGCTCTTTCCACGGCGGTCTCTCCGTATTCCAATGCGAAAGACAGCACCGGACATGGAGCTTCGAGTAATGCGGTGATATCAGGAGTTGGTTTAAGGGCAAGGGAAATATCTCCCTCACTCCTTTCAAACTTGCCTGGAACTGTGGACTCGGGAGTAAAATCCGCGATTGCCGCTGCCATAACAAGCAGATCCGCATAAATAACTTCTTCCCGCAGGGCTGCCAGCATATCGCCAGCACTTACAACTTTCACAAGACGCACCGGACCCGGCGGCTCCATGTTGAAAGCGGGACCGCTCACAAAAACCACATCAGCGCCTGCGGCAAGAAAAGCCTCCGCGAGAGAAACCCCCATCAAACCGCTGGAGCGGTTGGAAATAAATCGAACTTCATCAATCATCTCCCTTGTCGGCCCGGAGGAAACAACTACTTTCTTTCCTCTCCAGAAGTTCAAACCATTCATATAGTCACCGTGATAATCCAGCGCTTCCACGGGCCATCCTATGTTTCGCATTTTCAACTTCTCTGCAAGAAATATGCTTTCCACTTCATACCTGGCCTCTTCAAGAACATCATTGCAGATGAAATAATCAAACACACCCATGAATGAAACTTCACCGGCGGCAGCCTTCATCCGCTTTTCAACCGTTTTACCTGAATCAGTGTTACGATGTTCAAGACGATTACGAAGCGCTTCACTGCTTGCCGGTAGTACGAAAATAAGCACTGCTGATGGCATTGCTTCCTTGACCAGTACTGCCCCCTGAACGTCAATATCGAGAATTACACTGTTGCCCCTGGTCATCTGCTTCCGCACCCAGGAACCTTCAGTGCCGTACCTGCTTCCATGCACATGTGCCCACTCGAGGAAGAAAGAATTCCGCACTCTGCGGGTGAATTCCTCGTCATTCACGAAGAAATAGTCTTTCCCGTGCGCCTCTTCGCCCCTGGGAGAACGAGTTGTCGTGGAAACAGAAAAGTCTGTTTCTGGAAATGTATCAACCAGATGATGAGCCAGAGTTGTTTTTCCAGCTCCGGACGGCCCTGCCAGAACAAAAAGCGTTCCGCTATTGAACATTTGCCACCTGCTCACGGAGACCGCCAAGAATATCCTTCATCTCTATGACCTGATGAACCGCTTCAGAGCAATCCACTTTTGAGCCCATAGTGTTCAATTCCCTGTGCATTTCCTGAAGAATAAAGCCCAGTTTCCTTCCGCATCCGTTGTCTGCGAGAACTGCCAGACCGGATTGAATGTGTGCGTCGAGTCTCTGGTACTCCTCGGTTATGTCTATTCTGTCAGAAAGCAGGGCCATTTCCTGGGCAAGTCTGTTCTCATCGATCTTCGCTTCTCCCAGCAACTCAGTGATTCGTTTCTTTCTCTCAGTAAAAAGACAGGTAACCCGTTCTCTATGCGCCTCAGCAACAGGACCGGAAAGCTCGCCAATCCGTTTCAAATTCTCCTCGAACATCAGAGCAAGACCTTTCCCCTCTTCTCTCCGGGAGAGCAGCAATTCCTGAAAAACATCTTCAACCGCAGAAAGCAGGTTCTGATCGAACCCTTCGCCGGCTGAAGGATCAGGCACCCGCATCATGCCGGCAAGGGTAACCAGTCGAAATGCATCCGGGCTGGAAGTCAGGAAAAATTCTTTTGCAAGCTTATCAGCACCTTCGAGGTAAGCTCTGGCAAGGGTAATATCCGGTTCGGGCAGCACACCTCCGGAATCGGACTCAACCGAAACATTCACATCTATTCTGCCCCTTGAAAAAAGCTCTTTCCCCCGTCTGTAAAGTGCCTCCTCCAGATGGGCGGCCTCACGGGGCATCCTGAAATACAGTCCAAGCCCCTTGTTGTTTACAGACTTGGCAAGGACTGTAATCTTATATTTATCAACAACTTGAGAACTGTTTCCAAACCCTGTCATAGATTCCATAAAAGAATATTCCCCTCGATAGAATTACTCCACCACGTATGTTATTATCTATAGAGCAGAGTCGATTGTCCACTTTCACTGTAACGGCTTGACTTCACACAGTGCTATGTGTGATGCTATGTGTGGAGGTGGTTGATGTGGCGACGAATCTGCAAATTGATGATCAACTGATACAGAAGGCAGTCAAACTGGGGGGGCACAGTACAAAGAAAGCAGCGGTTACACAGGCATTGATTGAGTATATCCAGTATCTTGAAAAACAGAAGATTCTGGCTTTGTTCGGCACTGTAGAATTTGATCCTGACTACGACTGCAAGAAACAGAGAAATCTGGTATGAGAATACTGGTTGACACCTGTATCTGGTCACTTGCTTTGCGCCCTCCGGAACACAATGCATTCTCAACGGCAATAGAATTACGCAATCTGGTAGCTGACAACAGAGTTGAAATCATCGGATCAATTCGCCAGGAACTTCTTTCCGGTATACGTGAAAACGCGCGATTCACAAAGATCAGAAACAGGCTTGCTGCTTTTCCTGATGTTCCAGTTGTAACAGAAGACTACGTCACAGCAGCCAGATTCTGCAATCAGTGCAGCGCAAATGGAATTCATGGATCCAACACAGACTTTCTGATTTGTGCAATCAGCATTCGTAATCAATTTGCTATTTACACCAAAAATAAAGACTTCTCTAATTTCGCAAAACATATTCCAATCTCTTTGCATAAAGAGGAATCACTCTAACAACACTTGGCAAGATTGCTGGAAAGATAAAAAAAAGATAATGGAAGGCATATACTACAGCGCCCTGAGACCTCTTATAGAGCGGAAAATAAAGAACCGCACCTGCGGAGCAGTTGGAATGACATCGTCATCCACTATTTCACTGGGGTTCGGTATCGGGTGGCTGCATCTGCACGCAAAACCCGACTCCCCGGGACTCTGGTGGACTGACAAAGCGTCCACTACCCCGCCTGACTCTCCATCCTGGGAGCACCATCTGAAAGGTGCTCCTGCGGAAAAGGTAATTCAACAGGGAGCCGACAGGGTAATCGAGATCCATTTCGCCAGCAGAAGCCCGTATGACGCAGGTGGCATCAGATTGATATTCGAGGCCACAGGCAGAAACGCAAATGTCATACTGATAAGACAGGCTGACAACAGAATTCTTGCCTGTCTCAGAAAAGTCCTCTCCGGTGTCAACAGGTTCAGATCCATATCTCCCGGGGTGATATACAAGTCTCCCCCTTCATCAGGATTCCCTCCTGAGCAGTGGGGTTCAGAAGAAGTGCAGAAGCTCTTCAGAGAAGATGTAACCCCGCAACTTCTCTACCGGAATCTTGAAGGAGTAGGCCCTGTATCCGCAAAATCTATTATTGCAAGCGCGGAAACAGTATCCGAAACTGTAAAAGAACTGGGCAGACGCCTGACAGAAGGGGATTTCACTCCATGGCAGACAGAGTTCGGCAGAGTCCCCGCCCCACTGGGAAACGGACAACTCATAGAAAATCCACTTGCTCCTCCAGAGACAAAGACAACAGACAAGGTAAAGAAAGAGTACCGTCCCTCAAGGACACAACTTGGTACCATTCTGAAAAAGCGGCTCTCCTCTGAAAAGAAAAAAGTAAAAAGTTCACAGAAATCTCTGGATCGTCTTGTCAGCCCCGACGAACTGAGAAACTGGGGTAACCTGATTCTTACCTGCAAAAAAAAGCTGAAAAAAGGAATGAAGAAAGCCACGCTCACAGACTGGCAGGGAACCGAGATCACCATTAAGCTGAAAGAGTCCCTGAACCCTGTGGAGAACGCAAACAAATACTTCAGAAAAGCCGGGAAAGTTCACCTTGAGAAGAACCGGCTTGAAGAACGCATCCTGGCTTCATTGGAGCGCACAGGCTATCTTGAAAACATCCGGGCACAACTGGAGACAATGTCTGACGAGGAAGTCACAAAACATCTTGCAAAACTCGGAAAACCGGAAAAAAAAGTAACCGGCACCCCCCTTGAATACATTCTGGAAGGCGGCTGGCGATGCCTGGTTGGCAGGAACGCAAAACAGAACGACCAACTCACATTCAAGATCGCCGGAAGAGATGACATCTGGCTCCATGCCCGTGGTGTTGGCGGGGCACATGTAATACTCAAACGCGACGGCAGAGCCGACAACCCCAGCGTGGCGGTTATGACTCAAGCCGCCCATATCGCCGCGAAGCACAGTACAACCAACGGAGTGGTTCCTGTAGACTGGACATTTGTGAAGTATGTCAGACGAATGAAGGGCGGCGATCCCGGCCAGGTTGTTTATGTCAGGGAAAAAACTCTGTTCGCCGAAGCCTGAGCTCACCTGAGACACTTGACTTAGTGCAGTAACTCTACTAAGTTTACTTACATGAACCATAATAAACAAAGGAAGCTTACGAAGACATTCCCCATTGATATTGATATCACTATGCATAAGGCACTGAAAATGATGGCTATAGAATCTGACATGACCCTGCACGCTTTCATTATCAGTGTTCTGGCTTCAGCTGTCGCTGAGTATCATCCGGAATGTCTGCTGGACATAAAAGACAGGAGTATCCAGGAATGAATACTCCGTTTTTCCAAAGCACCAGCTCATATCCAATTCACTGCTTTCACGAAACACCGGTACACATTGTTACTGGTGATGCGAGAGAACAACTTGCGCTTATACCGGACAACACATTCGACTGTTGTATAACTTCTCCTCCTTACTGGGGAATGCGTGACTATGGGCTAATGGGACAGATCGGTGCTGAAGATGACATCAATGATTACATCTCAGAACTTGTAAGAGTATTCCGCGAAGTAAGGCGCACCCTTAAGGCGGAGGGAACATTCTGGCTAAACATCGGAAATACTTATACTTCTGGGGGTCGAAAGTGGAGAGATTCTGATGCAAAAAACTCAGGACGCGCAATGGGCTATCGACCAGACACGCCAAAGGGTTTAAAGAAGAAAGATCTGATTGGCGTGGCATGGATGCTTGCAATGGCATTGCAGCAGGATGGCTGGTATCTAAGATCAGATATCATCTGGCAGAAACCAAATTGCCAGCCGGAATCTGTCAAAGATAGAGTAACAGTATCTCATGAATATCTTTTCATGCTCACAAAAAGCGAAAGATACTACTTCGATCAGAATGCAATTAAAGAACCTCGTGGAGATGGCAAAGGTCTAAAAAACAAGAGAACTGTTTGGCAAATCAACACTGAGCCCTGTAAAGAAGCACATTTTGCTGTTTTCCCTCGAGCACTGGTCAGACCGTGTATTTATGCAGGCTGCCCTCTGGAAGGAGTAATCCTGGATCCCTTCTTCGGGAGCGGAACGGTAGGTGTTGTGGCAATTGAAACGGGGCGCAGATGCATGGGGATTGAACTGAAAGAGACCTATACCGCTATAGCAAAAAGAAGACTGTCACTACTTCAACCGGATCTTTTTGCTAAATTCTCTTAGGCGGTGCGAAAGTCCATGATGCATGAAGAATGCAATGTGCTTTCTGAAGCTTTTTTATTTGCAGTTTTCTTTCTCCTCCACCGTCAAAATACAGACAGTACTTAGGTTTTTGCCCTTTTCCGATATAGCAGTATCCTGGTTTTGGGAATTGAGAGCTGTCTGACTTCATCTTCAAAATACCATTTCTGGCTTCTTGCAGTAAAACAACTGGAATCTCAACCAGCTCGTATATGTAGTCAGGTCTACCTTTTTTCAAAGCTCTAAGCATCAGGATCCGGTCAAATGTAGAAAGTGTTTTCAAGAACTGGTCACGCAATCCAATCAGATCTTTCGGATTATCACCCCACTCACCCCCGCCAAGTTCCATGAATTTGGAAATATGAATCGTGTTTATTTGAATGCTTGCAGCAGCTTCGGTTTTGAGGGAAATTCTCTGCCCGTCAATTATGATATCATAGCCGCGTTGCCCCCTTGGCGCTAAGTTCGCAGATATTTCCGCAACTCTAAAAACACTTTCCAGCGCATATTCAAATTTGTCCTTGGAAAAAGGCTCTCGAGAAAAACAATGATGAAGTCTCAGTATATCGCCAAAATCATCAACAATAGAGCTGTTGAAAATATCAGTTTGGGGGGGAGACTGAAAAGTCCTTTGGCTGTTGAAATACATCAACAATCGTGTCAACCAACTCCAGACGGTAATCACTAAGTTTTGGGATAGCAGCTATAAGCCGTTTAATTCTCTTGATACGATCCATATTCCACTCTCCCTGTTGTTCTGGCGGTTAGAAAAACATCGCGTTAAGAATGAACAATTGCAGAACAAAGAACAAGTCCCGCTATCACAGAGCATTTCCACTTCTCGTTTTTCTTAACTTAAAGTACAGGTTTCGCAGCACCCGGTGTTATCTTCAAGTTTCCTCACTTGAGAAAAACCGAACCTCTGTATCATTTCCGGGTTATTGGGGTATAGCATGGAGGGTTCGATGAATATTGCAAAGACAAAATCAGACAGAGAACTTGTAGTGGAGGCAAAGGCCGGTGATCTGTCAGCCTTCAGCGAACTGACAGAACGGTGCAGATCCGAAATTATGGTTGAGTTAACTGGCCTGACCGGCAGCATTCATGACGCGGAGGATGCAATTCAGGAAGCCTTTCTGAGAGGTTTTCTAAAGCTCTCTTCCCTGAAGAAACCATACAATTTCGGTGGATGGGTAAGACTGATTGCCAGGAACATCGCCCGAAACCGACTCCGAAGAGAACCGAGATTTGCGCAGTTAAGGGAAAATACTATCGAAGACAGATCAGAAGACAATGATATTGCCTCACAAACAGAACTGGCTCTGCTGGCACTGTCTCGACTGTCTCCGAAACTGCGGGAAACCACCCGTCTGACTTACCTCTCCAGCTATTCCCAAAAGCAAGTCGCCACACGACTCGGTGTTCCTCTGGGCACGGTAAAACGTCGTCTGTGGGAAGGTCGAATCAACATGAGGAAAGAGGTGTTGAGTATGTCACGAGCCGGAAAAACTCCCGAGCCTGTGAATACAGTGCCGGTTATCAGAATCAAAGAGCTCCCGAACGAAAAGATGACGGTGCATACAGCAGGGCCGGGACTCTACTTCGGAACTGTTCTGAAGAAAGGTCACGAAGAAGTCTGCCGGTTCTTCGATTATCCCGGAGGCATCCTTACCCAGACTGTACATTCTCAGGTAGTGAGAAAAACAGAGATACTTGGCAGAAAATGCTTTGAAGTACTGATTGAACACTCCGACTGCGAACCGGCCATACCGAATGTTCTTGACTACTTCAGTGTTACCGATAATGGCTTTGACTGGGTAATGAGAATAACAGCGGATGAAACCTATCCCCTGACAAGGTTCATGAAAAAGGGGGAAGAACTGTTCCCCTCAACCTACTCGTGTACAGAAAACGAAGAATACTCTGCCCGTGTTGTAGATCTGACTGTTGGAGACATCAAGCACGGGCATTGCCTGGCAGTATTCTGGAGCTGGCAGAAGGGTACACCGGCAGAGAGTTTCTTCACTTCACAGGGAAGACAGATTCTCCACCGCAGGTATGTCGGGCCGGAAGCACCGGCATCACAGAACTATCAGTATGAGAACCTGCAGGAAGAAGATCTAAAAAACTTCAGAGGTACAGAATACCGTCTCTGGTATGATACGGTTCTAATCTAATTGAGCTCGAAACAGTTAAATAAAATACAATTTTTAGCAGGAGACAAGACTATTTCCAATCTTGTCTCCTGAACTGTAAATCCTCTCACCGCAGATCCGCGTGCATACTGCAATCACCACTATACCGAAATTTACGAAGTGATAAATCGAATGACTCACTGGCTTGACAAGTCAGGTTTGTCCCGTGTATTCTCACATCTGAAAGATGTATGCTTATTAACTGAATGTACTAATGCCTTGTTCTGAGCAGTGCCAATGGTAACACAAAATTTAGAGTTTCATATTATTTAATAGAAAGTAGAAAGGTCGAAGGTTCAGATGCAAGCAATCTTTCGAAAACTCGTATCATTCTATCTTTCTCGCCTGATGCACTTCATAACATCCGTTGCAATTGTCCAGATGACTCTGCAGTGGATTTCGACTGATGAACGTATATATTTTGAATTAATACAAGAAGCATGGGTTACAAGTATCCTGTTCTGCTCATTCCTTATAGAACTCCTTCTCAGAACACTGTTTTCACCGGACTGGTCAGGACTCAAGGGATTAAGAACAACTGGCAAATTCGGAAAAGTGCGCGTTTACTCGCGCGAGATAAGGGTTATTTTAAAAACTCAAGTATTCAACAGATGGTATTTGTTCGACTTGCTTGCTCTGTTATCGTTTGTGCGCTTTGACCACCTGAGGTTGCTGAGAGGTCTGAGAACTATACGTGCGTTTACTCGATGGCTACGCCTTACACGTGTGGTCAAACAGTTCCGGCCTATGGTAAGGAAAGGTTTTGGATGGACACCAGGCCTGCCATACATGCTGCTTATTTACGGTAATATCGCAATAATCATAGGCTCAGCGTTGATAGTGGCGGGAATGGAGGGATGTTCTTTCGGAAAAGCGCTAACATGGACCGTTCAGGTCTTTGCGACAGGCGGTAGCTTCTGGACCGAATTGACAAACCCCAGAGCACAAGCCTTCGGGGATTGGGTAAAAATCCCGGGAATACTTTTCTACACTTCACTGGTTGGGCTGTTGCCGGACATGTTCAATCGTTCCAAAAGGTTCTTTCGGAAAACCATGGGTCTTCGCAATCACTTTGTAATAATAGGCTGGAGTGAACATGCGCAAACATTGCTTAGAAACCTGCTCAGACGGGAGCCTGGCCTCCAACAGCGCATATACATAGTAAACGACGGAGATATGTCAGAAGATATTCGAGAACTCGGCATACAATATGTTCGCGGAGCAATCACCAATCCACACACTCTTGAAAGAGTAGCAATCCAGCGAGCCCGAGCCGTTATAATTCCTCCGGCCCGCGGAGAACTCGCCAACCTGGACGAACGGGATGAACAGACTTTTCTGCTGGCTTCTTATATAGCTTCACACTCAAAAAAGGGGAATGCATCACACCTGCTGGCTTGCACCGAAGATGAACGCATGCACGACACAATTGAGGCACTTGGAGGTACTGCACTTGAAACACTGTCATTTGGTGGACGTTTGCTAAGCCAGGCAAAGCTGAAACCGGGTTTGGAACAGGTCTTCAGAGATATTCTGCACTCGAGAACCGCAAATATTTATGCAGATCGCGTACCGAAAAGGTGGCTTAAAAGAAGCTTCCTGGAGCTGTGCCGAGCATCGGAGAACACTACGGTGAAGCCCCTGGGACTCATGTTCAACGGCCAGTTAATCCTTGTTCCGAAGGGATCAGATGCAAGCGCGGATATGGGTAACTATGAGAGTATCGTATATCTCTCCGAAGGCGACAGCATGATTAATCTGCCACTGCTGCACAGCAATGCAAAAAACACACCCACCAGGACCAGAATAACCCTTGGTTCTATAGAAAGCACCTCTGCGGATAATCGCGACCTGCTTATCATCGGCTGGAATGCCCAGGTTCCTGCGATAATCCACAACTTGAGAAATCTCCCTGGACATATAAACTTGTTGACAAAGAGCAACAGGTTCCAGGCGGAAGCAGAGGCCTGCTGTGAAGATCTGCGGATATCGGTCGGAGCGACAAATGATCCGGTGTTCCTGAAACACTGGATTGCAGATGATAATATTGGTGGCATATTTATACTCGTGGACACTTCCGATAGTGAAGGTATTTACGAGACTGGTTACAAGAGCGGAGAAATACTTCTGAGAATACGTGAACTGGAAAAGGGCCAGGGCATCCCCCACAGACATATCGTAATTGAAACTTCATCAAGTGCAGATAACGACAGGCTGATGTATCTTAACAATATTCATTCGATACACGAAACAACTGAACCCATCAAAAAAGACCCCGCAAATATTGGACTTGTGTGCCCGAAAGAACTATGCGGGTTATTGATAGCACAGGCTGTGGATAATCCTGCCGTGATCAATGTGATGGAAGATATCGTAAACTCCCAGGTTGGCTGTGACATTGAAGTAACCCCGCTTGGTATGTTAAGCTCAGAGGCGGTCTTCAGCGACATTTCTGCAATGGCTTTCAAAAACCGGGATTTGATTGACGGTATACCAATAGGAGTAATGCGGAACGGTTTTGCATTCATGAATCCGCCGGCACTCTTTCAGCTGAACAAAGACGATGCTCTAATACATCTGCTGCGAATAGAACAGGAAATTGCCACTGAACCGCAGCGTGTTGCAAACAAGCTCATGTAGCTATCTGAGAATCAGGAAAGAAGCTCTTTCAGTAATCTCACCTGAGTTATTCATCAGAAGGTAAAGCCCTGGTGCCAGATTGCTTATATCCACTGCGAATTGATTACCGGCAGTCCGGGAGAAAGGAACACTCATTTGCCTTCCGCTGAGGTCAAACAGCCGAAGCCGCTCTGCATTTGAAACTCCCGCAGTAATGTAAAGCACAGATGAGACCGGGTTGGGATAAATATGAAGTGTTGCCGGGTGAGCTGATCCCTCTTCAACCGACTGCGGATCATGGTTCGGATAAAGATCGGACCATTCAATCCACTCGGGGCTTTTACTGTATGAGGCTGTTCCCGAAGATGCGAAAGCAAGTCCTGTCCTACGCTGTTCAGGCTGGAAAATCATTGTCTGGAGAGTACCGCCGACTCCCGGAGTGGGCGGTCCACCTACAGCACCCATGAAATTCCACAGACGATTAAGAGTAACATCAGGATTGGTTTCAAGTGAATCCAGAAGCCTGCTGTACCTGTAGCACGACACAGGAGGGTACAGCACTCTGTGGTGATTTGTAAGTATCATCCTGTCCGGTGATATGGAAGATTCATCAGTCGCATAGCGAAATGCATAACCTGAGTGGTTATTGATTTCTGCTATAACTGCAGGGTTACCGCCTGTACCAATATCTGCAGGAGAAGAGATGTGGATATCATAAGAGTTTGATCTGTTCCATGTGGTGACAGAAGCCATCACATCGCTGATGTCACATGTACCGCTATTGTCAAAATCCTCACTTGAGAGACCCAGTGCCAGAGCCATACAGATCGGGACGAATTCCGGAGTGGTCTGTGAAGTTCCCTGGTAATTACCCATATTGAGAGAAGCATTCAGCCCGGTTTCATTCATGCCGGAGAGGCACCCCATGAATCCCGGAAAGGCAACCGATATCCAGTCCTGTCCCACTTCCGGGTCGTAAACTAAAAGCAGATGCTGATCAAGAATCGTTTCCTGTGTATCCACATAGTAGTCAAGATTTCTGGATACAGCCGGACTACCCTGAAGAGCTGGATCATTTGAAGTGGCGCTTCCCCAGGCGCTTGCGCTGGAACAGAGAAGCTGCTGGAAGTCCACAACCGCTGATAGATCAGGTACGGAACTGGAGATAAAAATATCGAGTACGTCAATGTTCCTGCCGTAAACAGAAGACCAGATAGATATGGTATCGGAAACGCCAGCGATAATCCCGTCCGCGTAATCACTGAACTCCTCCGGTACAGAGAAATAGATGGGAAAGTAGTTTCTTAGATAATTTACATTCGCTTGACTGCCTGCCAGTTCCAGGAAGTATTCTTCATAGAATTCTTTCAAGTCAGGTCCTAGAAGGTAGCCGTGGGCATAGCCCATTTCCTCCCAGGTTCCCCAGAGGTTAAGAACCCTGATCTCACCAATGGTTTCCAGTGAACCGTTCAGCCCGAAAACCGGTACCGCAAAGACAAGAATAACAGCAATTGTTACAGCGTTCTTCATCAGTTGTCCTCCATCATGGCAGCAGACTGTTCATGTATTTCGTGTTGTGCATAATAGTACTGAATATGTATGCTATCTGCCAAAAATAATATTCAGATGATTTCCCATATCCAGAAGGCTCTCCTTCTCACAATGGCAATACTGAAGTTCGAGCACCTGTTGATACCTCTCTTCATCATGCAGCCAGTCTTTATGAGCGGGAAGTACCGGGGCGGAAAACGCTTTTACTATTTTAAGCCCGTTCCTTTCACCCATTTCCTTCAATTCCTGAAATGTGAAGCTTCTGCAGTGAGTGGAAACACCATTCTGCTGAATGACTCTGGTTTTGTAATACTCAATCACATCGTTGAAAGTAAATCCCAGATCCGGCCCTTTGCTGATCATGCCGGCAAAGTTGCCCCAGAATGAGTTTACAGAAAGATGAAGGAGGCCCTTATTCCCGGTGACCCTGGCAAGTTCTGAGAATGCTTTCCCCACATCGGAGCAGAAGCTGAAGGCATCACCCAGGCACATGACATAGTCAAATGACCTGTCATTAAAAGGCATTTCCATAATGTTTCCCTGCCGGTTCCTGACCCTGGATTCCAATCCGAGTTTGTTCAGTTTTTCTTTTGCGGTATTCAGCATATTCTCTGAAAAGTCGAAATTTATAAATGAAAGCTCCGATCTGAGATTTGCAGCTCTGATTGAAAATTCTCCTGTTCCTCCGCCGGCATCCAGCACCTTGCCGGAGTCCGGAAGGTAAATACCAAGATAATGTTCAATCATCTCGAACCACAGCCGGTAGTAGATGTTACCAGCTTTTTCCTTGTCGTAAGCTTCACCATTCTCATATTTCATTCAGAACTCCCGTGCTTGCAGAGTACTCTTCACTCCAATGAACTTCCACTCCGTCAAGAAATTTACATGTTGATGTGTTTCTGTCTTTATCATCGTTGTTTCTCGTGTATCATCCACCTGATCTTCAGATAGGATAGTGCATCTCACTCTTCCGGTCAATCTTGCAAGTCTGCAAGGAATTAAGTGGAGAGGGGTGGACTTCCGCGACAAGTCGGTATAATGCGCCACTATTCTGAGTTCCATACTAACGTTTGGGACGCACTCGGTTACCGGCTCCGTTGCTCTCCGTGCTAACGCTCGGGACGCGCTTGGGTATAGGCTCCGTTGCTCTCCGTGCTAACGCTCGGGACGCGCTTGGGTATAGGCTCCGTTGCTCTCCGTGCTAACGCTCGGGACG
>JAIOSV010000097.1 GCA_021107435.1 Candidatus Sabulitectum sp. | reverse complement strand
TCAATACTAACGATGGGAAACTGACTAACGAGTTTTACCCAGTAATCCACTATCTGTTCTGAAGTTAATCCTGAGGGATCTTCTCCGTGCATGAAGTAGCGCCCATCTCTGTAAAATTCGCTTGCCGCCGGATCAAGAGCGATGAATACATCCTGTCCCGGTGTGTACCCTGCTTCCTTTATGGTTTCAACAATGAATTCCAGTGCTGCGGTGTTGTCAGGCAGATCGGGAGCAAGCCCGCCCTCGTCACCGACGCTTGTGGACATGCCTGCCGCAGAAGCTCTTTTCTTTAAAGTCTGAAAAATTTCTACCCCGGCCTGCAGGGCTCTGCTGAAGGTATTAAAGCCTGCCGGTACAACCATGAATTCCTGAAGGTCAATGGGATTTGAAGCGTGCTGCCCTCCGTTGATTATGTTCATCATGGGTACAGGAAGCACTCTGGCCGCAGGACCGCCCAGGTAACTGAAAAGAGGTATCATCAGGCTGTCAGCGGATGCTCTGGCGCACGCCATTGAAACTGCGAGAATCGCGTTTGCTCCCAGCTCGGCTTTGTTTTCAGTTCCGTCTATTTTTTTCATCACCGCATCGATCTCAAGTTGACAGGATGAGTCTCTTCCCAGCAACTCCGGGGCAATCCGGGTGTGAATGTTGTTGACTGCGGTAAGTACCGATTTTCCCATAAAGGTGTCATCGTTGTCTCTGAGTTCCACGGCTTCATGTTCGCCGGTGGAGGCTCCACTGGGAACAGCAGCTCTTCCCAAACTGCCGTTTTCGAGGTACACATCTGCTTCTACTGTAGGGTTTCCCCTTGAGTCAATAATCTGTCTTGCTTTGATTCCGACTATTTCGGCCATTGTTATCTCCCTGAGTTGTGTTTCTGTTAATGACGGGAATATAGTCTACCTGCGTCAGTGGTGAAGAACCGGTTGTCTCTCAAGCAGAACAGAACCATATGTTAGTAAAATATCCTTATAGGGTCTGGCTTTTATCAGCTCTATGAATGCCCTGGCAAGTTCACGGTCGAACTGTGTTCCTGAATGCTTCTCCAGTTGTTCCAGGGCGTATTCTACTCCCAGTGACTTGCGGTACACTCTGCTGCTGGTCATTGCATCAAAAGAGTCAGCGACGGTTAGAATACGAGCTGAAAAAGGAATGTGTGTACCGTCTAAACCGTCCGGGTATCCTCTGCCGTCAAGTCTTTCATGATGGTATCTAATTGCGGGCAAGAGGTTTCTGAATGCCTTTATTGGCTCAAGGATGCTGCATCCCTTAACAGGATGTGTCTTGATGACTTCATATTCCTTTTTGGAGAGTTTTCCGGGTTTGTTAAGAATAGTTTCAGGGATGCCTATTTTACCTATGTCATGCAGAAGAGCCGCGTTCCAGAGATCATTTCGTTCCTGGCGAGAAATACCCAGTTTGTCTGCTAGAGCGAGTGCGTAAGCTGTAACATTCCTGGAGTGATCGCTGGTGTATTTATCCTTTGCGTCAACCGCCTGGGCCATGGCGGTAATGGTTTCAAGATAATTACTCTGATTTTCCCTGTATTGAAGTGAGTTGCAAAGAGCTGATGTCGCATGGCGAAGAAGTATGGGAATGAACTTTGAAGAGGGAAGAAGCTTGCTTCTTCCGGACCATGAGCCCATGACTATCCAACCGTGAATTTTACCGTAATCATCAAGCTCAGTGAAAGTAAATTCAGGATAGTTTTCGAAGGTGCGGATGTTCTCCCCGACAAATGTTCCGTAGCGAACTCCAGTCATCAGCTCAGATGCCAGAACTTTTCCCAGATTCTTACCCATCTGTCTTTTCAGAGAGGAATGCACTTTATCTTTTGGAATAGCTTCATTCATTAGAATGTAGTTGTACAGTGTGCCGCTTTCAAGCGAAACAAAAAATCCCGCGACATCAAATGGGATGAAATCCCGCAGTCCATGGGCCACGGAGGAGACCACAGTGGACGTTAAAAGCGAAGTGGAAAATCCGCTTGTAACCATATTGATTTTTTCCAGCTCCTCGTTATTCATTAAAAGGTCATCAGTCATTTTGAGGTTTTGAAGCTGATTTCCAAGCTGCGCCGCATATAGAGCCAGAAGCTTTAGGTCGCGGGTTTTAAATCTGTCTCTCCTTTCGTTTCTCCCTGCCAGGATAACACCCAGATTCGCTTCGCTTGTGGGAATGACAGTTCCCATGAAAGAGGCCCTGGTTCCAGACATGTCTGTGTTTTCAGGGCTGCTGGGATCCAGGAGAACCTCTCCTCCGGATTGCATTGTTCTGCTGGCCAGAAAGTACCAGGTAACCTCATCAGCGAAAGATCCTTCTCCGATTTCCACTGTTTTTTCCAGTAAGGTATCACTTTTGTCATTTTTCAGATATATGCGAAGTGAATCCGCTCCGAAGCTTTCCGCAGTTTTTGCTCCGAATTGTTCCAGAGAGATTTTTTTCGAGGATTTTGTCATTTTGCTGGACACTGTTAGTTCATGAAGGATTCTAAGTTCAGTGTAAGTTATATCGGAGAAATTAGCTCTCTGCTCGTTTTCGGCTCTCTGCACTGCTTCTATAATTTCGTTGCTTGTGAATGGCTTGGTTATAAAATCGTAAGCACCCTGCCTGATGGCTTCTTTGGCGAGGTCAACAGAGGCGTGTCCTGTAAAGAGAATTACAAAGGTGTCAGGATTCATTTCCTTGATCTCAGACATGAGTTCAAGCCCGTTGGTATCCGGTAGTAAAACATCGCACAGAACAATGGGATAGGTCTTGAGAGAAAGGAACCCGGAGACGTCACTGCCCGATTGTGCTGAATCCACTGTATATCCCTGATTCTTCAGTGTTTCAACAACCACTTCACAAATAGCAGGGTCATCGTCAATAATCAGAATCCGGGGAAGATTACCGCTCATAGAGCTATCCTTTCAACCCCTCTGCAATTCCAAGCTTCTTCATTCGGGCCAATAGCGTTGTTCTCTTCAGCCCGAGTCTTCGTGCCGCCTTTGACCTCACCCCTCCGGAGGCAATCAGTGCCTTTTGAATATAGTGACGTTCAACCGAGTTAACAATTACATTTAAGTGTACTACTCCAGCGGTATCCGCCGATGGAATATCAGTTCCGGGAGAATTGGAGATCCAATCGGGAAGGTGTTCCAAAGAAATGGTTTCGTTGCCCGCAAGAACTACGGCTCTTTCAATTACATTTTCAAGCTCCCGCACATTGCCTGGCCAGGAGTAGGTCAGAAGAGCTGTAATTGCTTTGTCGCTGAGTTTTTCTCCTCCGAATGGTCCTCGCATTCCGCAAAGAAAGAGTTCTGCCAGCGGGATAATATCTGTTGATCTTTCTCTTAAAGCAGGTATCTTAATCTCAAAGACATTTAATCTGTAGTACAGATCTTTCCTGAAAGATCCGTTTTCAACATCCTGCCTGATATCGCTGTTAGTGGCGGAAATAAACCTGGTACTGATAGGGATTGGTGTTGAGGAACCTACGGGAGTCACTTCTCTTTCCTGAAGAGCCCTGAGAAGTTTTACCTGCATGGGTTGCCCCATGTTACCGATTTCGTCCATGAAGAGAGTGCCGTTTTCAGCGGCCTGAAAATGGCCTATGGTTGTTGCGTGGGCGCCGGTGTAAGATCCCTTTATGTGCCCGAAGAGCTCGCTTTCCAGAAGACCCTCAGGAATGCCGCCTGAATTGACTGAAATAAATGGCCCCGCCGATCTTCTGCTCATTCTGTGAAGAGCCCGTGCTATCATTTCCTTACCGGTACCGCTCTCACCGGTTAGCAGGACTGTACTGTCGGTGGCGCTGACTTTTTCAACAAGTGCCATTACCTTTTCCATAGCCGGGCTGTTTGTTACAAGAGTTTTTCCGGATGAGTGTTTGCTATGTCTCTGTTTCTTTATCACGCCCTCCACGGCAAGGAGGAGATCCTCCATTGAAAATGGTTTGGGGATATAGTCCATCGCTCCCAGATCCATTGCCTCTTTAATGCCTTCTATTGAAGCGAACCCGGTAATAACCATGGCTGCCATGTAGGGATGCTTTTCTCTGGCGATTCTGATGATGTCAATGCCCGAGCCATCCGGCAGACGAATATCAGTAATGAGCAGATGATACGATTGGGTTCTTAGTTTCCCAAGCGCCTGTCTGCTGTCTGATGCACAATCGCAGAAAAAACCGCTGGAGGTCAGAACCTCTTTAACAAAGTTCAGAATCTCCGGTTCATCATCCACGACCAGTACTCTGTATCCCCTCCTTGAACCATTCATGCGTATAGTATTGATACTATTTTTATTGATGTCAATATGCTGACGGAGGGTGAATGAAATACTGGCAATATATTGTCACCATACTTTTCCTGCTTGGTTGTTCAAGGGAACCTGCCCCTGAGGACAGCTACTTTATTTCTCAGGATGATTACGGGGAAGAAACTGTTGAGGCAATAGAGACATTCCTTCCAGCAGACACTGTAATTCCGGTTGTGCTGCCCGATTCTCTGGCTGAGGATAGTATTGTTATCAGTCTTTCTCCCGAGGACTCGCTTGTGATACTGGAGGACAGTCTTGCGGCGGCAGATGACTCGCTGGAGGCTCTGGCTGACTCTCTATCTCTTTCCATCCCTCCGGAAGCATGGCGATTTGTTGAAATAGAGGTACAGGGGTCTCTCTACCAGAGCCTTGGAGTTGTCTCTGACGTGGAACCTGATATTCTGGGAGCTCACTGTGTTCGGAACCTTGTCTGGGAAATGAATCCGTGGAGGGGATTCACTTCCGGTGATATAATGCGCATTCTTTACACCACTGAGGAACTTCCCAGAGAAAACACGGTCATCGCATTTGAGTTTGTTCCGGTTGAAGGATCATCAAACCATACCTTTTCCGGATATGTGTTTAAAAAATCAGGAGACAACTGGCCCTCAGTCTGGAAACCGGACGGTTCCGAACTTGTGAGGCTGCTGAACAGAATGCCAGTTGGAACATTTGAAGAGATAACCAGTGTATTTGGAGAGCCGAGGGGAGATCATGTGCATCAGGGCATTGACTACAAGGCACCTCTGGGAACTCCGGTATATTCTGTTACAGGGGGTACCGTTTTAAGGACGAATTGGAATACCTCCTACAACGGGCACTGCATTGAGATTGATTTTGGAGGGTACTCTGAAATTTTCCTGCACCTTCACACAATTGCTTCCCGCGCCGTTCCAGGTGCCATCATTGAGCCGGGGGAAGAGGTTGGAACAGTCGGTAATACCGGTGTTTCCACAGCTGCTCACCTTCATTACCAGATAAACGGGCCTGACGATTATGCCATTGATCCGTACCTGTACTTCAGTAGTTACCGGAGAGCCCTCGGCAGTGAAGACATGCCCCGTTTTCGGGAACATGTGACACTCTGCAGAGAAATGATGGGAGATTAACCTGAAACGTTTCGCGGTACTCACTCTGAACTGGAACGGCCTGGAAGTTCTTCCTGAGATGATTAAATCTCTGGCGGGTTCAGTGGAAGAACTTAACGGGGAACTCATCGTTTTTGATAATGATTCGCAGGATGGTTCAGACAGAGCAGCAGTCGAAGAATGGGGAGACAGTAACTGGTTTACACTGATTAGATCTTCTGAAAATCTTGGTTTTGCGGGAGGAGCCAACAGAGCGATAAAAGACATAGACGCGGAAATCATCGTTCTCGCCAACTCGGATACAATATTTCTTCCCGGCAGCCTGCAGGCTTTGCTGAGTGCAGTTGACAGGTATCCTGATGCAGGGATAATCGGTCCCAGGCTTCTATGGCCTGACGGTACTCTCCAGAGGTCTTTAAGGAACTTCCCGTTTCCCGGACGACTTATAGCCGAGCACATCCCTCTGCTGGGCAGGAGATCCGCAGTTAACTTTCCGCACACCAGAGAGCAGAGAGTTGACTGGCTCGTGGGAGCAGTAATGGTTTTCCGGAGGGAACTTTTCCTGACTGCGGGTGGATTTGATGAGGATTTCTTCTTCTATCATGAGGAGACAGAATTGCAGTACAGGCTGTTTCTCAGCGGACTTCCATCGGTGTTTGTTCCTTCGGCGGAAGTTATTCATATTGAAGGAGCATCAGCCAGAAAAATATTTGGTAGGGAAACATACCTGAAGTATATTCATGCAAAGCTGAAGTTTCTCAGGAAACACGGATATACAGGCTCCATGGCACTGTTCAGGCTGTTTATGGGATTGTTGCAGGGGTGCAGGCTGGTAACTGGCTTTCTTAATCCCCGTTTGCGCCGGAAGGATATTCGATACACAGCGCCCTATTGCCGAAAAGCCTTTCACGAACTTTTCAGGCGTAACAGACGGGATGAGTGATGACCGCGATTCTTGGCGTAAATTGTTTCAAGCATGATGCAGCAGCAGCTCTTCTAATTGATGGTGTTCTTGTTGGAGCCTCTGAAGAGGAAAGATTCTCAAGGCGCAAACATGATGCGGGTTATCCGAAAAAAGCCGTTGATTTCCTGCTTGATCAGGCCGGGTTGAAACCATCCAACATTGATCATGTCGCATATTACATGAAACCCTACAATGTAAGGAAGGAGACTTTCAGGGCATTCCCAGGATACATGACCAGGAAGGGCTCTGTAAAATTCTTTCTCGGGCAGTTAAGCGGTTCCATTAAGATGGCATCTATTCCGTGTATCATGCGTGAGCATCTGGGTGATTCCTTTTCACCACAATTTCATTTCATTGACCATCACGAGGCACACGCCTGGTCAGCATGGCTCGGTGCCGGATGCAGAGATGCGGCAGTACTCACCATGGACGGTGCAGGTGAAAAGCATTCAAGCCTTGCCGGTTCAATCACGGGTGGGGTTCTGAAGGAATACAGAAGAACTCATCTTCCTGCTTCCCCTGGTCTTTTCTATTCCGCAGTTACCAGCTTTCTGGGTTTCACTCCCAATAATGATGAGTACAAGGTAATGGGACTTTCCAGCTATGGAAAACCTGAGTATCTTGATCTCTTCAAAAGAATAATAGGAGCTGAGGACGGCAGGTTTACTGTGGACTTAAAACTTGTGGATGTCTCAATGGGAGTTCACCATGCAGTCTTCAGCCCGGAGGCTCTTTCTATACTTGGTGAACCACGGAAGTCAGAAGACGGGGACCCTGAAGAGCGACACGAAAATATTGCTGCCAGTGCCCAGCGGGCAATAGAGGAAGCAGGTCTTGCGGTAGTTAAGTACCTCAGACAGCAGACTGATCATGACCTTCTCGTGATTGCCGGAGGAGTCGGATTGAACTGTGTCATGAACGGTCTTTTTGAACGGGAGGGAGGGTTCAGGGAAATTTATCCGTTTCCTGCACCGAATGACGCAGGCACTTCTGTTGGGGCAGCGGTTGCGGTGCACAGGGCAGTTTCCACTGAGATTCCTCTGAAGAAGCCGGAAACAATGTACCTTGGTTCCGGGTTTTCTGAAGATGACATTACTGCGGATATTGAGATGGCAAAACTCAGTCCCGTCAAGCCGGAGAATCTTGCTCAAACAGTAGCGGAGATGATATCGGATGGAAAGGTTGTGGCTGTTTATCAGGGCAGAACCGAATTTGGCCCTCGTGCTCTTGGCAACAGATCCATTCTGGCCGACCCCAGGAGAGCCGAGATGAAGGATGTGGTCAACGGTGTGGTGAAGCACAGGGAGGGATTCAGACCTTTTGCTCCCGCCTGTATTCAGGAAGAGGCCGGCAGGTATTTCCTTGACTGTGTTGAATCTTCCCATATGATAAAGACGTATTCAGTTGTGGAAGGTATGGGAAGTGTTATACCTGCGGTGACCCATGTTGACAATACAGCCAGAGTCCAGACTGTAACCAGAGAAGAAAATCCTTTCTACTACGATGTGATTAAAAAATTCGGGGAAATCACGGGCGTATCTGTTGTGCTGAACACCTCTTTTAACATAAGAGGTGAGCCCATCGTGAATACACCCATTGATGCTGTACGCTGCTACTACGGAACGGGTATTGACGTTCTTGCAATGCCTCCGTTCCTCTTCGTAAAAAAAACTGCATTCAGGGAAGAGAGCTAGATTGACTACAATTCTTGGCAGGGGAACAGTTCTGTTTGTGGATTCAGACAACGACAGGGCATCAAACCTTCGTGCAGCTGTCTCCTCCATCGGTTATAGTTGTACTATTGAAAACTCCGCGAGATCGGCTTTAAGAAGGGTGAAATCCCGATCTGTTAATGTAATTGCGGCCAGCTCCGAGCTGACAGATCTGCACATGAATACTTTTCTTGAATCACTTTCAAGGGCCAATGTTAATTCAAGTGTTGTTATCTACGGGAAAAACATAACCGCCAGTGAAGCAATTTCCTGGATGAGATCGGGAGTTGTTGATATTCTGCTTGATCCATCAGACTCAGAGTCTCTCAGAAGTGCCCTGCAGAGTGCTTTTGCAAGATCATCTTCAAAACTGTCGAATAAATCAGGTTTAGCGAAGAGCATATCGGATGACAGCATGCAGGGCGAGGGTATGCTTTATCGAAGCAGAGCAATGTCGAATCTGATGCAGAAAGCCGCAAGAGTCGCTCCCATAAAAGTGACTGTTCTTCTTTCCGGGGAGAGCGGCACGGGGAAAGATGTGCTTGCCAGGGAAATACATGCAATGAGTCAGCGAAGAGGCAACTACATAGCCATTAACTGCGCGGCAATTCCTGAATCGCTCCTGGAAAGTGAACTGTTCGGTTACGAGAGGGGAGCTTTCACAGGAGCCGATACCAGAAGGCAGGGGAAATTCGAGGCCGCAAACGGTGGAACTCTGCTGCTGGACGAGATAGGTGATATGCCTCTTTCCATTCAGGCCAAGCTTCTCCGGGTGCTTGAGGAAGAAAGGATTACATGTCTGGGAGGGAATACCCCTGTGCCGGTTGATGTGAGACTGATCGCGGCAACAAATCGCAATTTGTCTAAAATGGTGGAAGACGGAACATTCCGGGAGGATCTCTTCTACCGCATTAAGGTTATCGAGCTTGATATTCCTCCTCTTAGAGCCAGAAGAAGTGATATACCCCTTCTTACAATGTCGCTTCTCAGACAATCGGCTGAGAAGTACGGGCTTTCCATGCCGGAAGTTGATCCGGAGGTTATAGTCAGACTGAAATCCTTTCGCTGGCCGGGGAATGTCCGTCAGTTGAAGAACATGATGGAGAGTCTTCTGGTCACCACTCACAGCAGGATCACAGTTGAAGATCTTCCTCCGGAACTGGAAAGAGTCCGAGAGGACACCTGCAGTACACTGGAATTGTGTCTTCCGATGACCCTTGCAGTGGTAGAAGATGAAGTCATAAAAAAAATGCTTGCCCTCACCGGCGGAAACAGAACTAAAACAGCTTCTTTACTTGGTATAGGCAGAAGAACACTTCAGAGAAAACTGGAATCAGAAAACAATGGTAATTCTTAGGAAAAGATGGAAAATGCTTGCACAGTAATCCCGGTGGCACTTATACAGGGGTTTGTATTCTGGCCTCTTTTTAAATGGTCATTTCTGAAGATATACAGGAATAATGGAAATTCTCTTTTTGTCAAGTTAATCAGTGCCTCTGTATTCTGCAGTGTCGTGACAGGCATTTTGTTAATAGCGCCAGTATGTGCGTTGAAAATACTATTGAATAAGAACTCTTTGGGAAGTTTTCATTCATATACTTTCTTCTTGCTGACAGGTATAATTATATACAAAGTCTTTAATTATTTGTCTCGGAGAAGTGAAAACGAAAAAACAGCAGCTTTGTCTACTGATACAAACATTGACAGTAAGTGAAGGGAGATAGCATGAAAGTTGTGGATGCTCATTCAGTGAGCCCCAGGCAGATTTTTCTTGCGGTACTTGCCGTGGTCATCCTTGTATGGATTATCAGGGGAGGGCCGTTCTATGTTGTGGGCCCGGAAGAGCAGGGGGTGATTCTTACCTTCGGCAGGCAGACTTCTGTTGCTGAACCGGGATTCCATCTAAAGATTCCATGGCCGGTGCAGACAGTACTCAAAGCACCTGTGAATGTGGTTCAGAGGATTGAGATTGGATTCCGTTCCTACGGATCAGGCAGAACAACAGAGTATGTGGGTTTTGATGATCCGGATATGCTTCGTGAAGGTCAGATGCTTACCGGTGACGAGAACATCATCAACTGCTCGGTGATAGTGCAGTACAGAATCAGTGACGCGGGGGCTTACCTGTTTAATGTTAGAGAGCCGGAAGGTACTCTGGTGGATATATCAGAGGCTTGTATCCGACAGGTCATAGGAGATAATGCCATTGACGCTGTTCTTACCACAGGCAAGCTTGATGTACAGAACCGCATTATGGGACAAGTCCAGGAAATGGCAGACAACTACACAATGGGAATTAACATCGTGGCAGTTCAGCTGAAGGATGTTCAGCCTCCGGCACAGGTTTCTGATGCTTTCAAGGATGTGGCCACAGCCCGTGAGGATATGCAGGCGTACATAAACGAAGCGGAGGGATACAGGAATCAGGTTATTCCTGAAGCCAGGGCGGATTCTGTTACCATTGTTAACGAGGCAATGGGTTATGCGGCGGTAAGAATTAACAGGGCTATGGGTGCTGCTGAGAGATTCACTATGGTTGCGGCAGAATACGCCAAGAGTCCTCAGGTGACTTCAGCAAGGCTCCATCTGGAGATGCTGGAGAGTGTTCTCAGTGATGTTCAAATTACCATTGTAGATTCTCATGCAGGTGCACTGACCCACTACAATCTGGATGGAGGTATGTAATGAGAATTCCTCCAAAATTTAAAGGTTGTCTCACAGGAGTACTGGTTCTGATAGTCGCGCTGATATTTTTCGGAGCCTTTTTC
Organism: Candidatus Sabulitectum sp.; assembly: GCA_021107435.1. GTDB lineage: Bacteria > Fermentibacterota > Fermentibacteria > Fermentibacterales > JCC-6 > Sabulitectum. The sequence goes on along the minus strand of JAIOSV010000097.1, from coordinate 67,096 downwards.
ATTATTAATGAAACACAGCAGGCTGTGATTCTTCAACTTGGTAAACCGATCAGAGTAATTGTGGGTAACAGAACCCCGGAGGAAATGGCAGAACTGGAACTCTGGATGGCGGAGAATGCTCCCGGCGTGGCATTGAGCTCCGGCGCGGGACTCTACTTCAAGATTCCCTTTCTTCAGCAGCTTCAAGTGTTTGATGACAGGATTCTTGAGTATGATGATGACCCTTCAGATGTTGTCACAAGGGACAAAAAGCATCTTCAGGTTGATTGTTATGCCAGATGGCATATTCAGAACCCTCTTCTTTTCCTCCAGAGTGTTCAGTCGGTCTACGCTGCCAGCTCAAGACTGGATGATGTAATCTACTCTGTTCTCAGACAGGAGATAGGAAGAAGTGATCTCATTCACATAGTGCGCAATACCAATGACCCTGTTGGCATTGGTGAATATGTTCGACTCGTGAACAATGTTACTTATTCGGATACAACAGATGGAAATATAGTGATGACAGAATCCGGCGAGGTTGTTGAGGTTATTCGAATGATAAGGATTCCATCAGGACAGGGCCGTGAAGTGATTCTTTCCAGAGTGACTGAGGCAGCAAGATTATTGACTGCACAGTACGGCATTTATGTTGTGGATGTAAGAATCAAGCGGGCTGATCTTCCAGTGGCAAACCAGCAGGCAGTGTTCACAAGGATGCAGGCAGAGAGAAACAGAATCTCAACCAGATATCGTGCCGAGGGGCACAGAATGGCTCAGACCATTCTTGCGGAGACCAACCTGAGAGTGGACAGTATCAGTTCTCTCGCGGAGCGAAGCGCTCTTCGGATTCAGGGAGCAGCAGACAGTACAGCAGCGGCAATTTATGCCGAGGCTTATGAATCCTATCCTGACTTCTACAAATTCATGCAGTCACTTGAAACTCTGGACAACATCATGGACGCCAATGATGAAATGGTGTTAAGTACCACTGGAATATTCCAGTACTTTGCCACACCTCCAGGTTCAATGAGGTGAGAGAACTCTTTCTAACAGGCGCAACGGGGCGTCTGGGAAGAACAGTTCAAAGAGAGTTCAAAGATGAGTGGATCATTCACCCCTGCTTTCGAAGCAGGGGTGGAGACCTCACAAAGGCTGAACCTGCTGATATTGTTCCGGAACAGACAGACTTTGTTCTGAACTGCGCAGCTTTATCTTCCCGGGGCGGCTGCGTCAAAGATCCTGTAACAGCCTTTATGCTCAATACACTGTGGCCGCAGAAGCTGGCCGCTTTCTGCGCTGAAAAAAGCAGAAGACTTGTTCACATATCCACCGACCTGGTCTATGCCGGAGGTATCCCCCCGTACACGGAAAAATCCCCGGCAGTTCCCCGTTCACTCTATGGCTGGACCAAACTCCTGGGAGACATCGCTGTACAGAGAAGAAACCCCAGTGCCTGCATTGTCCGTACCTCCATTCTCGTTGGAGAAGCAGGTGCGAAAATGACCACCTTCAGCGAAGATATACTTTCCGGAAGAGCAACTCACTTTCATGTGGACTGCTTCAGAAACCACACTGACATCAATGCTCTGGCCAGATTCCTTTCACATTGTCTGTATTCCTCCCGCTCAGGCCTCATCCTTGCCGCCGCGCCTTATTCGATGTCCAGAGCAGCTTATGCCTATTCCCTCCTCCAGCGGGATATCAATCTTGTTCCCGCTCCGCATGACATTCCCCATGATTTGACTTTAAGACCATCTGAGATTATCGCAAAATTGTAAGTTGAATGTCCTTTGATTTTATGTGGTTATTTTTATCGTACGGATTGGCGCTCAAATTCCCGAAAGCAGCGTTTGCTCTGCCGGGGAAGATCCCGCTGTTCAAGCTTATTCTTGCTTGACATAGTGAATGTACATGTATATTTAATAGTGCAATGGTAATTTGATTGATACTTAACAAGACAGGAAAAAGCTGAAAAAGGTATAGGATAAACATAAGGTAACTCAACAGGGATTCACGCATGACCAGCTAGAATCGCTTAATTCATGTCAATCTATTCTGCACTTTATGCAAGCATGCTGAAAAGCAAAAAGAACAAGGGGAGTTTATGTCAATACAGCTAACGGTATTTGACATCTTCAGTTATACAATGCCAGGTCTTGGCTATATGTATGTGTATTGGAGGATTAGTCGCATAATCGGTATTGGAAATGCTTTTCAATTCGACGTGAACGTACAATACGTGATTGTAATACTTATGATAGGTTACGTAATTGGCATATTAATGGACAGTATTGTTCGCAGGGGATGGTGGCATGATTATAGACAGAACTCCATAAATGATGTGCTGGATAAAATAAGAGAAGAAAACTGCGAACTGGGATACAAGCTTAAGGCATCAGAGTATCACGTATACAGAGTGTTTGTTACAAACAAAAATACATCAAATGCTGAAGTTATTGAAAAAATGGAGGCAATAACAATACTGCTCAGAAATATTAGTTGCTCACTTGCATTATTGTGTGCTGCGGAGATATGTTCTTCGTTTATCAGCAGTAATGTGCTGGAGGGGCTATTCTTAATAGTAACTACCGGAGTATTCGCGGTAGTTGGGACTAAAGAAGCGATAAGATTTGAGAAACAAGAAATAATACATGTCTATAATTGCATGATATGCGAGAATATCCCATTGAACAATCTTATTGATTTACGTAAGAATGTATGAAGGGAGAATAATGAAAAAAGGGATAAAGCACTTAAGCCAATAGATCAGGAAGAGAAAGACTTGATGGAGTCAATCGAGCGTGATGAATGGCAATCTGTCAATACTTTATGAAGAATAGGGTAACCGTAACCGTAGTCCACATCAGGGTTCCAGTATCCGTACTCCCATGGCATTACTACGATTCAACTGTAATCAGAATCAGCAAGTTTCATCAGCGATTCAGTCGATCCAGCGCCCCTGATTTCTGAGGTGTTCGCCGGTGTAGGAGTGCGCGCAATTTGCGATGTCCTGCGGGGTTCCCGTTACGAGGATCTCGCCGCCGCCATTTCCTCCGTCCGGGCCCATATCAACCACCCAGTCTGAGTTGGCGATGACATCGGGGTTGTGTTCGATGACAACAACTGTGTTGCCCGCAGAAACCAGCCTGTCCAGAACTTTCAGAAGCTTGCTTACATCATGGGGGTGAAGGCCTGTGGTCGGCTCATCAAGGATGTAGAGAGTGTGGCTTGTGGAAGGTCTGCTGAGTTCTTTTGCCAGTTTTACTCTTTGCGCTTCTCCGCCTGAAAGGGTGGGGGCCCGCTGGCCAAGCTGAATGTAACCCAGACCGACTTCATCCATTACTTTCAGTGTGGAGTAGACCGTGGGAATTCTCTCAAAGAGAACCATGGCCTGTTCAATGGTCATGTTCAGGATGTCTGAGATGTTTTTTTCCCTGAAGGTGATCTTGAGAGTTTCCTTGTTGAACCGGAGGCCCTGGCAGGTTTCGCATTCGATGAAGACATCAGGCAGGAAGTGCATCTCGATCCGTTTAACTCCCGCGCCCTTGCAGTCTTCACATCTGCCGCCTTTTACATTGAAGCTGAATCGTCCTGGTTTGTAACCTCTGATTCTTGATTCAGGCATTTCAGCAAAGAGGTTCCTGATGTTGTCGAACACTTTAGTGTAAGTGGCCGGGTTGGATCTGGGTGTGCGTCCGATTGGATCCTGCGTGATGTTTATGATCTTGTCGACATGACGGATTCCGTCAATTGAATCATAGGGGCCGGGTTTCATGCTGGAAGCTCCCCCTATAAGTCTGGAAACAGCAGGGTACAGGGTTTGTCCAATAAGAGAGCTTTTCCCGGAACCTGAAACGCCGGTAACCGAGATCATTCTGCCCAGAGGGATTTTGAAATCAACAGATTTCAGGTTGTGAAGGCTTGCGCCGTTAAGAGAAAGAATGGGAGTTTTTTTTGTTCTGGGTTCTCCCAGGCGAACAATGTTCTTTTTACCCGACAGGTAGGCTCCAGTGATGGAATCAGGGTGTACCATTATCTCAGCAGGAGTACCCTGAGCCACAACTTCTCCCCCGTGGGAGCCGGCACCGGGCCCGAAGTCTATGATATGATCCGCTTTAAGCAGAGTATCGGTGTCATGTTCAACAACGATAACAGTGTTGCCAATATCCCGGAGGTGTTCAAGGGTTTTTATCAATCTGGCATTGTCTCTGGGGTGGAGCCCTACAGTAGGTTCATCAAGAACATACAATACGCCGGTAAGACCGCTGCCGATCTGGCTGGCAAGTCTGATTCTCTGTGCTTCGCCGCCGGAGAGCGATGGGGCCGAACGATTCAGGGAGAGATAGTGCAGGCCGACATCCTTCAGGAAGCTCAGCCGGGCAATAATCTCCTTCAGCAGCCTTTCGGCAATGGCCTTCTGATAGTCTGTCAGTTCAATACTGTTGAAGAAGTTCAGAGTTTCGCCCACAGTGTTGTCCGATATCTCGTGGATGCCCCGGTTACCAATAAGCACCGCGCGGGCTTCCGATCTTATTCTCGACCCGTCGCAGTCGTCACAGGTGTACTTGCGGAAGAACTTCTCATAGTATTTACGCATGTCATCACTGCCGGTCTGGTGGTAGAGTCTGTTTATCCTGTGTAAAACTCCCTCAAAGGGGCCGCTCCAGCTACCGGATGAGTGATTTGTTTTCCAGCTTACATTGAACTCTTTTTTCCCGGAGCCGTAAAGGATCATTTCCTTAACTTCCCCGGGCAGTCGGTTCCATGGTGTATGAAGATTGAAATTCATTTCCAGGCATAGTGTCCGCAGAGATGCCGCAACCCATCCCTGTGGAATTCCCCAGGGAATAACTGCCCCGGATTGAATTGACATGGCGGGCTTTGGTATGATCAGATCCGGGTCAACCTTAAGTATGTATCCCAGCCCGGAGCACCTGGGGCACATTCCGAGGGGATTGTTGAAACTGAAAAGCTGTGGAGAAAGTTCGGGAAGGCTGATGCCGCAGTGCAGACATGCGTTGTGTTCGCTCATCAGGGTTTTATCACCTGTGTCGGCATTGATAACGGCAATTACTCCGTTGCCCAGCTTTGATGCTGTTTCCACAGAATCGTTCAGTCGACTTTCAATGTCTGGTTTTACCACAAGTCTGTCAACAACAACTGAAATTGAATTTTTCTTCTTTTTGTTAAGCGCGGTAATTTGATCCAGATCAGTGAGTTCATCATTAAGGAGAACCCTTACAAATCCCCTTTCTCTGATGTCTGAAAGGAGATCATCATGTGCGCCCTTGCGATTGGTCAGCACTGGAGCTGTTATGAAGATTCGGGTGTTTTCCGGCATGTTCAGTATAGTGTCTGTCATCTGCTGGGCTGTCTGGGTGGTAACCTTCCTGCCGCAGGTGGGACAGTGAGGTATGCCGGCTCTGGCATAAAGAACCCTGAGATAATCAGCGATCTCAGTGACAGTGCCAACTGTTGATCTGGGATTGTGACTTACGGTTTTCTGCTCAATTGAGATGGCGGGTGAAAGGCCGTCGATGGAGTCAAAATCAGGTTTATCCATCTGTCCCAGGAACTGGCGGGCATACGAAGAGAGAGATTCTATGTATCTTCGCTGACCTTCCGCATATAGAGTATCAAAGGCGAATGAGCTTTTCCCGGAACCTGATACCCCTGCACAAACTACAAGCGATTCTTTCGGCAACTCAACCGAAACTCCCTTAAGATTGTGCTCCCGTGCCCCTCTGACTGCAATTTTATCGCTGGACATACACACTCCCATTTTGCGTGACCCCTAATATACCATTGTGCCTGCATGTGTCACATTTGCACCATTATATGTGGGGAAGAAATGGCCGAGGACTTATGGCATGCGTAATATACAGTAGTACATGCAGATACGGCTTCGCGCCGGAATGGCATGACAATTGCTTCGTGTAATGCAGAGCAATAGAAGTGTCTGCGAAAGCAAATAAAATGATTATGTAAATGAATATTGGAATAAATACACACAAAAGGAGGAACAGGACATGGGAAAAGTCATAGGAATTGACTTGGGTACAACCAACTCCTGCGTTGCAGTTATGGAAGGTGGAGAGCCGGTTGTTATTCCCAACGCAGAGGGAACACGAACAACACCGTCGGTGGTAGCCTTTAACGAGAATGGAGAGAGGCATATCGGTGTTGTTGCACGTCGCCAGGCTGTTGCGAATCCGGGAAACACTATTTTCTCTATCAAGCGATTTATGGGAATGCACTATGGTGAGGCTGGGAAAGAGATAAAGAGAGTTCCTTTCAAAATAGTGGAAGGCAAGAGTAATGATGCCTGGGTTGAGGTCTTCGGGAAAAAGTATTCACCTGCGGAAATAAGCGCAATGATACTTCAGAAGATGAAGCAGACCGCAGAGGATTACCTCGGCGAGAAAGTAACACAAGCTGTTATAACAGTGCCTGCTTACTTCAACGACAGTCAAAGGCAGGCGACAAAGGATGCAGGCAGGATTGCCGGTCTTGAGGTGCTCCGTATAGTTAATGAACCTACCGCCGCAGCTCTTGCATATGGCATGGACAAACAGAAGGGGAACTCAACTATTGCCGTTTATGATCTTGGCGGAGGAACTTTTGACATTTCCATTCTTGAGATAGGCGACGGTGTATTTGAAGTTAAGTCCACCAATGGAAACACTCATCTGGGTGGTGATGATTTCGATCAGGTAATTATTGACTGGATGGTAAGTGAATTCAAGAAAGATCAGGGGATTGACCTTTCTGCCGATCAGATGGCAATTCAGAGGCTTAAAGAAGCCGCAGAAAAGGCAAAATGCGAACTTTCAACCGTGAAGAGTACTGATATCAGTCTGCCCTTTGTTACAGCAGACGCAGCCGGTCCGAAGCATTTGAGTATGACTCTTTCCAGAGCGAAGTATGAGCAACTGTCGGCATCTTTTGTGGAGCAGACCGTAAAACCGTGTCTTCAGGCTCTCAAAGACGCAAGAGTGGAAGCTTCTGACATAAGCGAAGTGATTCTTGTAGGTGGAATGACCAGAATGCCTCTTGTACAGCAGAAGGTTACTGAGATATTCAAGCGTGAGCCCCACAAAGGCGTAAACCCTGATGAAGTGGTCGCCGTTGGTGCCGCGATTCAGGCGGGAGTTCTTAGTGGAGACATCAAAGATGTGCTGCTTCTGGATGTTACGCCTCTTACTCTTGGTATAGAAACCCTTGGCGCGGTTTTTACCCCGATCATAGACAGGAATTCTACCATTCCCACGAAGAAGAGTCAGATATTCAGCACTGCTGCAGACAATCAGACAAGTGTTGAGATTCATGTTCTTCAGGGGGAGAGAAAAATGGCCGCAGACAATCGAACTCTTGGCCGTTTTACCCTTGAAGGGATCCCGCCGGCTCCCAGAGGGCTTCCTCAGATTGAGGTTGAGTTTGATATAGATGCCAACGGTATTGTACATGTGTCTGCGAAGGACAAATCAACCGGCAAAGAGCAGAAGATCAGGATAGAAGCGTCAAGCGGTCTTTCCGAGACAGATATTGATCAGATGGTGAAGGACGCAGAGGCGCATGCCACTGAGGATGAGCAACGCCGGGCTGCCGTTGACACCAGGAACAAAGGCGAGAATCTTACATACCAGATAGAGAAGCAGATTGAAGAGACAGGCGACAAGCTTGAAGCAGCCGACAGGGCTAAACTTGAAGAGGCTGTTTCGGAGACAAGAAAAGCTCTTGAGGGTGATGATGACGCACAGATCTCGTCTCAGATTGAACAGCTCGAGAAAGTCTGGCAGGAGATTGGAGCCAGACTTCACCAGCAGAGTGCTGATCAGGAACAGCAGGGTGAACCTGCTGAGCAGAAGCAGGAAGAAGCAGGGGATGATGCCGTAGATGCTGACTTTGAAGTGGTGGATGACTGATGAGTGATCCAAGAAGAAAAAAGCAATCCGGAGCAAGGCGGAGTTCGACACCCCGCCCGGAAGATGAAAGTGCTCTTGAAAAAGATAACCCTGTTTCCTCACAAGAAGAGGAGGAAACAGTTACTCCGGAGGAGAAGACTGAGCTTCTTGAGAAAGAGAGAGATGACCTGCTGGACAGATACCAGAGGCTGGCTGCTGAATTTGATAATTACAGAAAGCGACAGGCCAGAGACTTCAACAGACTGATTGGACAGGGCAGAAGGAAGCTGATTGAAGAGCTTCTTACAGTACTGGATAACTTTGACAGGGCAAGGTTGATCTGCCAGGAGGATCATTCCGACAAAGAAGTAGTTGATGGTATAATGCAGACTTCGGATCAACTCCAAAGCGTTTTGCGCAAGGAAGGTCTAGAAGAAATTCCCACTGAACCTGGAGATCCGTTTGACCCCAACATACACGAGGCCATGGTAGCGGAGGACATTGATGAGGGTGACACGGACATCGTTCTGGAAGTCTTTCAGAAGGGTTACTATTTCGGGCAGGATCTTCTCAGACCAGCCAGAGTAAAGGTTGGGAAGGTCTCTCCCCATGACGGGGTTGATGCCAGTTGACGAAAGATCTTTACGAAATTCTCGGAGTTGGCGAGAAATCTACACCGGATGAATTGCGCAGGGCTTATCGGACGCTGGCAAAGAAGAATCATCCTGATACTAACCCGGATAACTCGGCAGCCGAGGAGAGATTCAAGAGAATTTCTGATGCTTACGACATCCTTGGTAATCCCGAGAAGCGTGAGCAGTATGACCTTATGCGCAGGAGTGGCCATAATCCGTTCTCAGGTGATGGCAGTGGTTCCGAGGGCTTTGGTGACTTGAGTGATATTCTAAGATCCATGTTCGGTGGCGGTGGTGGAAATCCGTTCAGCGGCAGGGGTTCAACCTCCAGGGGAGCATCTCAGGTTGAGATTGAAATACCTTTTGTTACTGCGGCAAAGGGGGGAACTGTTCAGCGGATTCTCCGCCTGCCGGTGATATGTCACAAGTGCAAGGGAGTAGGTGGTTCAGGACAGGAAACATGCGCCAGCTGCAGAGGTGCTGGGAGAATATCAAGTGGACAGGGATTTTTCTCCACCATGCACCCGTGTGCCAACTGTGGCGGCAGAGGATATACCCTCAAGAAGAAATGCTCCACTTGCGGCGGGGCGGGAGAGGTTCAGAGCAACGAGAAGGTTTCTCTGAGAATCCCCCCGGGAGCCAGTGATGGAACTGCACTTAGAACCTCCATTGAAGGTAATGCAGTTCTTGTGAGACTGCGGGTAAAGAGTGACAGATTTTTCACAAGACAGGGAAGAGATCTTCTGTGCAACGTGACAGTCACAGCAGCTCAGGCGGTTCTTGGCGCTTCTCTTATGGTTAGAACTCTTGATGGTAAAGTCAAACTGAGAATCAAGCCTGGTACACAGCCGGGATCTATTCTTCGGATGAGAGGCAAGGGAGTGGTTCACAATGGAGTAACTGGTGATCAACTGGTCTCTGTTGTGGTAAAGCTTCCCGTGAACCTTACTGATGATCAGCGTTCATTATGGATAAAAATAAAAGAATCCGGTTCTTAACCGATTGGAGAAAACTTGAACTACTCATACCTTATTCTGGTGGCAGTCGGTCTGTTTCTGGCTATCTTCGGATTTATAAAAAACGGGAAAAGAGAGGGGAACACATTCGGGTCAGCCCTGCTGTTCCTTCTGGGCATTATTTCGCTGATTCTGGGTATTCTGCTTGCAAATGTTCCCGGCTTCTTTTCGGGATAAGCAGCAATATCAGTTTATGTTACAAAACCAAGCCTTTTGAGTTTTGAGTGAAATGAGTTGAGAAGAGTATCCTCTGGATGTCTTTTTACTGCTTCAGCGACCATTTTCCCGGCCTCTTCGAAATTGTCATCTTTGACAGCAGTTCTTATTCTGTCAGCCCAGAGTTGAGCTTCGCCTCCGGGAGTCAGTTTTTCTTCAATTACTGGTGTTGCTTCCGGTGTGCTGCCCTTTACCTTTACACGTTCAATTCTGCTCAGCAGTTCTTCAAGCCCGTTAACACCAGGCATCAGGTTAAAAGCTTTCCTGGAAGCTGCTATTGCCTTTACAGTATCCCCTTCTGAAAGTTTTTTCAGGCCGATTTTAATCAGATCTCCAGCTTTCATTGTATCCTGAAGTTGTTGCAGTTTCCGGTTTGCTTCCGGTTCTTCCGGAAAGAGCTGCACGGCCTTTTTAAGATAGGCGAGTGCCCTGACGCCATTTTCAGAAGCAAGGGCTTCATCTGAGAGCCTAAAGATTTTTGCAAGCTTTGAATCCATGTCTGCGATTTGGTTCCTTTCAAGAGTAGGTTGTTGAACAGCAGTACCGAATGAGTTGCTATCTTCGTGTTGATCATGGTTGATGTCTGCGCGCTCCATTGAAATCAACACCTCTGTTATCAGGATTTCACCAGGGTCAACAGCCAGAGCCTTTCTAATGGAATCAAGAGCCTGGTTCCTGTTGCCTTCCAATGTGTGTTGTTTGGCTTGAATGAGGTGAACCTTTACCCTGTTCTTCATCATCAGAAATTCCCCCTGCTGAGCGCAACCTGTAGAAAAAATAGCTTAGTATTTGCTTATATAAATGTGATTCCGTAATGTCCGGAAACTTCTTTGTAACACTCCAGTGCTGTCTTTCAATATAATCCCCTGCAAGAAGCGGAGTAACCCCTCACTGATAACTTGGAAAGAGATGTAATGTCAATAAGGAATTTCTTCCAGAGTTTGAAGCCGGCTCCAAGAATGGAAGCTGTGCCCCGTGATTCGGTGGAGTTTGTCGATCTGAGCCTTAGAGACGGTCAGCAATCACTGCTTGCTACAAGGATGTCCACTGAGCAGGTGCTCAGACTTCTTCCTCTTATTCTGGACAGTGGTGTAAATCTTTTAGAGGTGTGGGGCGGAGCCACACTGGACAGCGCAATGAGATACCTTGGAGAAAACCCGTTTACACGTCTTCAAAAGATGGGAGAGATTGCAAAGCCTTACAACGCAGGGCTGAGGGCTCTTTCCAGAGGACAGAATCTTTTCGGATATGATCCATACCCCGATGACATCGTCAGAGACTTCAACAGAGAAGCAGTAAAAGCCGGCGCGTCAGTCATGCGAATCTTCGATGCTTTGAATTACACACCGAATTTCAAAGCTGCTCTGGCGGGAGTAAATGAAGCCGGCGGAACATTTGACGCAGCGGTCTGCTACACAACCGGCTCACCGTACAATGTGGATCACTTTGTGCAGAAATGTGTTGAGCTTGAAAAAATGGGAGCTCACATGGTAACCGATAAAGACATGGCCGGGTTGAAAACACCTGTTGAGGCCTGGGAGTACTATCGGTCTTTGAAGAAGGCTCTTACGGTACCTGTTGTTTCCCATACCCATTGTACACCGGGGTACGGTCACATTTCAGCGGTAATTGCCATTCTAGCCGGTATTGATAAGATTGATACGGCTTTTCTTCCACTGGCTGGCGGATCATCCCATCCTTCCATTGAGATTCTTTCCCTGTTTGCCGAAGTCCTGGGTATAGATACCGGGCTGGATTTGTCAGACAAAGTTCTGAGACCCATTCATGATGAGATGTACGCTGTTGTTGCTCAGGTAGAAAAGGAATTCAATCTGAAAATCCATAAATCTGTATGGCCGGGAAGAGATAAGCTCCTTCCCATGGTTAATGATATTCTGGATAATCTTGCCAGCGGCAAAGTGGACAGGGCTCTTGAAGTAACTCATATAATGGAGCATGCGTGCGGTTTCCCCAAACCGAACATTGAGGTTCTTAATGCTCAGATTCCCGGTGGAATGTACAGCAATTTTGTAAATCAGCTGGCCCGAGACAACAAGTCTGAATTCTTGAGCAGGGCCCTGGAGGCTGTTCAGGAGGTCAGGCAGAAAGCTGGCTGGTGTCCCCTTGTTACTCCCACTTCACAGATTGTAGGGGTAAAAGCTTATTTCACCGCCCTGGGAAAGTCTGTAAATCCTGTTCAGTACTTCAACCTTATCGCTGGTTTTTATGGGAAAACTCCATTCCCGATTGACCCGAACTACAGGGAAGAGGTGTGCGGGTTCAGGGACGAAAGAGAGTATGACTCCTCCGGCTTTAACAGGAGAATACCTCTTGCGTCAGAAACCGAACTGCCACTTGCAGAGACTACACACGAAAAACTGCTTTACTATCTTTTTCCCGACAGCTCAGGTAAAAGCTATCTTGAGGGCTTGAGACAGGTGGAATGGAACTCAGTAGCAGAGGAAAGAAAAAAACGGGAGGAAGAGGAACAGGAGAGTAGAAAAGCCATTCTTGAAGCCAGCGCCCTGATGAATCGGTTTGCTGACGATATGGACTCTCTTTCAGAGAAGCTTTCCGGCGCGGTGGGGAATGGAAATTCTTTCACCCAGGATGGCACAATGAATGATGCCCAGGAGGAATAAGAACAGGCAGGATTTGAAGAAAGCCCGGAACCCTTTACCGGTTTCGGGTCTTTATTTATATTGCAGGTGTTCGTGGATTGATTTGAGGTGTATTGCAACCACGTTAAAAAAAGTGCTAAAAAGCCGTCAGCCATAACCTCGGGCCGTCGGATGACGGCCTTTTTGTTTACTCTAAGAGGAATGGAGACTACGATGAGAAAGCTCTTCACAAGTGAGTCGGTTTCAGAAGGACATCCCGACAAAGTATGTGATCAGATATCTGACGCTGTACTGGATGCCCATCTCGCTCTTGATCCCAACGCGCATGTTGCGTGTGAAACACTGGTAACCACTAACTTCTGCCTTCTTGCGGGAGAAGTAAAAGCCAATGGGAAAGTCGATTATAAGGAAGTGGCAAAGGATACTATCAAAGATATAGGCTATACTCTCCCGGAGATTGGATTTCACTTCGAGAATAATGATTATCAGATTAGATTACACGCTCAGTCCGCGGATATTGACAGCGGTGTGGTCAGCAATCAGGGAGCCGGAGATCAGGGAATGATGTTCGGTTTTGCCTGCAATGAGACAAAAGCACTTATGCCATATCCTGTTCATCTTTCCCACAGACTTCTTGAGCGTCTCAGTGAAGCAAGAAGAAACGGTGAGATAAAGTGGGCAAGACCCGACGCTAAGAGTCAGGTCACAGTGGCGTACGAGAACGGCAGACCTGTCGGTATTTCAGAGATACTTATGTCGGTTCATCATGCAGAAGATGCAGGAAACGGAACGATGGAAGAGGAAATCAGAGATAAAGTTGTCTCTCCCGTGCTTGAGACTTTTGTTCCCTATCTGGAGTGGAGTGGTCATTTCCTCTACAATCCGGCAGGAAGATTTGTTATCGGCGGCCCTGACGGTGATACCGGACTGACTGGAAGAAAAATTATAGTTGATACATACGGAGGAATGGGTCGGCACGGCGGAGGTGCTTTCAGTGGCAAGGACAGCACAAAGGTTGACAGAAGCGCTGCCTACATGGCCAGATACATTGCCAAAAACATTGTTGCTTCAGGTGTCGCGGACAGGTGTGAGATACAGCTTGCTTATGCCATCGGACGGTCAGAACCGGTAAGTGTCCGGGTGGACACTTTCAGAACCGAAAGAGTTGGTAATATTTCTGATATAGAAAGCGCAGTTAAAGAAATATTTCCGCTGAAGCCCTACGAGATAATCAGAACACTTGGTCTCAAAAAACCGATTTTCAGAAAAACTGCAGCCTTTGGCCACTTTGGAAGAATTCCCGATAAGGATGGCAGTTTCAGCTGGGAAAATACTGATAAGGCAGGGGAACTTGCTTCAAGATTGCTTAAATAGGAAGTTGTCCGATCACGGGCCGATGTTGCTTATTCGGTCAACGCCAGGGAGATGTTGATGGGCCATGGGGTTTTTGCGATTGCATGCCTGGCACTGCTGGGCAGTTCTGGAATAGACAGTCTGGACGTCAGGCTTGAGCAGACCAGAATATATCTTGAAGAACTGGAGAGCAGACAGGCCTCCAGTGAGGAAATCCTTGCAGGGATACACGAGCATCTGGGTGCAGCCAGAGGTTACTACAATGAACTCGCGGCCCGTGAAGCCAGAATAACCATGGACATCCACAGTATCGACCAGAGATGGTTCCTCACTGATTCGGCAAGGGCAGATCTGGAGACAGGTGTTGAGGATTATATACTCTTCCTGTACTCTCATCGAAGACTTGTGGAATCTTCTGTTCTGTTTGCGCCTGGCGGAATCAGCAGGTATCTGAGACGAATGTCCTTTATGGATCACCTGGCAGGTAGTGCTATTGAGCGAATGCAGTATCTTGAGCAATCGGGAGACTCTCTTTCTGAGTATCGTGATTCTCTGGAAATTCTTGTGGAAGATGTAAGAATCCTGAGACTCCAGATGGAGACTGCTCAGGGACGGATATACAGGGAAGAAGAGAGGCAGACACTTCTTCGCCGGAATCTTGAGAGTGAGATAGCGGCAGCAAGGGATTCCGCTGATGCTATGGAGCAGCGAAGGCAACAGCTTTCAGCATTTGTCACCACTCTCAGAGCTGGTGTGTCAACCTCTTCCATTCCCTCTGCTGAGGTTTCTTCTTCAGCTTATCTGGCGGTGAATTGCGGAGCGGTGGGCTGGCCGGTAAGAGGATCAATAATAAGAGGGTTCGGCTTGGATCGGGATCCGATATACGGAACAGAAACGATCAGTGACGGGATCTCTATTGCGATCGCGGGTAATTCCGCAAGAGTTTCAACCATAGGTCCTGGAGTGGTTATCTATGCCAGGGAATTTCTTAATCTTGGAAGAATGGTTGTACTTGATCACCTTGACGGCTACATCAGCGTTTATGCCCACCTTGGAAGTCTGGAGGTTGGCAGGGGAGAAACTGTCACTGCAGGATCATTTCTGGGGATGACAGGCCCTTTACCCGGAGGAAGACCAGGCTGCTATCTTGAGATACGCCGGGCCGGTGAACCTGTGAACCCTCTTGAGTATCTGGAGTAGTATGAAACTGTTTTCAACTCTGAAAGGTCAGAGCCAGGCAAAGAAAGTACTGTCATCAGCAGTGTGCAGCAACAGGCTTGCCCATGCGTACATTCTGGCCGGTCCTGACGGCACCGGCAGACTGACGGCGGCTCTTGATATAGCGAAAGCCAGGATTTGTCCTGAGGAGGAAAAGGGCTTTTGCGGTCACTGCAAGCAATGCAGACAAATCGACGGTCTGGTTCATCCCGATGTAAGAATTACTATTCCAAGAATGAAGACCACAAAGGATGAAGATATTCTCGACCTGTTCAAAGCCAGGATCAAAGATGGAATTACACCGCTTCGCATCCAGGGGAACACCTACATTTCCATTGATCAGATGCGGGAAATGGGACACAGGCTGTCCAGAAAATCATTTGAAGGACAGGGGTATGTGGAAATTATTTATGATGCCCACAGGCTGAGAAGAGAGGCTGCCAATGCTATTCTGAAAACTCTGGAAGAACCTCCGGATGGTGCCCTTATTGTTCTTATCACCTCCAGAGTCTCCGGCATGCTGCCAACGGTGAGATCCAGAGCGCACACTGTGAGATTTGGAAGACTTACTAATTCCTTAATGGAAGAGTTACTCATGGAAAGAACAGGTGCTTCGGCGGAAAGGGCATCCAGACTGGTCCTGCATTCGGATGGCTGTCCGGGACGGGCTCTTATGCTCAGCGGGGAAAAGTTTGAAGACCGGAATCAGGTGGAGGATATTCTTTCATTGATCTTCAACAGGTCTCTTGGTGATATTGAGCTTGCGACAGAAGTGGAAGCGTTGTCCAGAAAACTTGGCAGAGAAGGGATTCTTACTCTTTGTTCTGAAGTAACCGCACTTACACATGATCTTAGAAGGGTTTTGAACGGATCGAAACCTTTAACTCGGGAAACGGTACCTGTTGTAAACGGAGCAGACGATAAAACATATCAGAGGATGGAAATGCTCTTCCAGCTATGCGAAAACAGGTTGAGGGCTAATGTTTCACCCTCAATTGCATTCTCTGCTGCCGCAGTTGGCTCCAGACACAGAAGAGGGCATTAATATGAAACACGAGGGTACTCCCGCAATGGAAAATCAACCGGTAGAAATACTTCAGCTTGCGTTTAAATCGAGAAGACTGTTGATGTTCGCTAACAGAACCGACAAACCAGTGAACATGGGGAACATGGCTGTTGTCTCTGTTGATCGGGGCGAGGACATGGGCAGGGTGGTGGCCAAGATGCCTTTTTGTGAAAGCAACATGGAAAGAATAGAGGGTAACTTTCTCCGAATCCCAACAGAGATTGATATGAAGAACTTCAGATCTAATCGAGACTTTGAAAAAGAAGTACTGGAACACTGTGAAACGCGGGTAAAGGCCCGGAATCTTGATATGCGTCTCACTGATTGTGAATCTCAACTTGACCGGAACAGAATTCGGATTTTTTTTACAGCGGACCAGAGAACTGATTTCAGAGGACTGGTTCGAGATATGGCATCCGCATTCAGAGCAAGGATTGAAATGCGTCAGATCGGAGTCAGGGATGACGCGAAGTACAAGGATGGTGTGGGGATATGCGGAAGACAGCTCTGTTGTGCCGGTTTTCTGAACGAATTCAAATCCGTGACACTGAAATCAGTGAGAGATCAGCATTTATCCCCTAATCCCAGCAAGGTTTCAGGTGCATGCAGCCGTCTTATGTGTTGTCTTGAATACGAAACAGAGTTCTACCACAAGGCATCAAAAACATATCCCCGGGTTGGCCTCATTTTAAAGGTGAATGGTTTGCAGGCATGCGTCACAGGTATTGATATCTTCAGGGAGACAGTAAACCTTTTGTGGGAGGAAAACAGCAGTGAGGAGATTCTGCCAATAGAAGATTTCCACAGGAGACGCACCATGACCACTTTACCGGAATTGCCCTGTACAGAGAGAAAGCACAATTCCGATTCGGATTTCAGATCAAAACCAAGGCCAAAAGCAAGACCCAAGCAAGGGCAACGGACGGAATCTGAGCCTGTTAAAAATGCTGAAGTCTCTTCCGGAAGAGCAGAAGAAAACATGGAGAAGACCGAGAAAAAGAACAGAAACAGAGGGCGCGGACGATTCAGGAGAAAGAACAACAGAAAAGAAGAGAGGAAAAGCTGATGTCCCGATATATGGTTACAAGCGCGCTTCCCTATGCAAATGGACCGAAGCATCTGGGCCATCTTGCGGGAGCATACCTCCCCGCTGATATATACGTAAGGTACATGCGGATGCGCGGGCAGGACATTCTCTTCTGTTCAGGAACTGATGAACACGGAGTTCCAATCACGATAGCCGCAGAAAAAATGGGAATTTCTCCTCTGGAAGTTGTGGACAGGTTCCATTCCGCCATTTCCGATGATTTCAAAGGATTCGGGATAAGCTTTGATAACTTTTCAAGAACCACCTGTCCCGAGCATGTGGAGTTTGCACAGAGCGTTTTTCTGGAACTTCTTGAAAAAGGACACATTGCTCCCAGGGATATGAAACAGCTCTACTGCTCTGATTGCAAACGTTACCTGCCTGACAGATACATCAACGGCACCTGCCCGAAGTGCGGTTCAGAAGATGCACGCGGTGATCAGTGCGAGAACTGTGGTACATGGACTGAGCCTTTTGAACTGATAGATCCCCGGTGCGGGATATGCGGCGCAACCCCGGAGACCAGAGATACCAGACACTGGTTTCTTCTTCTGGACCACTTTCAGGAGTGGCTTGAGGCCTGGCTTGAAGTGCAATCCGGCTGGAAAACAAATGTGCTCAAGTACTGCCGCAGCTGGCTGAATGATGGCCTTCGGGAAAGAGCAATAACCAGAGATCTTTCCTGGGGTGTTCCGGTTCCTCTGGACGAAGCGAAGGGCAAGGTCCTTTATGTCTGGTTTGAAGCTGTACTGGGATACATAAGCAGCACAAGAGAATATTTCAGAAAGACGGGGAAAGATCAGGAGGAATGGAAGAAGTACTGGCAGGATCCTGACACTAAGCTGATACAGTTCATCGGCAAGGACAATATCGTCTTTCACTGCATTATTGAACCCTCTCTTCTGCATGGGCTTGAAAAATACATTCTGCCCTGGAATGTACCGGCCAATGAGTACCTGAACATCTCGGGCCGGAAATTTTCCACCAGCCGGGGAACAGGAATAAGCATGGGAGAATATCTTGATCATTTCGACCCGGACCCTATGCGTTACGCTCTTGCTGTGAATGCTCCGGAAACCAGAGATTCTGACTTCTCCTGGCTGGAGTACCAGTCCAGAAACAACGAGCTTGCTGATGTTCTGGGCAACTTCATCAACAGAACTTTGAGGTTTACCGCAAGCAAGTTTGACAATATGATTCCCGTTGCCGATCTTGACATGACTCTCCTGAATAAGGCAAGTGAGACGGCAAAAGAAATAGCTGCATTGATGGAATCGTTCAAGTTCAAGAAGGCCATTGGTCTTGCTATGGAACTTGCAAGGGAGGGAAACAGGTATTTCGATACTGCCCAACCATGGAAGTCGCTGAAGGCAGATCCTGATCGGTGTGCTGTAACAGTAGCTACCTGCTTGAATCTCTGCGCTTCACTGGCAGTAATATTTGAACCATTCATTCCATTCTCCGCAGAGAAGATACGAAGAATGCTGGGGCTGGAAGAGTTGAAATGGGCCGAAGCCGGAACTGTTCTTCTGAGGCCGGGTCTCAATCTGAACAGTGTCGAGATCCTTTTTAAAAAGCTTGAAGATGGTTTCGAAGAGGTTTTTGACAAGCCTGAAGAAACACTTGAAGTGGAACAGAAAGAACTTGAGAAGCCTCAGGTTGATTTTGACGATTTCATGAAGATTGAGTTCAAGGTAGGTAGAATCCTCAGTGTTGAGGATATAAAGAAAGCTAAAAAACTCTACAGAATTGAAGTGGATACAGGAGACAGGGTGAGGACTGTGGTTGCCGGGATGAAAGAGCACTACACAAAGGAAGAACTTCAGGGTCGTCTGGTTGCGGTTGTGTGCAATCTGAAGCCGGTGAAGCTTTGCGGCGTTATGAGCCATGGAATGCTCATGGCCAGCGATGGTGAATCCGGAGTATTCCTGCTTGAACCGGGTGCAGACGCGAAACCCGGAGACACAATACGTTGATATGCCGTCTGTAAAGAGAATTCTTGTTTCTCTTCATGATGTTACACCGGTGATGTTTGATCGCTCAAGGCAGCTGACTGATATGATTATGGAGAGAGCAGGAACTGATTTTACCATGCTGGTTGTGCCTGATTTCCATTTGCGGGGCAGGATTGACAGGCATCCTGAATTCTGCTCCTGGCTGAGAGAACTGAACACGGCTGGAGTCGAGATTGCTCAGCATGGACTGTATCATCTCGGCGGTCAGGAGAAGTTTTCTCTGGAAGGTAAGCTTTTCACAAAAGGCGAAGGCGAGTTTCTTTCTCTTTCCCGGGGCGATGCCGGAGCAAGAATTGAAGAAGGTTACAGAATAATGTCTGACGTGCTGGGGGAGCCCCCCTCAGGGTTTACCGCACCGGCATGGCTGTACAGCCATGGAACCATAGAGGCACTGAAAGGTTTTTCCTTCAGGTGGATTGAGTACCGGTGGGCTGTGGAGTATGCTGGCGGTGTCAGACATACCATTCCTGCAGTTGTGTTTGCGACTCGTACTCTCTGGAAGAGGATGTGCAGCGTACTCTGGTCTTCTGTCGGGCCTGCGGCATTCTCGGGGAACAGTATTTTCCGTCTGGCCCTTCATGTCAGAGACCTGCCCAGTCTTGCGGTGCCACTGGGAAAGGCTTTAAGCAGATCAACCCGCGACAGAACCTGTATTACATGTGCCGACCTGGCTCAGGAGTGATCCTGTCATGATCCGAGTTTGTTTATGTTAGTGCAAATCAGCAGGATGGCTTTGGAAGAGGAATTGCGTACCCGGATAGCAAGCGAAAGGTGAGCATAGATGTTTTATCAAATGATGTACGATATGAATCCGGGTATTCTTGTTATTCTTGCTGCTTTCATTCTTGGAATGATTGCCCGATCAAGGGTTAATTCAACATTCAACCGTTACAGTAAAGTGCGCAACGGCCTGGGTCTTACCGGAGCTTCAATGGCCAGGAGTATTCTCGACAATTATGGTCTGGCGAATATCGGAATAGAACAAGTTCAGGGAAGACTTACTGATCACTACGATCCCAGATCAAAAACCCTGAGGCTTTCAAGCGGTGTTTATACCAGTGACTCTGTGGCAGCCATAGGCATTGCTGCTCATGAAGCCGGGCATGCGGTTCAGCATGCCATGGGGTATACGCCGCTTAAGTTCAGAACTGCGCTTGTTCCCGCCGCCAATCTTGGCAGTCGTATGCTGTTTCCCCTTCTTCTCGGTGGTTTCTTCTTCCGAATGACGAATCTGATTTACATAGGAGTAGCTCTGTATGGCGCGGCTCTTCTGTTCCAGCTAGTTACTCTTCCTGTTGAATTCAATGCCAGTGCCAGGGCTGTAAACTGGCTTGAAAAGGAGAGGGGTTTCCCTTCTTCTGATGTTATCGGGGTGAAGAAGGTTCTCACCGCAGCAGCTTTAACCTATGTCGCCAGTGCACTTGCTGCTATCGGACAGATGCTCTGGTTGCTTCTTGCCGGAAGGAGACAATAAGTGTTACTGGAAATGCCTTTAGTGCTTGTCATGGTTTTTTTCAGCGTTGTCTGCCATGAAATAGCTCACGGTTACACTGCACTTTTACTGGGTGATCATACTGCTGAGAGGATGGGACGGCTCTCGTTCAATCCAATTGTGCATGTAGATCTGTTCGGAACAATTATACTTCCCGCTATTCTTATTATCTCCAAGTCTCCTTTTCTATTCGCCTGGGCGAAACCTGTTCCCGTAAATCCTGCTTATTTCAGAGATCCCAGAAAAGGAATGATGCTTGTTGCTCTGGCAGGACCAGCGGCAAATCTTGCAATTGCGATTCTTCTCAGCATAGTTCTTCTTATTGCAGGTGGTATCCTTCCTGTTTTTTTCACAAAAACCATTGCCTGGGTATCGTTGATTAACATAATGCTTATGGTGTTCAATCTGCTTCCCATTCCTCCTCTGGACGGCAGCAGAATCGTTGCCCGTTTCCTTAAGGGAAAGGCTCTATGGCACTATCTGAAGCTTGAGCGTTATGGAATGTTCATAGTTTTCGGTCTTCTTTTTCTGGGTGTTATTTCAAGCATTCTCTATCCCGCAATGAATCTGGCAGTTAAGCTTCTGGGTCTCATGCCTTACTTACGTTAGGAGTTGTTATGTCTTTTCTGATTTTGCTACTTATCGCTGGCGTTTACGATGATACGCCGATAACAAGGAATCCGGATACAGATTTCGTACCGGGTACCTATGCCGAGTACAGAGCTGAGCAACCTGAATTTACTGAACTCATAGTGACACCTGTCATTGGAGAGGCCAAGGGTACAGATTTCCTGATTGTAATGGAAGAGCATATGTCAGACAGTCTTGACTCAGCTCTTATTGATCAGTGGCTTGCTGATATTCAGGGCGAAGGCAGTTTCTGCGCCGTTGTTGAGATTACATACGCTGACCCTGTTGAGATCAGAGCCTGGCTTGCTGATTTGTACGCCGAAGGCCTTGAAGGTGTTGTGTTTGTGGGTGACATTCCGGTTCCGTGGTCATGCACTGTCAGCAGGGGAACCAAAGCCAACGAAACATTCCCCAGCGACTATTTCTACATGGATCTTGACGGAATATGGGAAGACAACTGGATAGGTTATCCCGGTATCGGTACTGCCGGTCAGGACAGCATCTACGATGGATGGAGCGGCGACCTGTTTCCAGAAATATACGCTGGCAGAATAACCACCAGTGTAATTCTCTACGGCGATGAATACGATCTGATAGATGCTTACCTCACAAGACTTCATGAATGGCGTCTTAATGGAAACCCCAGCCCGAATGCTCTCTGCTATGTTGACGATGACTGGGCTGGCTGGGGGAATCAGTACCGTGCAGCAATGGAGAGGCTGTATGATGATGTTGAGCTTGTGAATCAGGTCGACAGCACCAACGGAACCGACTACAGATATAACAGACTTCAGGCAGGTTACGACTGGATCAGTCCTTTCGTTCATTCAGGGCCGACATCTCATTCGTGGAGCCCGGGTCCCCCTACTACAGCCGGGCACATCTGGCTGGATAAACCCCCTTCAAGATTCTATAACCTTTTTGCCTGCTCCAACTGCCGCTTTACATCTAACTGGTGCATGGGATGCACCTATGTTTTTGGAACGGAAACCGGCATTGCCGCTGTAGGCAGTACCAAGAGCGGAGCAATGCTTGCGTTCGCTCAGTTCTACATACCACTGGGAGAAGGAGACAGCTTCGGAAACGCCTACAAAGCCTGGTGGAACTACATAATCAGTGGCGGTTTCAACCCGTCCGAGCAGTACTGGCATCTTGGAATGGTTGTTATTGGTGACCCTACTGTCATGCCTGCAATGCACTTGCTGGGTATTGAAGATGGTGATCCCGCGCCGGCACCGGCTATTCACTTCAGCGCAAATCCAGCCTGTGGAACTGTTACCGTGTCATCATCTGGTGAGTTCACAATCCACGACATGACCGGCCGTGAAGTGGCCAGTGGACATCACAGTGAGACCATTACCAGTCTCCAGACAGGTGTTTATCTGGTAAGAGCTGAAAATGATGGTGTTGCAGTTATTGATAAACTCTGCATCATAAGATAGGAACAAAGAATCGGGGGATGGAATTTGAACAGATTCCATCCCCGATTACAGGTCGCTCCATGAAGATGGATCGGCTGGCAGGTCTCCAAGTATTCCGTTGTTAATCTGAAGATTGCAGGCTCTTTCCAGTTCGCAGATCCATTCCATTGTTCTCTGCTCTTCACAGTGAATGAGAAGCCGGTGTCTGATGGATTCTCTTAGCTTTTCAAAAGGAGTGGGGTGGGCTGGAAAAATCTGGTCAAGTCTGTAGGCAATGAACAGGTCTTCATCAATTTCAGAAGGACCATACCATCCGGTATCGACCTCATTCAGGCCAAACAGAACTGCCGATATCTCTGAGGGTAGCTCTGATACACTAACAGGCCTGGACAGCAAATTGTTACCATGAATAAGGAACCTGCTGTATCCCGAGTAATTTGATAAGAAAAGAGAATCTCCGCTGTTCAATCTGGCAAGAACTTCTTCGCATACGGTAGATGATGCCGCAATAGAGATGAATGTTCGGGTCTCCGGTACCATTGGAATTGAGTCCATACTGGAATATGCCTCAATGACCATGGAATCAGTGATTACCACGCTGTTTGTTACATTGTGCCTGAAAAGGAGTTCATATGCCTGATCGGTGGCAAACTTGTTTGCGGCCTGTTGAATGTCTGCATAATCATGAGGATATATTCTGGAATAAAGTTCTTCCACAATTATGAGTTCTGCCTGATTTTTTAGATTGCGATATACCCACCGGGGAGAACTTGCCGCGTTCGACTGACCCAGAGCAATGAAAGCGACAATTCCATCAAATTCCTCAGCTGAAATAGCACCATTGTTCCAGAAAGCAAGTTCTGTTCTGTCTTCAAGGGAATCGCGATGTGCGCAGTATGCCAGTACAGACGCTGAATCAATGGAGAATGTTCCCATAGCTTCAGTTTTCAGCGAAAGCAGGTTTCTGTTCACGCGGCTTTGAGTCAGGCTGGAAAGGGCGAAGGTATTTACTCTGTCAGTATCAGGATGCGCTTCATCAATCAATTTCTCCGGTGAGGTTATACACGAGTCGAGAGTATAAGAAACACCTTCAATTTCCACGGTGGAGCCGGTGGTCATAGTATCAAACGCGAATGCCAGATCCCATGGCAGGTCTGGAAGTCTAACTGGACCCGCACCTTCCCTTGCGGTTGAAGAGTACCAGACAATTTTTCCAAGAAGTTCTCTGTAGTTTGAGAGGTCAGTTGCTGTTATTCCACCCTGAACAGATGCGGACAGAGAGTCATTGTATGCTTTGGCGGAAGCGCTTCTAACCCAGCACTTTCTCATGTATTCAATGGTTGGAGAATGCAGGTATCTGTCGTTGCTGATTTCATGAAGGATCATGGTCTCTCTGCCCAGCGCTGAAACGAAATCACCAACAGGGCTGTCTCCCGCAAGTAATAAAGCTCTTTCACTCTGATCCAGTTCGTCCCAGATTATGCCTGCCTCAGATACAGTAACCTCACTGGTTGATGTTTTTATCAACCAGTTTGAACCATCCGGGGTTCCACATGAGATAATCATCAACAGAGCCGGAAGCAGGAAATACTTAAGCAACAACAAACCTCGTTCCATTTGGGCAGAATCGTTCACAGGTCATAGCATACCAAAAAAGGTGAGACCGGATGAACCGGCCTCACCTGTAAAAACTCGAATCAGATTAGAACGATGTTTTGATGCCGGCCCAGCTGCTTCTCTCAAGCGCTGATCCCAGGAACCCGTCAAGGATAAACGGCAGGCCAATGCCTCCGCCGGAAGTACCCATTACTGCAGGAGCCCATCCGGTTGATGTGTATTGAATAGCGTCACCGGTGGAAGACTGACCGGTAATTGTCACAGGGTTTGACCAGGGACCCGAGGAGCCGGATCCGTTAAGCTGTACTACGAGCCAGTACTCTCCCTCAGTCAGATAAAGATCAGTGAATTCGCAGACATTCGCCATGACAGGACGATCTGTGTTTGTTGCCTGTCCGTTGCTCACCCTGTAGCAGTTGCTCCAGTCTGTGCTTGTCATTACATTTACTGCCTGATCACCGTATACCAGAGTGCCAGTATCAGGCGGGTCATCCCAGATTGAAAGATAGACTCCGGTAATTGTTGATGAGGTTCCTGAGCCAGTCTGATATCCGAAAGTTGTGATGCCTTCTATGGTCCAGCTTTCTCCTGTGGGTATCTCAAACTGGTCTGCCATCATATTGCCGGTAGAGAACTGGAAACCAAATCCATAGGTGGATTCACCGGAACCCAGCTCTGATATGTCTGCTCCACCCGACCCTGCTCCGGCTCCGGTAACAAACGGTCCATTATCAAAAAGTATGGCCTCGGGATAATCCCAGCCGCCAGCGCCACCACCGGGGCCTGAGGTAATACCGGTGTAGTCTCCCACATTATCCTGAACATTACCGGCGAAAGCTGCAACAGCCATCACCAAGACAATAAAAAGAAATTTCATCCCGACACCTTTCCGTTAGAGAATTGAAACCGGATTAATGATAATCCAGATCAGGACGCTGGTCAAGAGGGAGAAAATCTTCTCTCCCTCAATAGAGAGTTGCCAGTTCAGTGCGTCAGCAGGCCTATACAACGGTTTTAGGCTGATACTCTCCGAATTCCTCCCGGAGTACTCCACAGATTTCACCAAGGGTTCCGTAGCATCTCACACAGTCAAGAACTGCAGGCATCAGGTTATCGCTGGAGTCGGCTGCAGCCCTGAGGGTTTCCAGAGTTGTTTTTACTCTGTCATTGTCTCTGCTTGCCTTGTCTGCCGCGAGTTTCTTCCTCTGTGCGGTTTCAACTGCCGGGTTAACTCTGAGGAGGCCGGTGGGAGGAGGTTCTTCCTGCTGGAATTTATTCAAGCCAACAACCACCCTGTCACCTGTTTCGATGCTTCTCTGGTAATCGTAGGCAGCATCCTGTATCTGGCGCTGTGGATAGCCTTCTTCAACAGCTTTAACCATTCCGCCCATGCTGTCGATATTGGCGATGTAGTTCATGGCGTCTTTCTCAATTCTGTCGGTGAGGTTTTCTACAAAATAGCTGCCGGCAAGAGGGTCGATGGTATTGGCTACTCCACTTTCGTGTGCAACTATCTGTTGCGTTCTCAGCGCGATGGTAACTGCCTGCTGCGTGGGAAGCGCGAGTGCTTCATCACGACTGTTGGTGTGAAGACTCTGGGTGCCTCCCATTACTGCCGCCAGAGTCTGTATCGCCACCCTTACGATGTTGTTGTCCGGCTGCTGGGCTGTTAGTGTTGATCCACCAGTTTGCGTGTGGAATCTCAGCATGAGACTTTTTGGATTTGCCGCGCCGAATCGTTCTCTCATTATTTTTGCCCAGACTCTTCTTGCCGCGCGGTACTTGGCCACCTCTTCAAGAAGATCGTTGTGGGCATTGAAGAAGAAGCTCAGTCTGGGCGCAAAGTCATCAACACTTAGTCCGGCTTTTGTGGCGGCTTCCACATAGGCAATTCCATCGGCGATGGTAAATCCGACCTCCTGGGCCGCTGTGCTGCCCGCTTCTCTTATGTGATATCCACTGATGGAAATGGTATTCCACATGGGGACTTTTTCTTTACAGAAGCCGAAGATGTCGGTAATCAATCTCATTGAGTGCCCCGGAGGGAAAATGTATGTTCCCCTGGCCATATACTCTTTCAGAATATCATTCTGAATGGTTCCCCGAAGTTTGTCACTTGAGACTCCCTGCTTTTCCGCAACTGCAATGTACATGGCAAGAAGAACAGCAGCGGGGGCATTGATGGTCATTGAGGTTGAAACTTTTCCCAGCGGAATATCTTTAAACAGAAGTTCCATATCTGAAAGAGAGTCAATGGCCACTCCAACCTTGCCCACTTCTCCGGCGCACAGGGGATGATCCGAATCGTACCCTATCTGAGTCGGGAGGTCAAAAGCCACCGAGAGCCCTGTCTGCCCGGCATCAAGAAGGAACCTGTATCGTTTGTTGGACTCTACAGCACTGCCGAATCCGGCGTACTGTCTCATTGTCCAGAGCCTGCCCCGGTACATGGTTGGCTGAACGCCTCTGGTATAGGGAAATTCCCCCGGGAAGCCTGACTCCTCAAGATACTTTCCATCCGTCTCAGAGGGGAAGTAAATTCTGTCAACAGGATTGCCTGAACCCGTTAAAAACTCTTTTCTCCGCTCAGGGAATCTCCCCAGAACTTTAGCGAGTATGGTGTCCTCCCAGGCCTTTTTTGCCTCGTTGAACCTGTCGCTCATAGAAATATCCTCCGGTCCTTTATTCGGGATTGTAAACCTTTGGCTCCTCTTTCTCAGTAAGCACTCTAAGAGCTCCAAGAGCCAGGGCTTCCATTTCCATTTCGCCGGGGTAAACAATTACCGGCGCTATGAATTCAATCATTTCCTTCAGCCAGCCAATGAATTTTTTATCGTAAGCAATTCCGCCTGAGATCACAACAGCATCCACATTTCCCTTTAGTACCACAGCCATTGCTCCAGTTTCCTTGCCGATCTGATATGCCATGGCCCGGTACACCTCAAGCCAGTGCTCGTTGCCCTTCTCCACCTCATCTTCAACCTTCAGCATGTCGTTCGTTCCCAGATAGGCAACAATACCGCCTTTTCCCTTTATCTTTTTTTTAACATCGGCCAGAGTGTATTTTCCGGAAAAGCAAAGTCTCGCAAAATCACCTACAGGCAGTCCACCTGACCTTTCCGGGGTAAAAGGCCCCTCTCCATCCAGGGCGTTGTTCACATCCACAACTTGTCCCTTCCTGTGAGCTCCTACACTTATTCCCCCTCCGAGGTGAATCACTACGAAATTGCAATTTTCGTACTCTTTTCCCAGTTCTCCTGCTGCCTTTCTGGCGACAGCTTTCTGGTTGAGGGCATGGAATATGCTTCTTCTGGAGATATCCGGATGCCCTGAATACTTTGCTATGGGTTCCATCTCATCCACCACCACAGGATCGACTATGAATGCCCTGCAACCGGCTGTTTTTGCCAGCTCTGCTGCTATGGGGCCTCCAAGATTAGAGGCATGCTGACCCAGTATTCCAGTTTTTAAATCCTTGAGAAGATTCTCGTCAACAAGATATGTTCCTCCGGGAATAGGCTTTACCAATCCGCCCCTGCCCACAACGCCATCAAGGCTCTCCACGGGATACCCGGCGTTCTTAAGGGCGGAAACGATGACATCGCGCCTGAACGAATACTGCTCGAAAATGTTGGAGCCGTACGGGGCTAATTCCTCAGGGGAGTGCGACAGCTTAAGGGTCCAGACTTCACCTTCATTCTCGAATACTGAAATTTTTGTTGAAGTTGAGCCCGGATTTACCGCAAGTATCCTCATCTTCCCTCCTCAGGGGTTATTTGCTATCTTTGCAACTGTATTACATCATGTAGGATCTATTTTAACAGCAGAATATAAGGCAACCTGAACATGAATGGAAATTCTGGAACACCAGCCGATATAGTGGAGGAACTCCGGTTTATGGAGAGATCTCTCATCCGCCTTAAGCGATCATTTCAGCTTGAAAAGGAGGAGGCTCTTCTTGAGGAAGTCGAAGCACTGTGGAGATTGCGGGAACGTTCTCGCAGTCACTATCAGCCTTCAGCACTGAGTATGATCAACAACATACGGCAGCTTCGATACAAAATGTCCAGGATTAAACACATTCCTTCAGCTATATTACCCAGGCTGGAACTACTTGAAAAAGCAATAAAAGAAGCCCTGGCTCATTTTTCAGGCACACCGAATCGCCTGCTTAGAAGCGCCGGGCAGAATACAGGAGATGATTGATGTACAGAGTATCAACCGCCACTGATCAGAAACTGCTGACTGCTGAAGAACTGGGAGAAATGGACGGGCAAGAGGTAAAAGTTCATGGCATGATCCAGAGAATTCGCAGACTGGGATGGGGTGCCTTTATAGTTCTTCGCCGTCATGACGGTCTTCTGCAGTGTGTAATTGGTCGTGAAGGTAATGAGGATCTGATTGACGGGTTTGCTGAGGAGCAGTCCATTCAGGTTACTGGTTTGGTAAAAAACGCAAAAATCAAAGATAAATCCATCAATCCGAACAATGTTGAGATTCAGGTTGAAGAGGTTCTCACTATTTCTGCTCCGACAGAGCATCCTCCGGTAGACCTGTCAAAGAAAATTCTTGATCTCCATATAGACACAAATCTTGATCTCAGACCCTTAAGCCTCCGCCATCCTGTGGAGAGAGCAAGGCTGAAGATTTCAGAAGCATTTGCCTGTGGTTTCGCAGAGTTTCTACGCGGGCAGGGATTCACAGAGATACGTACACCAAAGATTGGTGTCGCCGGAGCGGAGGGCGGAGCAAATATCTTCACAGTGGATTACTTCGGCAGGCCTGCTTACCTTGCGCAGTCTCCCCAGTTCTACAAGCAGATGGGTGTGGGAATCTACGAAAGAGTTTTCGAGGTGGGTCCTGTTTTCAGAGCGGAACCTCACCAGACCAGCCGCCACATCAACGAGTACACTTCTCTTGATTTCGAGATGGGATTTGTGAAAGACCACACCGAGGTGATGCTTATGGAAACCGCATTGCTGAAATACTGCATCAGTTACCTCCAGAAAACCTGCGCCGACGAACTTGCTCTTCTTGATGCCGACATGCCGGTTATTGGAGAAGATATTCCGGTAGTGACCCTTGCAGAGGCCCATGAAATAGCGGGGAAGATAACCGGGAAGGACTACTCTCAGGAACCTGATCTTGAGCCGGAGGAGGAACGGGTACTTTGTACCTATTCCTCTGAAAACTGGAACAGCGATTTTGTGTTTGTTACCCATTTCCCTACAGAAAAGAGACCATTCTACACAAAGGATGATCCGGCTGTTCCGGGTACGACTCTCAGTTTTGATCTGTTGTTCAGGGGTCTTGAGATAACAACCGGTGGTCAGAGGATTAACGACTACAGGGAGCAGATAGACAAAATGGAGGCTATGGGATTGAATCCTGATGATTTCAAGAGTTATCTGCAGGCACACAAGTATGGTCTACCGCCTCACGGAGGGCTTGCAATAGGTCTTGAAAGAATTACAGCCAGGCTTCTGGGAGTAGACAATATCCGTCTTACCACCATGTTTCCCCGAGATGTAAAGAGATTGACTCCATAGCAGATACGGAAGTGACTCAGTGAAAAAGGGGAGAGCCTGTGCTCTCCCCTTTGAACGATGTGCGTTGTACTTTACTGTTCGCTGAATACCCGGACACCCGTGATCGGTTGAACCTGTCCCTTGATAACCAGTGTATCTGTCATACTTACAGTGTCAGGGAATGTATGAGTACCCTTGAGCATACAGTAGAAACCGTTATCAAGCTCAAGAAAGAAGTCTCCTCCGTAGGAAATGCTGTCTCGCCAGTTGATTGTGTCGTTCGGTGCCGGGGCCACAAGTCCGCCGATTGATGAGATTCTTGTTCTGGTACCGCCCGGCCACAACTCAGGGTGAGCGCTGCCCGGGAAGATGTATCTTTCGCCAAGCCAATTTCTCTCGACAACGAAATGCTGAGCGAACTCAGCTGATCTGGGGTCTCCCGCGATGAGAGAATCACCCTCAAGGTCAACCCGGAATCCAACAGGAGCCTTTATAGTGAAAAGTTCTCTGATTTCCGAAATACCTTCAGTTTTTGTATCCACAGACAGACTTAATTCAGAAGAAGTATCATCTCCCTTGAAAGCCATAACAGCATAGAAAGCAGAGCTGGCAGCAATGTGGGATCCGGTATTTCGATCGCACAAGTCGGCCAGTGACCACGGGCCTTCCATATTTATTCTTGTCCAGAGGAAATACCCGTCTACCAGGGTGGAATCCAGGGCAGTCCAGGTAACGAAGATGGTGTCACCGGTACTTGCGATTGTGTCAATAGTGATTCCGGTAACCACAGGGAGAGTTCCCTGTATCTCCGTTGCAGAATCTCCGCAACCAGAGAAAACCGCAATCACACCAAGAAAAACGGTGGTGATCAGTTTTTTCATTCCATACCCCTCCAGGTTATCTAACAATGCTAACAATCCAATCTGTATGTTTCTGCGTCAATCCAGTCCCAGCTCCTCCCGGAGATTCTCAAGTTCTTTGTCCTTTAACCCCAGAAAATTACCGAAGGCGCTTTTTTCCAGAAGAAGGATTTCAGCAGCTTTTTCAGTCATTTCTACGTAGTCGCAAGCCATTTCTATGTCTTCGGCAAAGCCTAGAATCCCGTGTTTTCTCCAGATCACTGCATTTGCCTGTTTAAATTCATCTCTGGTTTTTTTGCCCAGTTCCCAGGTTCCAGGAGGTGTGAAGTCCAGGAATGCAAGCCCCTTTCTCATAAGGATAGATATCTCCGGATGGGCTCTTTCTACAGCATCTTGGAGCATTTCACCAGGCATATCGCTTGAAGACAGGGTAAGCATTTTTGTGGAGTGAGTGTGTACAATGGCTGATGTTTCCCATCCGATATCCGGAGTTAAAGAATGAACCTGAATATGAGTTCCTATCTCGCTTGTAGGGCTTGGGAAATGGGAGGGCCAGAGAGCGGCAGTACCGAATTCAGTAACGGTAACCGGTACTATCTGTGTTTCAGTATCCCTTTTAATTCTTCTGAACCGGCTGCCCGTCGCAGTGATTAGAAGAGTTCTTCCAGCCAGCGATCTTACAGGTTCAGGGAAGTGGTATGAGTTCGGGTTCTCCCCAATTTCAAACTCTGTTCCCCTTGGCATAAGAACAGAAATGTTTCCGGCGTTTGCTTCGGACCAGCCCATACGAGCCAGGTGAGAGGCGATTTCACTGATGTCTTTCCTGACGAGGTCTATTTTTTCCATGAGCGCAATATGATTGAAAACCGTTTCAGTTTCCAGTCCGGTCAACTCATGAACCTTTACAGGTAAACAGGAAGCAGCAGAAACCGAAAAATGACCTTCTCTGAAAAGAGAGATAATTCGTCTTTTCGTTTCAAATCTTTGTCTTCTGCCGGTACTGCAATTGTAAGTGCCATTTTAACGCAGGAGTATTGTGAATCTTCTTGTTTCGATTACTCCAGGGGTTTCCAGAACCAGAGAGTAAACCCCGGATGCAGAAATATCCTGCTCGAATGTATGCTTTCCTGCAGCAAAAGTTTCGCTGACTGCTTTTTCCACACACCTGCCTGCATTGTCATATATGGTCAGTCGAACATTGCCGGGCTCAGTTAGTATGAAATAACCGTACAACCGATTCGAAGCGGGGTTCGATTCAATATTGAATCCTGTCAGTGGAAATGGGTGTGAGTCCTGGTCCTCTACACTTCCGGGGTACCATCCCTCAATGACAAGATCGTAGAGTACAGGCAGGATTCCGGGATCATTTGTTTCCAGAAATACTCTGTACTGAATGAACCAGATGTCGTCGGGAAGCAGAGTGCCGAGGTAGGTACCGGAATCATATATGGGATCTCCCCATGGTCCCATTGTTTCCGGTGTGTTTCCCGTTCTGAGCTGGAAGTAGATATCGGTGGTGTCCGGTTCGCTGCATGTCCACGAGATATCGCCCCACGCAATTCCGTAGTCGGTTCCAGCTTGAATTTCGGTTAAACTGGATGTGAGGACACCGGAGCAGTAGTCATCACTGTTGGCTGGAAAAGCAGTATAGTCGATGGGTGTCAGTGTTATCTGGCCGGGGGTTGAAGACCAGTCTATTCCATCGGAATTCCAGAAATAGTTAGTCCAGTAAACGGGACCTTCTACTCCTGGCCCTCCGGACCAGTCGGTCTGCTCCATCCACTGAGCATGCAGTACCGAAAACAGGATAACCATTAAAAGCAAAGAAATTCTCATGAAAGACCTCCAATGATATTTTCGCACCCTATTATATAATAGTACCCTGCAATAGAATAAGTCATAATAAAATCTTTGTCAATGGTTTATCAGAGTAGGTTTGAGACACGTTGCAGATTCTGATTTCAGACGGTATTTGCTGCTCTCTCCTCTGCGGGTTGACAGCCGAAATAAATATTTTATATTAGGAATAGTTCCTATTATGAATAAGGATGGACATGGAAACAAAGCCGACAAGAAGAGGATCAAAGCAGAAGATGGCGGTACTGGATGCCACAAAACGGCTATCAAATCATCCCACAGCAGAGGATATTTTCTTTAAAGCAAAAGAAGAAATTGTCAGCATCAGTTTCAGTACTGTTTATCGCAATCTTGGAATTCTTGTTAAGGAAAAAGAGCTTATTCCCATCAGCGGTCCCGGTTCTGAGATACACTACGATCATGTTATCAACAATCACTGCCACATTCAGTGTCGCGTCTGTGGAAAGGTTCGGGATATGAATGTACCGGCTGTTGATTTCAGTGGTATTCTACCTTCAGACGCATCGGGCTTCACCGTTGATGGGGTTTGTGTTACATTCACAGGTACATGCAGAGATTGTCAAGTAGAAACGGATACTAAAGGAGAACAGAAATGAAGATCAAAGATACACAGACAGAGAGAAACATTCTCATGGCTTTTGCCGGGGAATCACAGGCCAGGAATCGTTACAATTATTTCGCTTCACAGGCAAAAAAAGAAGGTTATGTACAGATCTTCAATGTATTCAACGAAACAGCAAATCAGGAAAAAGAGCACGCAAAGAGGCTGTTCAAGCTTTTTGAGGGTGGTGAACTGGAGATTACTGCAGGGTTCCCCGCTGGCATTATAGGTACCACCGCTGAGAATCTTAAAGCATCTGCTGCAGGCGAGAATCACGAGCATACTGAGATGTATCCGGAATTTGCGGATATTGCCGTGAAAGAAGGTCTTCCTGTCATAGCGGCAATTTTCAGGAATATTGCCGTGGCGGAGAAGCAGCACGAGAAGAGATTCCTGGGCCTCCTCGCAAATATTGACAACGGGACAGTGTTCAAGAAGGAAGAACCTGTTCTCTGGTTCTGCCAGAACTGTGGCTATGTCCATGCGGGAACAGTTGCCCCGACCAGGTGTCCCGCCTGCGATCATCCCCAGGCACACTTCATGCTGGCAAGCGAGAACTGGTAACACCAGATTAAAGGGAGAAATACAATGGCTGAAAGAATGCAGGTATACAGGTGCGAGAGGTGCGGAAACATCGTAGAGGTTCTTCATGGCGGCCCCGGACAGCTAGTGTGTTGTAATGTTGATATGGAACTTCTTGACGAAAAGACCGCAGATTCCACCACAGAGAAACATGTTCCGGTAATTGAAAAAATCGCCGGTGGCTATAAAGTTAAGGTGGGCTCCGTTCCTCATCCCATGGCCGATGCTCATTACATAGAATGGATTGAGCTTGTTGCCGACAGTGTGGTTTACAGGAAATATCTCAATCCCGGTGATGCTGCCGAGGCTGTTTTCGCAATTGATGCCGGGAATGTCAGCGCCAGAGAATACTGCTCAGTGCACAGCCTCTGGAAGGGATAGAAAAATGCTCTCTGAAAATATGCAGAAAGCTCTGAACAGTCAGATCAACAAGGAGATTTACTCCTCTTACCTATACACGGCAATGTCCATGTATTTTGAGGTTGAAGATCTTTCCGGAGCGGCATCATGGATGAAAACACAGGCTCTGGAAGAACTCACACACGCGGACAAGTTCATGAGTTATGTGAATGAACGGGGTGGAAGGGTTATTCTCGAAGCGCTGAAGAAGCCGGTTTTCTCATGGGAAACCCCTCTTGACGCCTTCAGTGGTGCCCTTGTACACGAGAGGTTCATATCCGCTTCCATCAATGATATTGTAAGCCTTGCCAGGGAAGAGAAAGACTTCATGTCCGACAACTTCCTGCAGTGGTTTGTTGCTGAACAGGTTGAAGAGGAGGCTTCAGTGAGCGAAGTAATCAGGATGTTCAAGCTGGCCGGAGGTGCCGGAGGCGGACTTCTGATGATAGACAGAGAGCTTGGTTCGAGGGTATTCATCCCTCCTGCCGCAGAATAGAACAGGGAGACGCAATGGGCCCGTTCACAGCTGAAAAAATAACTGACAAGGTCTATTGGGTCGGTGCTGTTGACTGGGGTGTCCGTGATTTTCACGGATACCTCACCAGTCGGGGCAGTACCTACAATGCCTTTCTGATAATTGATGAAAAAGTTACACTGGTTGATACCGTAAAAAAGCCCTTTATGAAAGAAATGCTGGCCAGAATAGCTTCGGTTATTCCACCGGAGAGAATAGACTTTATCATCAGCAACCATTCAGAGATGGATCACACCGGATGTCTTCCCGAGATAATTGATCTGGTAAAACCGGAAAAGGTCTACGCGTCTTCAATGGGCAGGAAAGCTATCGGCAGACATTTCTATTTCGACGATGATGTTATTACCGCAGTAAAAAACGGGGAAACGATTTCTCTTGGAGAGTCATCGGTAACCTTTGTTGAAACCAGAATGCTTCACTGGCCGGACAGCATGGTTTCCTATCTCGACACGGAGAAAATAATGTTTTCCCAGGACGGGTTCGGCATGCATCTGGCTTCCACGGAAAGATACGATGACCAGCTTCCATCTCAGGTACTCCTTGAGGAAGCAGAGAAGTACTTTGCCAACATTCTTCTTCCCTTCTCGCCCATGGTTACAGGATTGATGAAGAAGCTCGCTCAACTTGACCTGGATATCCAGCTTCTCTGCCCCGACCACGGTCCCATCTGGAGAAGCGACATCGGTGGAATTCTTCAGCGCTGGGAAAACTGGGCACTCCAGAAGTACTCTTTGAAAGCAGTGGTAGTCTATGATACCATGTGGAAAAGCACCGGTTATCTGGCGGACGCAATCTGCGACGGTTTGAATTCCCAGGGGATATCAGTAAAAGTAATGCCGCTGGATTCCAGTCACAGAAGTGATGTTGCCACGGCAGTTCTTGATTCCGGCGCTCTTATAGTCGGCAGCCCCACCATTAATGGCCAGATGTTTCCCCGGGTCGCGGATGTGCTGACTTACCTCAAGGGGCTCAAACCGAAGAATCTCATAGGAGGAGTTTTCGGTTCCTACGGGTGGAGCGGGGAAGCAGTCAAGCATGTTGAGCAGTACCTTGATGACATGAAGATACCGCTGGCAGCCCCGACACTGAATGTGAACTACGTTCCCGATGATGACGATCTTGCAAAAGCCAGGGAACTCGGCGCGACAGTTGGAAGAGAACTGAAGGAGAAATGCAGCTAATGAAAGAAATGGACATCACTCCTCTTTTCACACTCAGTTACGGACTTTACACCATTGGTTCAAAATCCGGAAACAGGATAAATGCTCAGATCGCCAACGCGGTTTTTCAGGTAACCGCAAACCCTGTAAGAATCGCAATTGCCATCAACCGGGATGAGCTTACCAACGAGTTTATCAAGGATTCAGGTTATCTGGCAATCGGTGTTCTCAGTCAGGATGCTGATCTGCCTTTCATCGGGCACTTCGGCTTCAAGAGTGGCAGAGACATCAACAAGTTTGAGACCGTGGAGTATTTCACAACACCCGCAGGTTGTCCGTGCCCGAAGAAGAACATTGTTGCCTGTCTTGAGCTGAAGGTGGAAAGCTCGGTGGAAGTTGATACTCACACCCTCTTCATCGGGGAGCTCACCGACTGCTCTCTGATCGGTGATGGAGTGCCGATGACTTACACTTACTACAGAGAGGCTCTCTGTGGGAAAACACCGCCGACAGCACCTTCTTTTAAAGCGGCTGTTGCCGCAAAAGAGACTCTAGAGAAATCCATGGAGGTAAGCACCATGAAAAAGTATGTATGCGATGTTTGCGGCTATGTGTACGATCCTGAAGCTGGAGATCCTGACAGCGGTATCGCTGCCGGTACAGCTTTCAAAGATATTCCTGAAGACTGGGTATGCCCGGTATGCGGAGTAGGTAAAGATCAGTTTTCAGAACAGTGACCCGATTCCTGGAGGAATTTTATGAAAAAAACAGTAATGGTTGTTCTAATCAGCCACAGGAATGATGCCGCCGCAAAGGTGCAGGCTGTTCTTACCGGCTGGGGATGTATGATCAAAACCCGGCTGGGCATTCACGAGGGTGTGCAGGAAAATTGCACGGAGAATGGCCTTTTGTTTCTGGATCTTGCAGGAGACAGGGACAAACTAAGTGAACTCGAAAGAAAGCTCAATGTCATTCCCGGTGTTTCAGCTCAGAAAATGGAACTTGAGCTGGACGAGTAGTGCTTTATGAATGAATCCTCCGTGTTGCGAGATCAACTGGAGGAGATATACACACGCTACAACAAACGTGAATTCGTACATCCCGACCCGCTTGAGTTTCTTTACCGATATGCAAATATTGAGGACAGAGAGATAGCGGGTCTGGTTGCTTCCGGTCTTGCATACGGTCGTGTCAATTTGATTCTGAAAAGTACAGGCACGGTTCTGGACCTCCTTGGCTCATCCCCGTCTGAATTCCTCACGAGCTGCGAGATCACATCAATCGAGGAAGGACTTGAAAACTTCAAGCACAGATTTACCGCAGGGCGGGAAATGACTGCATTTCTTGTTTCCATTTCATCTCTTCAAAAAGAATACGGACCTATCGGCAACTATTTTGCCTCTCTCATGCAGACAATGCCATACATTGAGGCTCTTGATGCTTTTGCCGCTGAAGTTGTCACCCGTATGGAGAAACTGAATTGTTCATCCGGACATCTTCTTCCCAGACCATCCAGGGGAAGTGCATGTAAAAGGCTTCACCTGTTCATGAGGTGGATGGTCAGGCATGATGATGTTGATCCCGGGGGCTGGTATATGATTTCCGCATCTGAGCTTATTGTGCCGGTTGATGTACACATGCACCGTGTCGGGATACAACTGGGCTTTACAAAACGGAAAGTCGCAGATGGTAAAACAGCAAAAGAGATCACCGATGGTTTTAGAATGGTATCTTCAGATGATCCGGTGAAGTATGATTTTGCTCTGACCCGGTATGGAATTCAGCGGTTGACAGAATGTGATCTCTTCAGGAAACTGCTTTCCTGAAAACTTGAAGGTAAAAATGAAACAAGCGACAACGATAATTCTTCTCTGCATTGCAGCTGCGGTGCTCTACGGCATTATACACAATCAGATAACTGTCCGTATCAGTCTTGAATATTTCACAATCGGTCACCGTGAGATAATCAACTCCACCTCGCCAACCCTCCTGGGAATCGCCTGGGGAATTCACCCCAACTGGTGGGTGGGTCTCAGTCTGGGCATTCTCCTTGCGGCAGCAGCCAGGGCAGGTAAATGGCCGAAACGGAATGCCCGTTCCCTGATAAAGCCTCTTCTCCTTCTTTTTCTAATTTCCGGAGCAGCCGCAGGCACTGCCGGTATTTTCGGATATCGCCTGACTGGCAGCGGGACTCTCGCTCTGTATGAACCTCTGGCTTCAGCGGTTCCCGCAGGCGGCCATGCAGCATACATATCAGCCCTCTGGATGCACACAGCCAGCTACACAGCTGGAACAATGGGCGGTCTGATTCTCACGCTGTTTGTGTTCACGGGAAGAATCAGAGCCGGTAAAATAAATTTACCTAACTAATAGTACTCTGTACAGCATAAACTATTGCATCCTGCTGGCTGTTGCACGGAATTTTAAAGTCGAAACGATTTAGAACGCAGGTTTATACATATTCCGAGGCCCCGCAAAAGCTGGCATTATCCCCTCTGGATGTCCCAACTGTCAAGGCAGATATCACTACCCAGGAGATAGTTGATATTATTCGCGAAGGAAGGGAAAGGTAAACAAATCAGGAGAACGCTATAGTGCAATATCTGAGTTTGACGAAAGGACAGAGTATGGATGATTCTGATACAAAGGGGCTTGTATTCAGTGCGCGAAAAGGTAATTGCCTTGATTTCGCCAGCTATATTCTCGGGGGAAACAGAGTAATTCATATTGCCGATTACAGAATTTCTCCATGTCAGCGCTGCAGGTATCAGTGCTTTCACAATAAACCCTGTCCTGTTCAGGATGATCTTCATGAAATCTTTCAAAGAATATCCAAAGCAGAGAGAATACTGGTTGTTTCTCCAGTTTATGATTCGAGACCCCCGGCTTTGTACTATGCATTTCAAGAAAGACTACCTTCGATATGGAATCGAAACGAAAAGGGTTTTGACCTGTTCAAGGGTAAAAAGATTGCTTTGATTGTTGTAGGGAATGAAGGTGCTCAGATTACACTCAATATACTTCATAGAAACTATCAGGATCTTGAAATGGAGATTGTGACAGCGGTAAAGATCATTCCTGAAGCATATGAAAAAGGTGGAGGCATTTCAGGAGGTCTGATAGAAAACAGAGCGATTCGTGATCAAATGGATGAGATAAGAGGCAAGCTGTTGTGAGCATTTGTAAAGTGATGTATGAAACTTCTATAGTGCGATAGTTACACGCGTTGGATTGCAGCATATTCCGAATAGAGTTATAATACTTCCAAATCAGATGAAGGGGTTCTGAGTGGAGACACTTACTGATCTGCTGCTGAAGAGCAAACACAGAAACAGGCTAATTACACCGGAAACAGTCAACCGGCTGGCGGGGGGAACTTCAGCCCGTCAATGGGGGCTGGTGAACAGGGCTCTAAAGAGCGGAGATTTGATCAGACTCAAACGGGGTCTTTACGTCCTCAGCCCGGTACTTACCAGAGACGAGATCAGCAGACTGAGTATTGCCAACAGAATGGTTCCAGAGAGCTATATCACGCAGGAGACGGCACTGGCATATTACGGATGGCTTTCGGAAGAGCCTGTTCTGGTTCAAAGCTGTATTGGTTCTGGCCGGTCACGAGTTCTTCAGAACTATTTTGGAGAGTTTATCTACGAGCGAATTCCGGTGTCTCCTGAAGATTTTCTTAAAGGGGTGGAACGCATTTCTCTTTCTGGAACACATATTCTGATTGCCTCGCGGGAAAGAGCTCTGGGTGATACGGTCTACAGGCGCGGTCTTGAATGGGAAGGTATCATCGGGCTGTGCGAGCAGCTTCGTACGGATGTATCATATATATACGGGCTTGACTTGCGGATTCTCAGAGAATTGTCCGGTGTGTACAGATCTGCAAGAACAAAGACAGTCTTATCAAGCCTTGCCAATGCTCTGGGAGGGAGCAGGTGAATTCAATAATCGAATCCAGACTGGCGGAGTACAATGTACGCTCCGAAGAGGCACGAAAGCACGCGCTTAGAGAGATTGTCCAGGGAATTGCTTTGTACTCGCTCTCGGTGCATGGATTTTTTAAAAAGGCAGTTTTCCACGGGGGAACTGAACTGAGACTGGTTCACTCTCTGTCCCGATTCTCAGAGGATCTTGATTTTGCTTTGCATGTTCCGGCTGAAACATTCTCATGGGACGGATTTACTGATTCGTTGCTGCGAACATGCGCTCAGTATGGTTTGAATGTTGAAATCCGAGAACCTGAAACGCAGGGCTCTTCAATTCGCAGGCTTCTTCTGGTGGAGACTTCCATTCTGGAGAGATCCACAAGCGGAAGAACACCATTTCTTCGTATCAGTCTGGAAGTGGATATCGATCCACCGCCCTGCGCAGACATTGAAACAGCTTATCTTGATTTTCCCATTCCTTTTGAAATCGGAGTAATGGCTCTTTCCTCATCTTTTGCCCTGAAATGCCATGCTCTTCTCTGCCGATCATGGGTAAAGGGGAGAGACTGGTTCGATTTTCTCTGGTTCTGCTCCAGAAATATCCGGCCGAAAGAGGAACTGCTTGCTTCTTCATTCGATCAGAGTGGTCCATGGGCAGGTATGGGAATCAGCATTACCCCGGACTGGCTGAAGGAACAGCTTTCAATGAAAATCGGAAGTATCGACTGGAAAAAGGCACAGCGGGATATTGCTCCTTTTCTTTCGCCGGAGGATCGGAATTCCCTTTCAGTGTGGAAGGCTGACTTTTTCATTCATTATCTGAATCGAATGAGTTAACTTCAACTCTGGCACTTCAGGTTAAAGAGTATATATTCCCGTCATCATGTTTTACATCAGACCGCTTAAGCATTTTCTGTAACCCGGAAGATACTTCCCGTCAGGCTTGCGCTGGAGTATTAGCGGTCCTCCTCAGTATTGACGGTGAACCCGATAAAAGAAGGACGAAACCATGAGCACGGAGAAGATTACTTCAAAACAGGCAATTGAGCTTGAGCACAGGTACGGTGCCCACAATTACCATCCTCTTCCAGTGGTGCTTGCCCGCGGAGAAGGTGTACATGTCTGGGATGTTGAGGGAAAGAAATACTATGATTTCCTCTCAGCCTACTCAGCGGTGAATCAGGGACACTGCCATCCGAAAATTGTTAAAGCACTCACAGATCAGGCCGGAACTCTTGCTCTGACCAGTCGTGCTTTCCACAACGATGTACTGGGTGAGTTTGAGAAGTATGCCACCGAATACTTCGGCTTTGACAAGATTCTTCCCATGAACACAGGTGCCGAAGCGGTTGAAACAGCCATCAAGCTCTGTCGTAAATGGGCATATCTCACTAAAGGTATTGAAAAAGATCGCGCTAAGATTGTGGTATGCGAGAACAACTTTCACGGCAGAACCACCACTATCGTCTCTTTCTCCAATGACCCGGATGCCTACAGCGACTACGGTCCATTTACACCTGGGTTTATTCGTATTCCCTACAACGATCTTGATGCTCTTGAAAGGGCACTTGAAGATCCAGCAGTCGCAGGATTCATGGTGGAGCCTATTCAGGGAGAGGCAGGTGTTTATGTTCCCGGAGACGGTTATCTCAAGGGAGCGTTCGATCTTTGCAAAAAG
This sequence comes from Candidatus Sabulitectum sp., assembly GCA_021107435.1. Lineage (GTDB taxonomy): Bacteria > Fermentibacterota > Fermentibacteria > Fermentibacterales > JCC-6 > Sabulitectum. The sequence continues at coordinate 25,673 of JAIOSV010000097.1, read as the reverse complement.
AACAATGTTCTCTTCATTGCCGATGAGGTGCAGACAGGTATCGCAAGAACAGGTAAACTCCTCGCCTGTGATTACGAGAATGTGAAACCTGATATACTGATTCTGGGAAAAGCCATCAGTGGTGGCATGTACCCTGTTTCAGCAGTTTTCGCCAATGATGACATCATGCTTCTCATCAAGCCCGGCCAGCACGGATCAACTTTCGGCGGCAACCCTGTTGGGGCAAAAGTGGCTATGGCCGCACTTGATGTAATTCGCGATGAAAAGCTTGCTGAGAAAGCTAACTACCTCGGAGAGATTCTCAGAAAAGAGCTTAATGCCATCGATTCAGATATGATTACTCTTGTAAGAGGCAGAGGTCTTCTTAACGCCATAATCATCAAGCCTAAGGGTGACATTGTTGCCTGGGATGTTTGTCTGAAGATGGCAGAGAACGGTCTTCTGGCCAAGCCCACTCACGGCGACATCATCCGCTTTGCTCCTCCCCTGGTAATCACAGAAGAGCAGATCATGGATTGCGTGAACATCATCAGGAGATCAATCGCTTCTTTTGAGTAAACTGAGTTAACAAAAGGTCGCGGGAGTGCTCCTGCGGCCTTTTGTTATGCTTTAAAGGCTTTTTTCCGTAGTTCTTCAGTCCTTTCGAGAAAAGACAGTGTGAGTTCCAGCTCAATTCCCGGAATTGCTTTAACAAGGGGCAGAATATATTTTCTTCGTGCTGTCCGGGAGTTAATGTCGCCACCGGTGAGCATTTCAAAGGATTCCGGAATCATTGATGCCGAGATAGCGCTCAGCACGATCTGCCCGAGATAGAGTTTTGTCTTCTCCGGGGAAAGAGAAGAGCTGCCTGTCAGTTTCGAGGTAAACGCGTCAAGAAGTTTATCGAGTCTTTCTATGAATATCTTTTTGATCTCTGTATTTACTGAAGAATCGAAAAGGTATGATCCGGTAAGCCCGGGATACATTGAAATACCGGCTATCATGTAGTCAATGAGAAAGAAAATCTTCTCTGGAGTACTAAGGTTGTCATAGTCCAGAATCATATCCCAGTCGTCGAAAATGTGTGATAGGGTTATGTGAAGAACCTGCTCAATAAGGTTCTCCTTTGAACCGAAGTAGTAATTCATGGCAGCGGTGTTTACATTTGCGGTTTCCGCTATTCTGCGAGTGGTAATGGCCTCGGTACCATCGGTGTTAATAATATCAATGGCTGCCAGAATGATACGCTGTCTGGTTTCTGTTTTTTTCAATGAAACCTCCGGGTTACCTGCTGCGTAAGTTAAGCACATTTCCACTCAAGAGCAAGCACAGGGGTTGACTGTTCATGAATTTGCCTTATTGTAATCACATGATTCAATCATATGATTAAAACAAGCGATAGGCAAGGTGACTGAAATGAAACTTAGGCTCTTACTGCTAATTACGATCATATCTTCGGCGTGTGTTTCTCTTGCATTTGCTGAGTCTTCTGCCGGCAGTATCTCCGGAAGAGTGCTTGCACGAACAACCCTTGATCCACTGCCGGGTGCTTTCGTTGTGATAGACGGAACATCCCTTGGAGAGATTACAGATGCGCAGGGTCTTTTTTTGATCCCGGAAGTACCGGTTGGCGGGTATACAGTCAGGGTAACAAGTGTTGGCTTTTATGCTCAGATGAAGCCTGATGTAATTGTGAAGCCTGAAAGAATAACGCAGGTGGAGTTCAATCTGGACTATTCTGTTCTCGAAGGCGGCGTTATTCATGTAACGCCTGATTACTTCACCGAAGATAAAAGTGAACCTGTAAGCCGGACTGAACTTTCGGGGGAGCAGATAAGGCGTTCCCCCGGATCAGCAGGTGATGTTTCCCGTGTAATTGCGGCTCTTCCATCCATTGCGAAGGTGGACGACCAGTACAACGGCATGGCGGTAAGAGGTGGCAATCCCATGGAAAACGGTGTTTACATTGATAACACGGAGGTGCCTAATGTTAATCACTTTCCCAGGCAGGGAACATCGGGAGGGGGTCTTGGAATTGTAAACACCGATCTCATACGGGATGTTAAATTTTCAGCGGGCGGCTTTTCACCTGCTTTCGGCAACAGGCTTTCATCCATAATGGAGATTGGTATTCGGGAAGGTAACAGGGAAGAGTTTGACGGGCAGGTTGATCTCAGCATGTCAGGTTTCGGAACGGTGCTTGAGGGGCCTTTTGATGAGGGCAGAGGAAGCTGGCTGGTGTGCACAAGGCGTTCGTATGTGGATCTTCTTAGACACATTACAGACATTGATGCGCTTCCCGTCTATTCTGATTTTCAGACCAAATCGGTTTACGATGTCAATACCGGCCACAGACTTTCACTTTCAGGAGTCGGGGCGAAAGATTTTGTTGACTACACGCATGAACAGGCTTATGAGGACGGCAATGACAATTTCGGAATAACCGACAACTGGAATATTACCTGTGGTCTTGGCTGGAGATGGATCTGGGCAGGTGAGGGCTTTTCCAATACCACTCTGTCACTCAATGGAATTCACTACGGAGGGGATTACTTCGAGACTCTGACTGAAAACATTCAGGCTGTTCAGAATTCTACTGAGAATACGGTAAGGCTGAGGAATGTGAATACCTGGCAGGTATCCCGTAAACTCTCCCTGGAGTTTGGTCTGGAAAGCAGTTTCAGCAGAAACAGGTTCGATAACTTTTATGCCGCTGATACGAACTACAGCGGAGAGGCTATTCCTGAACTGCTTGTAAACAGAAGAGCAAGTTCTCTCACTGGTGGTTTTTTTGGTTCAGGCAGTTACAGTACTACCCCGGAAATTACCCTTACTGCCGGCTGTAGAATTGACTGCGGGGATTTTTCGGGAAGAACTCTTTTTTCTCCCCGAGGCAGCGTTTGCTGGGAGCCTGAGAAAGGTACAGCTCTCAGCGCCGCAGTCGGAATCTATCGGCAGAGTCTTCCGTCTGAACTTACCTCAAGGAGCGAAGAGTTCGCCTGTCTGGAGAGCCCGAAAGCTTTCCACACGATAATTGGCTTCAGGGATCTTCTTTCAAATGACACAAAACTTCAACTGGAAGCATACCTGAAAACATACAGCGCTTTTCCCTTTGATCCTGAACAGCCGGGTTTTTTTATTTTTGACGGCGTGAGCAGCGAACAGGATCTGTATTCCTTTGAAACGCTGGCTTCAGGCGGAGAAGCAAGATCCGCCGGTGTAGAGGCAACGCTCCGGAAACAACTTGTCAACGGACTCTATGGAATGATCTCAGGTTCCTTTTCTGTCTCTGAGTACAGAAACCCGGGCCAGGAGTGGAGGAGAAGGATATTTGACAACCGGTGGACTGGAACCGTTGAAGGCGGATACAGATTTGATGAGAAATGGGAGTTGAGCGGCAGGTGGCTTTTTGCGGGCGGCAGACCCTACACACCCCTTGATATTGAGGCTTCACAGGAGCAGAACAGAACCATCCTGGACAGTTCACAAATTAATGCCAGGAGATATCCCTGCTACAGCTCTCTGAATCTGAGAGTTGACAGAAGGTTTTATTTTCAGGAAAGCAGTCTGGTCTGTTATCTGTCGGTCTGGAATGTACTCAACAGAAGAAATGTTACTGTAACCTACTGGAACAGGATAGAGAACAAAGAAGATAACATCTGCCAGTGGGGTCTTATGCCCATCTTCGGCCTTGAGTACGAGTTTTAGCTCTCACATTTAAGAGCGCGGGAGTGATACATGGTTTTTCTGATTAATCCGTCAATACGGGAGGCTTTATCTGCCATTCATTATTGCGTTGTAGAAGCAGCATTGGTCTTTCCAGCAAATCGTATTCGTCAGTGTATTCATGTTCAGTAAAGGATACAGTAGAGTCATTCATCCAGAATGCATCCGCAGGCCCCCAGTCCATGGTATCAAGCAGCTCGTACTCTACATGCAGACCCTTTTCCGTTGCCTCCCATATTCGGAAACCGTTGGCGCTGTATTGAGCCACGAGATCTACGTTGTAACAGAGCAACAGAGATCCTGAGGGATTGGGGAGAGGAACAGAGATCATCCGGTATTCATCTCCAGTGTTTAAATCCACTGTGAAATAGCTGGAACCCTCCCAGTAAGAGGCATTCAACACCACTAAATCCAATTCGCTGAACCAGGTTGAAAGAATGTAGGATATGTAACTTTCATCAGGTTCCAGGTGATCCCTGTAAACAAGAGGACCAGCCGCAGTTCTTATGATCAGTGTAGTGGAGTCCCGTTGAGACACATAACTGCACAGATCAGTGGCAGAATTGCCGTCAGCCTGAGCTGCGAGAGCAAGAAACATCATGAGCAGCAAAACATCACCTCTTTCCGTGAGACCAGCGGGCAATAATTCCCTGTCTGGAACAACAACCTAAAAGGCCGCAGTATTATTTCTGCGGCCTTTACCGGGATTTGTCTTACAGTACCTCCGCCATTGACTTTCCGATGATGCCCATGGCTTTTTCCACTTCTTCCGCTGTGATGTTCATAGGTGGACGGAATCTTACGGTAACATGTCCGCAGGGAAGGATGATGGCACCGTTGTCAAATATTTTCGCAAGAAGCGCATTGCGGATTTCTGTGTTTTCAAGATCGAAGGCGATCATGAGACCGCGGCCTCTGATGTTTGTGACGCGACCGGGATACTTTGCCGCAAAAACGTTCAGACCCTCTATAACCTGGTCGTGTCTGGCTCTTACATTTTCAAGAATGTTCTCTTCAACCATGATCTCAAGGTACTTGGTGCAGCGGACCATATCTACAAGGTTGCCGCCCCAGGTTGAATTGATTCGACTTGATTCGTGGAAGACATTGTCTTTTACCTCATCAACTCTTCTATTGGAGGCGATACCGCAAACCTGAGATTTTTTGCCAAAGCAGAACACATCCGGTTCTACACCGATAGCCTGCCATGCCCACCATTCGCCGGTCATTCCCATTCCACTCTGAACTTCGTCAAAGATCAGAAGGAATTCGTGCTTGTCGGCTCTGTCGCGAAGAGCCTGCAGGTACTCGGTACGGAAGTGATTGTCTCCACCTTCACCCTGGATGGGTTCTATCAGGAGACATGCAATATCGTGACCGTGTTCTTTAATGGCTTCGTCAATCTGTTTCAGACTTGCTTTCTCAGCGGCTTCCATTGCTTCAAGATTGTTCTCTACAGGGAAGATCATGGTCGGCGGGTCGACCCGGGGCCAGTCAAAGAGAGGGAAGTACATGTACTTGCGGGGATCAGCGGTGTTGGTCAGGCTGAGTGTGTAGCCGGTTCGTCCGTGGAATGCCTTTGCGTAGTGGATAACTTTTGAACCGAGCTTGTCACCGCGACCTGCTTTAATGTTCTTGCGGACCTTCCAGTCAAAAGCTGTTTTCAGGGCGTTTTCAACAGCAAGAGCTCCACCTGAAACGAAGAAGAGGTAGGGGTGGCTGTCTGGAATAACGGTGTTGGCGAATGTGTCTACGAAGACGGCCATTTCTTCTGTGTAGAAGTCGCTGTTTGATGGCTTGTTGATAGCCACCTCGCCAATGTAGTTCCTCCACTCGGGGGTGGTCATTGACGGATGGTTGAAGCCGAGAGGGGCACTTGCGAAAAAACTGAAAAGATCAAGGTAATCTTTTCCTGTAGAAGCATCATGAATGTATCTGCCCTGGCTTTTGCGCAGGTCAAGTGCGATGTCGTATCCATCAGCCAGCAAGTGCTTTCCAATGGTCGTTTTAATTTCTGTAGCTGGTATGTGCCTCATACGGGGCCTCCCTGTGGGTTAAGAGCGGAACCACATGCATTCGACTGCTGATTAATGCAGGAAGCGGATTGGATCTCTGTTTGAGATTGATGCGTCAAATCTGAATGCGGGGGAAGCATTTGTCAACTCACCATTAATGTGGCATCAGAAAAAGCCTTTACCTATATTTCCGCAAAGGTGAATGTCTTATCAGTTGTCTTAATGTAACTTGATTTATTGGTTATTTATAAACAATAGAATGAAGGAGCAACATGGAACCGATTCGTAGTCTTGACCAGTTGAAAAAGTATGCCAGAGATCTCCCTTCAAGTGTTATATCTGTAGTTCGTGCTGACGAAGTTGAAACCCTCATCGCTGTTAAAGAAGCGGTTGAAGGCGGGATGGTTGACTGCATTCTCGTCGGACCTGAAGAAGCTATCCGCAAGGCTGCAGCTGAAGCGGATTTCGATATAAGCAACATCAAAGTAGTTCATGCGGAGGATGACAGGGAAAGTGCCGCAAAGGGTGTTGAACTTGTGCGTAATGGAGAAGCTCATGTGCTGATGAAGGGTCTTGTTGCCACCAGCACATTCCTTAAGGCTATCCTTGACAAGGAGCATGGTCTTCGCGGAGAGGGTCTGCTCAGTCATGTCGCTGCTTTTGATGTTCCATCTTATCACAAGCTGCTTATTGTTACTGATGCTGCCATGAACATTGCACCGACCCTTGAACAGAAAAGAGAAATGCTCAAGAACGCTGTTATTGTTGCAAAGGCTCTTGGTGTTCAGGTTCCCAAGTGCTCGTATATCTGCGCCAAAGAAGTGCCTTACGAGAAGATGCCCTGTACCATGGAAGCTGCTGAGATGCAGAAGATGGCTGACTCCGGTGAATTCGGCGACATTCTCTTTCACGGCCCTCTTGCCCTGGATCTTGCTGTTTCACCTGTGTCAGTGAAGATCAAAAAAATCGAAAGCAAAGTAGCCGGAGATGCCGATGTACTTCTCATGCCTGACATTGAGGCAGCTAATGTTCTCTACAAGGGTCTCATCTTCCTGGCTAACTCGGAACTTGGGGCTGTGATAATGGGCGCAAAAAATCCTGTAGTTCTAACAAGCCGTGCGGACAGCGCTGAGAGTAAGCTCTGCAGCCTGGTACTCAGTGCAGTGGTGGCGGCATACCAGGGAAGGTAACGCAAAATGACAATAGTGCTGGCCAGCGATCACGCGGGTTTTTCCCTGAAGAAACAACTGGTCAGCCGACTGGAATCACAGGGACACCGGATTCTTGATCTGGGTTCTTTTTCCACAGAGTCGGTTGATTACACTGATTATGCTCAGGCTCTCTGCCGTGCAGTACTGGAAGGCAAAGCTGAAAGAGGAATTCTAGTATGCAATTCCGGTGTAGGCATGAGTATTGCCGCGAATAGATTCAAGGGAATTCGAGCGGCACTGTGCCTGTTTCCAGAAATGGCTTACTACGCCAGGCGGCACAACAACGCTAATGTGCTTGCGCTGGGTGGCGGCTTCACAGGTTTTTTCCTGGCCTCCGGGATAGTAGAGGTATTTCTTTCAGAGGAATTTGAGGGCGGAAGACACAAAAGAAGAACTGACAAGTTCGATTCGGTGAATGTGAACTGATGATAGACCTTATCTGCGGAGCAAGACCAAATTTCATGAAGGTTGACCCTATTATCAGAAATCTGAGCGAGAAGGTCAGACTGGTTCACACCGGGCAGCATTATGACTATGCTATGTCCGGCAGTTTCTTTAATCAGCTCGGGTTGCCGAAACCGGATATCAATCTGGGTGTAGGCAGTTCAACAATAACAGTACAGACAGCTGATATCATGAAGGCCTACGAGCCTGTATTCATCCAGGGCAAACCTGATGCCGTTGTGGTCGTAGGAGATGTAAATTCCACCCTGGCCTGTGTTCTTACAGCTGTGAGACACGGGACACCAACTGTTCATGTGGAAGCTGGTCTCAGAAGTTTTGACAGAACAATGCCGGAAGAAATAAACAGGTTGCTTACTGATCAGATAAGCGATCTTCTTCTTATCACCAGCCGTGAAGCAAGAGAGAATCTTTTAAGAGAAGGCAGGCCTGATGATTCCATAGTCATGGTGGGCAATCCCATGATCGATACCCTTCTCAGACTCCTTCCCGAAGCAACTGGCAGCAAAGTGCCTGGGGGCAGATTCGGTCTTGTCACCCTTCATCGCCCCGGTAATGTGGATAATTGGAAACTGCTGGGAGACATTCTTGACTCTCTGGGGAAACTGGCTCCTCTTTCTCTGGTTTTCCCGGCGCACCCCCGCACACTGAAGAACATTCAGAACTGGGGTCTTCAAAGCAGAGTACCGCGGAATCTTACAATGGTGAAGCCAATGGATTACCTTGCTTTCATCAGGCATCAGCAGGCAGCGGAAGTGGTAATAACAGACTCAGGAGGAGTGCAGGAGGAAGCATCTGTCATGGGTGTACCCTGCGTAACTGTGAGACCGAATACGGAACGACCGATAACCTGCACACTGGGAACAAATGTTCTTTGTCCTGATCCGCGGGAAATACCAGGAGCAGTTATAAAACAGATCGAGAAAAGACCTGCTGTTCCTCCGACTATCCCTATGTGGGATGGAGGAGCAGGAGCAAGGATAGCTTTGGAAATAGAGAGGATACTGGAATGAAAACAGTTAAGGGATATCTTCTGGCTCTGATAACCGTTCTGGCGGCAGCGGGCTGCGGAGCTGACTCCAGCGATGACGATGTACGCGAGACTTTCGCAACTGCGGATTTCCAGAAGTTCGCGGTTTCACTTCAGGGTGAAGATGTGGGCTACATGACCATGAGCACTGAAGCAGTTGGGGATTCTCTCTTTATAACACAGTCGATGGAATGGCACCTTCTTCTCATGGGAACTACAAGAACTGTTACCATGAGTGTGCAGGCCCGCACTGGAACAAACATGGATCTGGGTTACCTGACGATGACAATGTCCGATGGTACTTCCGTGATTGAGACCGCTGCCAGAAGAGTTGGGAATACTGTAGAGACAACGGTCAATACTTCGGGCAGGGAGATAACCAATTCCAGTGAATTTGAAGGAGATTACCTTCCTTCATTCGTTGACCTCGCCGCAGCTACCATGGAGTGGACTGCTGGAGATGAAAAGACCTTCCCCACATTTGATCCCTCAACAGGTATGATCTTTCAGGCTACGGTTACCTGTGAAGCAATTGAGGATGTCTCACTTATGGGCGATATGGTTCCAGCTGCCCGTCTTCTTATCGCCCAGCAGGGGATGAGAACCTCAGTCTGGGTACATCAGGGCCAGATTGTTCGTGAGGAAGAAGCCGGTATGGGTATGGTTCTTACCAGAGTAGCACCGGACACAGAGGACAACATCATTCCCACCAGCGATCTCTACGAGGTGTATGCTGTTACTTCCAATGATGTCCAGGATCCCCGGAGAGCAGGTGAGAGATCATGGCTTCTTGCGGGTGATGTGGACTGGAGCGAGTTTGAGCTTGATTATCCTGGAATTCAGACTGTATCAGACGGCCCTGTTATCACAGTAACAGCCTTTGCACCTCAGAATTCTCTTTCTTTTCCAATGACAGAGGTAAGTGATGAACTCGCACCATTTCTGGTGGCCGATGCAATGATACAGTGTGTTGATCCTGAGATTGTCGCTGTTGCGGATAGTCTTACAGAGGACGCAACCGATGCCTGGGATGCTGTAACACGAATCTCAAGGTTTGTGGACAGGGGCGTGGAGAATGTGCCTACGGTTTCTCTTCCCTCTGCCGTTGATGTTCTGGACAACATGCGGGGAGACTGCAACGAGCACACAATACTGACTGTGGCGCTTTGCCGGGCAGCTGGAATTCCAGCTGTTACCTGTGCCGGTATCGTATACGTGGATAATGGCATTTTCGGTTACCACGCCTGGCCCGCAGTGTGGGTAGGAGAGTGGGTAGCCATAGATCCCACCTTCAGTCAACCAATGGCAGATTGTACCCACATCGTTCTTGCTCAGGGCAGCCTGGACGCGCAGTATGTAGTTAATGGTGTTCTGGGAAGACTTTCTATAGAAGAGCAGTAGGATAGAAGTTTGTCCTGATTCTATTGCATGAAGGGTTATTACCGAAGTGAAAACCGTGATGAGGAACAAATTTGTTCAACGGACTTGAGCATTTAGCAATGAGAAGAGCGATAGAGCTTGCTCTGGGCGGCGGGAAGAAGGTGTTTCCTAATCCCCGGGTGGGTGCTGTAATTCTTTCCCGGTCGGGAGAAACAATCTCAGAAGGTTTTCATGCGTTTTACGGTGGTGGCCACGCTGAAAGGAATGCCCTTGAGAAGGCCGGTGATGTTACCGGATGCACCATGGTTGTTACCCTTGAGCCATGCAGTCATCACGGTAAAACACCACCTTGTGCAGAAGCTATTGCAAACGCTGGAATACGTCGGGTTGTTGTGGGGCTGACAGATCCGAATCCTCTGGTTGCAGGGGATGGTATCAGGTTTCTGAGAAGCAGAGGCATTGAGGTTGAAGTTGGTCTTTTCAGTGATGAAATAGAGAAGTTCAATGAGGTATATCTTCGATACATAACCACAGGCAGAAGTTATCTTCACCTGAAAATGGCTGGAACTCTTGACGGAAGAAGTGCTGCGGAAGATGGTTCAAGCAGATGGATTACCTGCAGGGAATCCCGGAGAAGAGTTCATGAATTCAGGAAGAACTCCCATGCGATTCTTGTAGGTGGAGGAACAGCCATAACTGATGATCCTGAACTCACAGCAAGGAATGTAAAGTGCGCTGGCGAAGATCAGCCCGTGCGTATCATTCTGACCAGCAAAGACATGCCCTGCAATCTCAGGCTCTTCAATTCACCGGGCAGAACGGTGGTGGCAACAAACAGGCGCCGAAATCTTCCGGAGTCAGTTGAGGTATGGGAAGGAATAAAAACGCCCCTGCAACTTCTTACCAGAACGGCAGAGGAAGGGCTGGGTCTGGTACTCTGCGAGGGAGGCGGTTCCCTTGCAGCTTCACTGCTCAGAGAGCACCTTGTTGACAGACTGAGCATATTCACTGCACCGATGCTGCTGGGCAGTACCGGATTTCCTCTCGCAGGGAATCTGGGGATTCACGCCATTGGGGATGTTCTCCGAATGGAAAATGTTACAGTAGCAAGAACCGGAGATGACATTCTTACGGAGGGACAAGTTGTTTACAGGGCTGATTGAATGCATTGGAACAGTAAAAAAAGCAGGAAGCAGATTTCAGATCGAAGCCGAGAGGGATCTGGGCATGAAGAGCGGAGATAGCCTTGCTGTGAATGGCTCATGCCTTACAGTAACAAAAACAGATGGAAGAAATCTGTTCTTTGATGTTTCACCGGAAACTTTCAGAAGAATTGTTACTCCCATCCCGGGAATGAAGATAAATCTGGAAAGATCCATGCCAGCAGAAGGCAGGTTCCACGGTCACTTTGTTACAGGGCATATTGACGCGGTGGGTATTGTCACAAAGGTTAAGAGAACCTCAGGTTTCAGTGAAATTGCAATTTCCTTTACGAGAGAGTATTCAGTACTTCTGGTGGAAAAGGGATCTGTTACAGTTTCCGGGATCAGCCTGACTGTAGCTTCTCTTACAGAGAGGGATTTTACTGTGGCTGTTATTCCCGAAACCATTAAAGCAACCACCGCAGGGGAATGGAAACCCGGTTATCCTGTTAATCTTGAGTTCGATATAATAGGTAAGTATGTGACACGGGCTGCACTGGCAGCACATTCGAATGAATCGTTGAGGGAGTACCTTGAACAGTACCAGTCTGGCAGGGGCTGAAGAAGCCATTGCCGCCATAAAGCGCGGCGAGATGATAGTAGTGGTTGATGATGAAAATCGCGAGAATGAAGGCGATCTCATTATTGCAGCGGAATTCTGTGATGCCGGGCATATCAACTTCATGGCCACACACGCCAGGGGACTGATTTGTCTTGCAATGAAGAGGGAACACCTGGCAAGGCTTGAACTTCACGAGATGGTACCAAGAAACACCTCTCTTCACGAAACAGCATTTACAGTAAGCATTGACGCAATTGACGGGGTTACAACGGGGATAAGCGCAGCTGACAGGGCGAAGACTATTGCCGTTGCCATTGATCCCGATACGAAACCTGATGACCTTGGCAGACCGGGGCACATTTTCCCCCTGGCAGCCAGAGACGGTGGTGTTCTGAGAAGAATCGGCCATACTGAAACTGCTGTGGATCTGGCAAAACTGGCAGGGCTCCACCCCTCCGGTGTTATCTGCGAGGTCATGAACCCTGATGGCACTATGGCAAGGCTGCCACAGCTCGTGGAGTTTGCGAAGGAACACGGGCTGCTGCTCTCTTCTGTTGAAGAGCTGGTTAAGTATCGCCACAAGAATGAGGTTCTTGTGGAATGTGTGGCTGAGGCGATTCTTCCTACTGATTTCGGTGAATTCAATGTTAAAGTTTACGAGAGCCTGATTGACAGAGAAACCCATATAGCTCTTTACAAGGGTGATATTACAAGAGATAAGAGTATCCTTGTAAGGGTTCATTCCCAGTGTCTTACCGGTGATGTATTCGGCAGTCGACGGTGTGACTGTGGAGGCCAGCTTCACGCAGCCATGAGAAGAGTTGCTGAAGAGGGCTGCGGAGTTATTCTGTACATGTCTCAGGAGGGGCGGGGAATTGGTCTGGCCAACAAGATCAAAGCTTATCATCTTCAGGATCATGGCCTTGATACCGTGGATGCCAATGTAAAACTGGGTTTTGCCCCGGATCTCAGAGATTACGGAATCGGTGCTCAAATCCTCAGTGATATGGGGCTTACTGCTATAAGACTTATGACAAACAACCCGAAGAAAATAATTGGACTTTCCGGCTACGGTCTTGAGGTAAAAGAGCGTGTTGGAATTGAAGTATGTCCCACGGACGAGAATCGTTTCTATCTCAGAACAAAGAGAGATAGAATGGGACACCTGCTGAAGGGAGTTGATGAAGATGGCCTGGATACATGAAGGACAACTTGAAGGTGAAGGTCTGAAGATCGCTGTTGTTGTATCCCGATTCAACAGTTTTATTACCGGAAGGCTTCTTGACGGAGCTCAGGATTGTCTGATTCGTCACGGAGTTGAAGAAGAAGATATGGATGTTTTCTGGGTACCGGGTGCCTGGGAAATACCCGCTGTAGCTTCAAATCTGGCAAGAAGCAGATCCTTTGACGCGGTAATTTGTCTGGGTACTATTATTCGTGGAGAAACACCGCACTTTGACTATGTGGCATCAGAGAACGCCAAGGGTATCGCTCAGGCCGGTATGAACTCATCAGTTCCCGTGGTTTACGGTATGATCACTGCGGATACTGTTGATCAGGCTGTGGACAGAGCAGGTACCAAGAGCGGTAACAGGGGCTTTGATGCCGCGATGACAGCTCTGGAGCTGGTAAGCCTTTACGAGCAGATTCATGGCTTTACAGCTACTGCTTCCGATAATTCGGAGGAGTAATTTGGGGCTTCGCACCAGGGGTAGAAAATTCCTTCTTCAGTGTCGGTATGCTTCTAACGCTAATGGAGAATCCACTACTGAAAACATGGAATTGATGCAGATGAGTACCAGAATTCCTGATCCTGATACCAGAGTATGGATTAAGGAACTGGCAAAGGCGGTAGACAGGAACAGGGGGGAGATAGATACTCTCATTGAGGAATCTCTTGTGAACTGGTCCATGAGCAGACTTACCCCCATAACAAAGCTTATCCTTGAGCAGGCCGTAGCGGAAAAGAATTATCTGACTATCCCAGCTCCGGTTGTTATTAAGGAAGCAGTCCGCCTGGCAATCGAATTTGAAGGACCAAAGACCGGCTCATTTGTAAACGGAGTGCTGGATAAAATTCTCATCAGACAGCAGAAGTAAAAGCCCCGACGCAGAACAGGGTTTTGGGGCTTGCTGGCGCTATGAGGTCCAGAAAGGAAAAGATTGATGAGCAGGTTACTCTCTCTAGTCGTTGCTATAGGATATCTGGTTGGTACAATTATCGAGAGTGGTCTTGTGGCAATGTTCCTGGTTGCTCTTTTTCTTCTCCTGCCTTTATCATTTATCTGGTTCGGTGATGCAATGGGGGGATACACGGGTTTTGCAGGAAAAGGCTATATCAATAAAACAAGCCCAGGTTGGGCGGTTGTGTTTGTAGGATGGCTTTTACTTCTTCTTTTACCTGTTTTGACTATCATTGAAGGGTTCGGAACAAAAGGCCAATAACACTCCGGGCTGACTCATTTTTGAAGCAACGGCAATCTTGTCAACCTGAAGAGTGTCACCCACTGTGACTTTGATGCTTTCTTCTGAATCCAGGGAGATTATTTTTCTCAGATATAAGTCATCAGGTTCTTGTATTCCAGCGCAAGTCTTTCTCTTTCTTTAATATCTGTCAGATTCTTAAGACCTGAGTGAAAAGCATCTTTTGCTATTTCAGGTTGCTTCATCTTTTTAACTGCCAGCTTCATAATCCGCAAATACACTTCAAGTCTGTTCGGGTCCTGGATTATCATATCCTTATAAAGAGAAAGAGCTTTATCATATTCTCCTTGCATTATTCTTGTTTCCGGAATGCTGAAAACGAGACCGATTTCGTGTCCCCGGGATTTTGAGGAAACTGCTGAACCCGCAGAGCCGGTCAGAAGAGCAAACAGCGGCTTAGCAAGCAGAAAGCCACCCAAAATCAGAGAAAGAACTGCAGGAATGGATAGGGGTGTCAGCAAAAAAATACCCAGCACAAAGAAAGGGATAGACATCAGAAATCGTTTCAGTAAAAATCTCAGCGCTCCAGTTTTTTTCTTCAACCTTTTGACCGTCCCTTTTTCGGTTCTTTTAAGCTTCCAGTATCAGGTCAAATTTCTCAGTATAGATCAATTCTAATGCATTGTGGTCTGGATTGACATGTTAGCTGTTCACAAGAGAGTGGCATGTCAGTCTGATTCTTTACCAGTTTGTCTCTGGCAGGCACTGTAAATCAGCAAATACTACTCAGGAAAGGTCAGCAGCAAACTCAGGACTGATAAATGCAGGTTCATGCATTTTCTCCAATCCGCCATTCGTGGCGATATGTTTTCGGATTATCAATTCGCTGAGGAGGAAAACAGATGAAGCATAGCATGCTGATCTGCTGCAGGGAGGGAACAAGACCAACTCAAAGATCCCGAAACAGACAAATTTACAATTTACAAGTAGAGTGCCGGAAAAAATTCTTTCAGACAATAAGAGAGCAAGTCCAGGTACAGAGCCTGAGCTTATTCAGCTTCTTCTTTCCTGAGATCCATCAGCCTTTTGTATTGGTCTGCAAGTGTTTTTTGATCCTCTGTTCGTGTAAGATTTCTTTTCCCGGTACGGAAAGCATCTTCTGCAGTTCTGGGTTGTTTCATCTGATATACTGCCAGGTTCATGATTCGCATGTAAATCTCAAGTCTTCCCGGGTCTTTGGGTATCATTTTCTGGTAAAGCACAAGAGCTTCATCGTATTTTTTTTCCATAATTCTTGATTCCGCAATACTGAATAAATGTATAACCTCGCGGCTTGGCGAAGTGGGGAAAAGTATTGAGCCAGCGGAACTGGTCAAGAGATCAACAATTGGTTTTGCAAGCAGAAAAGCACCAATTGCAAGTGTAAATACTCCAATTATTGATTTAGCGCTTACTGGTGTCATTAATAATATGCCCAGCACGAAAAAAGGTATAGAAATCAAAAGCCGTATTACAAGAAATTTCAGTGCTCCAGATTTATCATCCAATCCTTTACCTCCAGATAAAAAACAACTCAGTATGAACTCTATTCTAACGGACAGGAGTTGCAGAAGTGAAATATACAATAAATCAGGGACATGTTGAAAGGAAATGAGCAGGTGAACAACTCAGCAGGGCGGTTCATTTGAAGCGGTATTAGATATTGATTAGTCTGTACTATTGACAATTGTTTTCTCTTCTCTGATTTTCACTGTATTGATTCAGGAGTTCCCGCACAACTGAACCGAATTATTTGGAGTGAAGTATGCTCGTAAGAGTGCTTAGTGATATTCATGGGAACCTTGCTGCCCTGAAAGCCGTTCTTGAAGATCCTGCCGGCGCGAAAGCAGACAACACTATCTGCCTTGGGGACATTGTGGGATACGGGTCGCACCCGGTTGAATGCATCAATATCATCAGGAAAGAATGTGATGAGGTGGTAGCAGGGAATCACGATCAGGGAGCTGCGGGGCTTATCGGAATCTCTCACTTCAACCCGGATGGACAAACGGCAATTGAGTGGACCCGCACTCAGCTCGACCAGCAGTGTGTTGACTGGATTAAATCCCTTCCATTGCACACTTTCTACTACGGTATGAGCCTTAGTCACGCTTCAGTGAAAGATCCTTCTTCATGGATATATATCTTGAATACACCAACAGCGGTTGATGCAGTTCTTGCAGCAGGCGAATATCTATCTATCTACGGTCATACACATATTCCCATGCAGTGGAACAGACTGGGCGACTGTTCAGGCAAATCCGCAGGCTTATTCTCAGATAGTTCCCTGATAAATTGCGGCAGTGTGGGACAGCCGAGAGATGGCGACCCCAGTGCTGCCTATATGCTTCTCAATACAGAGGAAAGAACCTTCCGGCATATTCGAGTGGAATACGATGTACTTGCAGCAGCAACTGCAATAAAAGAAGCAGGCCTCCCGGAGAATCTCGCAAAACGGCTTTACCTGGGCAAGTAATTACTCCAACGGGAAACACGAAGGAGCATCAAAGAAATCGTCAGCAGAAATATGCAAATCAGCCCGGATACCAAATACGCGGCAACTCGGCATTCAGCATACAGTATAGCGCAGGGACTTTCCTCTGGAACAGCCTTGCAGGAAGAAACTAAACAGAGGGCTTGCAATAAAAATATGTTGAAAATCAAGAGAGGTTACTCCATGAAATTTCTGTATCCAGTACTGCTTGCAGTAATAATTATGGGTTGCGGGGAAGCTTCCTCAGTGAATGAGTTGTATCAGGAAGAAGCAATCCCAATTGACACCTTGATCCCGGTGGACTCCATTGGAATACTCATGGGAGACAGCTGCTACACCCTGGGAGCAATCCAGGATTACACCATGTTCCCGGGATCTCAGCCGGCTATTCTCGACAGGGTAAAGGGTACAGTTTCTGTTTTCGACAGTGCGGGGACATTTGTAAACAGTTTCGGCGGGTTTGGCGAGGGGCCCGGAGAATTCCAGCATCCATTTGCTCTTACCAGACTTTCATCGGGTATTGTAATTATTCCAGAGCTTATGGGGAAAGTGACCATCTTCAACTCTGAGGGAGAGTATTTGAGCAGCTGGTCTATAGAGGGTATGGGTGGACTCCCTCTGAGCATCATACCTTTTGATGACTCAACATTCGTCTGCTATTACTTTACCATGAAGATGGGCGATGAGGGATTTGGTATAGACTACTCCCTGAACAGGTATGATGCCATTACCGGTGATGTTGTTACCGAGTATTTCAACTGGTCCGGAAATCCACATCCGTCAACTGACTTTACTCCGGCTTACCTGATTACTGCATCTGATGGTCACGGAAAGATGTATCTCAGCCGAATCCAGTCAGATAGCTGGATGGTGGAGGTATATGGAGAAAACCCCGAACCGTTGGGAACAATCAACCTGTTTTCAAGCGCAGAGAGAATTGCAGTACCTGATACAGCAATGGTTCCAGGGGTTATGAGCGTTATGTATTCCTTTTCTGATGGCGAGAGCAGTACTGAACGAGCATTCGTGAATATGCCGGAGTACCATCCCTTCATCAGCGCTCTGGGAGTTGACGGGGACGGGAACATCTGGTGTCGCAGAGGGGGATTGCCTGGAGATCGCTGGGATGTTGTTTCCCCGGAAGGTGAGAACCTCAGAGAAGTGGTTGCGGCTCTTCCTGATTCCGCATATTACATTGATATGGATGTGAGCCCTCACGGCATACTTGCCTTTAATATGATGACGGAGGACTTTCACAAACTTTACATAATGGGAGAGTGATGAGCGGCACTGGAAAATGGCTATAAAACTTTACGACGGGAAAAACTGTCCATGCCCGGCAGACTGTATTCGTCACGGTAAATGTAAGCAATGCATTGCTTTTCATCACGACAGAGGTGACATTACATATTGTGAACACCTCGCCGGAAAGCTGGATGACACACCAGATCAGCCTGAGCGGGCAATACCCACAGGCAAGGGAATCAGACTACTCGATTACGCGCCGTGTGCCGGTTGAGCAGGCAAACTTAAGCCTGCCAGGCTGGCGGGCATATTAAAGCAGCTCCCCATGTATAACTCTCCAAATCTTCTGGTTGGAATGGAGAACATGGACGATGCAGGGGTTTATCGTATTACAGAAGACATTGCCCTGGTGCAGACTGTAGATTTTTTCTTCCCTGTGGTGAATGACCCCAGGATGAACGGAATGATTGCTGCGGCTAATTCCCTTTCTGATGTGTGGGCAATGGGAGCAAAGGCACACACGGCCATGAACATTCTCGCTTACCCTCCGGGTTTGATAAACGCTGAAGCAATTGGAGAGATGCTGGCCGGTGGAAGCGAGAAACTGGTGGAGGCGGGGGTTGCTCTTGTAGGTGGTCATACCATGGAGCAGGAGGATCTTCTATACGGTATGAGCATTACCGGCACCGTTCATCCTGACAGAATAAAGACCAACACGAATGCGAATCCTGATGATGTTATTATCCTGACAAAACAGTTGGGTACCGGTGTATACGCCAACGGAATGATGAAGGACGGAATAACTGATGCCCAGTACGGGGAAGTAACAGCTTCGATGAGCCGACTGAACATGTATGCGGCAGACGTTTTAAATAGATTCAGGGTTAGTGCCATGACTGATGTTACAGGTTTTGGACTTCTTGGCCACGCGCTTCCCATTGCGAGAAGCAGTAATCTCACAGTGCAGATAGATCAGAACTCGGTACCTCTCCTGTCACACATTTTTGAACTCCTGAAGAGATTTTCTACTCTGGGGGTCTGCAAGGTAAGCGAGTATGTGGAACCCTATCTCACAGTGGAGAATGGCGTATCACCTGATAAGCTGAAACTCTTCACCGAATCGGAAACCTCCGGGGGACTGCTGGCTTTCATACACCCCGACGACGCAGAGGAAGCTCTGAAAATGCTCCATGACAATGGGGATGAACAGGCTGCGATTGTAGGTTTGGTAAAGGAGATGAAGAGCGAAGGCGAGTACCTTAAGGTCTCCGGCAGATGAGAATTGGAGACAGAACCGACCTCTTGTTTTATGGTTTGGTTCTACTGGTTGTTTCTTTAATGTATCTGCTTTTCTACGCTGAAATACCAATTTACGGTGACGCATGGGGTTATGGATACAGCTCTGCCAACTGGATCGCTGAAAACGGGCTTCCATTTGTTCCCACCGGCACAGGCAAGGGTAATACTGCATGTGGTCATTTTACGGTCTACTTCTGGTTGTGGGCAGTTCTTATGCGGGTCGCCGGAGACTCTGTCAGAGTTGCACATCTGCTCCCTGCTGTTTTCTCTTTCCTTGCGGTTGCGGGGACCTACCGGCTCAGCCGGGATATCGGCGGGAAAACCATGGGGGTCTTTGCGGGTATTGCTCTTCTTGTCAGTCCCCTGTTTCTCGCCCAGGCTTTCCGTCCTCTTCCAATTGCAGCAGTGATGGCTGCATCCATCTGGTCACTCTTTTTCTACAGGAGGGAAAAGTACCTGACAGCTACCCTGCTTTGTGCTTTTGCCGTTATGATGAGGGAACAGGCGCTGATGCTGGCAGTAACTTACATCACTGCCGAGCTGTTTCTTTTCCGGCAACTAAGCTGGCGCAGAATTCTTCTGTTTGCCATACCATTTCTAATACTGGCAATTCACGGTACGCTGTCTTTCTTTGTGAACCGCGTGAATTTCCATTTTTACAGCGCGCTTTCATTAAAAGAACCCTTCAGCATTAGTCTGCTCCTCTACGGGGTCAGGCATTTTGGCGGGTTTTATCTTACGGACTGCTTCAGATGGCTGCCTGTGGCAGCGGGTATGGGATTGCTATACAGCAGATTGGTAAATAAAAGAACAGGAGCAGGCGTGGGGCTTCTTCTGTGCGCTCTCGGGGCATCAGGCATATCGGCCAACTACTTCATCGCAGTCATGTTGCCGCTGCTTCTGTATCCTGCGTGTTTCAGAAGGTCATCAGTTAGCAGAACTGCTCTTGTTCTGGGTCTGTTTCCGGCAATGCTGGTGATGTTTCTTCTTCTGATCCTTTTCATAACAACTTCACAGTTTCAGTTCATGTTTTTCCGCTATATGGCTGCGGCATTCCCTGCTCTGATTACCGGAGTGATGTGGGCACTCTTCAGTTGTAAGAAAAAATGCATACCGGTTACGATTGCCGCGGTGTTTGTAACAGCTTCCGCTCTCACCAACTTGACCGTAAGGAATGAGGCATTTTACAGCGATACAACTCTTGTCGGATACTATCTGCCCCTTCAAGCCATGCGTAATGCGGGAACCTGGGCAGAGGAACAGAATCTGCCTGTTATAGCGCTGGGACTGGTGGTTAATCACTTCAGTTCTCCTGAACTCGGCTACACCGACTCGAGTCTTACCGTGATAACCGTACAGGATTGCTTGCATTTTCTCGAAGAACAGAATTATACCATTGTAGTACCGCCTGTCCTGCCCTGGGGAGATGACGGTGAAGCGATTCTAAGGAATTTCACAGAGCAGTTGAGTGATGATTACAGACTTGAATTCGCACAGGAGTTTACCGGTGGACCTTTCTCCGCTTCCTGTTATTATCTTTACTGGGAACCAAAGGTGAGCGATTAGCCCTGTTTAACCTGTATAATGGCAGACGGAACCTGAGAATTGAAACAGGAATCAGAGTGTCAGTAACTCTGCGAAGGAAGAGGTTATTACTCTATGAAGTATCTTCTGGTCCTTATGATCTGTTTTTCTTTTTCCATGGCGGATAGGTTATTTTTTCTGGGTCAATCATCATTCAGCGATTATTCTCCGTCTGAGACTGGCCCGAATGGATGTCATTATGATGGAGAAAGAACAGCCGTTTCTCTTGTCCTTCAATACCAGTTCTCTTTAACAGATGAGCCGACATCTGATCAGATTACACTGGCTGATGAGGTACTTCAGAAGGCAGAGAATCTTACTCAATCATTTGCTCTTCTTCACTGAAATTACCTGGAAGTGGAAGGGCGAAAGTCGGGCCTGAGCTCATATGCCCTCTGAAAATCAATTTCAGCCTGTTGCAGATTACCCAGTTCACTTTCTGCTTCTCCGCAAACATAGTGATACCTTGCATCCTCAGGGGCTGCTTCAGCAGCTTTTCTGAAAGCAGTTGCGGCCATTTCCCAGTGTTCCATATCTCTGTGGACCATACCCTTGTAGAAATATGCCGGGGCAAACTCCGGGTTCAGTGAAATGGCTGTATCATAGTCATTCAGTGCAAGCTCGATCTGATGCGTCAATTCGTACGCATAACCTCTGTCGAAGTAGTATGAGTGTTCATCCGGATCTAGTTCAATTGCAGTGGATATATCTTCTAAAGCTGTGTTGAAGTCATTAAGAAATCCGTAAGCCATGCCCCGGTAATAGTAGGTGTTTGCCATCTCAGCTCTAAGGCTGACGGCAATGTTGAAGTCTTCAATTGCATGCAAGTAGTCCTGCATTTTAAATCGAGCCACTCCGCGGTTGTAATAAGATTCGAAGTACTCCGGGTCCCGTTCTATTGCCAGTGTGAAATTTATTATGCAGTCAGCAAGATTGATCTCAAAATATGCCATTCCCAGGTTATGATAGTATTTAGCAACCTCAGGATTCAAGGATATCGCTCTGGTCAGATCCGAAATGGCTTCTTCATGATTTCCCAGATACTCATTTGCTGATCCTCTGGCACTGAATGCTGATGAAGAATTGGGAGCCAATTGAATTACTGTTGTCAGTTCAGTCACAGCATCTGAATATCTGCCAGTTGACGCATACACCAATGCTCTGAGATAAAGAATGTCCGGGTCAGATGGGCTGAGTTCCAGTGCATGGTTAAAGTCACTGAATGCCATTTCCATCTCACCCATTTTCGCAAATAGAGATCCCCTGTACGCGAAGACATCAGAGAATTCAGGATCAAGCTCAATGGCCAGATCAAGTTTTTCCATTGCAGCCTCCGGACAATCGCACTGAATCAGATTGATTGCCTCTTCAAGGTATAGCTCTGACTGGGTTGAATCTGCTATTGTCACAACAGCCAGTAGCAGAACTACAGCTTCAATGAGTCTCATAACAGTACCTCCATTCATGTTATGCTATTTCAGTCGTGTTTCCTTCTCCAGAGAATTTTCCAGACTAGTGCTCTGTACAGCCTAAAGTGTTGGTATAATGCACCGCTATTCCGTGCCGAACTCTTTCATTCCCAGAGCTCTGCCCAGAAACGCATACTCATCCGCTCTTCTGGATAAATACCGGGATAAGCCCGCACCTCCGCCATGCCCGGCACTTTCAAGAATGTTAATAAGAACAGGAGCTGAGCCGGCCTGAGCAGCCTGCAGCCTCGCGCCGTATTTGAACGAATGCCAGGGAACGACTCTGTCGTCATGGTCTGCTGTCGTTACCATGACTGCAGGATACTCTGTTCCGTCTTCAATGTTGTGATAGGGGGAGAACCTGTAAAGGAACTCGAAGTCCTTTTCCGATTCAGGATCGCCATACTCCGGGATCCACAACCATGCCACAGTCGACAGGTGGAAACGAAGCAAATCCATTACGCCCACTGCGGGGAGAGCTGCTCCGAACAGATCGGGTCTTCTGTTAAGACATGCTCCCACCAGCGTTCCGCCGTTTGATCCCCCGATGACAGCCAGCTTCTCACAGGAAGTGTAGCCTTCCTGAATAAGGTATTCCGCTGCAGAGATGAAATCATTGAACACATTGTCGCGTTTTTCTCTTATTCCCGCCAGATGCCATTCCTCTCCGTACTCGCCTCCGCCCCTTAAGCACGGCAGAGCAAAGATCCCCCCCATTTCTGCCCATACAAGATTTACGGCATTGAAGCTGGGTGTCATGGAAACACCGAATCCTCCGTATCCGGACAGAAGAACGGGGTTGCTGCCGTCAAGGGTAATGTCGCGCGGGTACACAAGGAACATTGGAATCCGTGTACCATCATTGCTTTCATAGAATACCTGTTTTGACTGGAACTGATCCAGATCCATTCCTGTTTCCGGTTCCCAGTAAAGCTCTGCTTCGCCGGTGTCGAAATTGTACATGTATATCTCACCGGGATGCAGGAACGATGAGAAGGAGTAGAAGGCAAGAGAACAATCAAGCTCACCCCTGAACCCTGAGGTTGAACCGGGGCAGGGGAGTTCAATGTTCTTTATGAATTCTCCGGTTACCGTATTCAACTGGACTCTGCTGACTGCATCTTCGCTGTATACCAGAGCCAATGTGTTCTGGTTTACTAAAGAGACGCTTTGCAGTACGCAGTCACTTTCCGGAATGATAGTCTGCCAGTTTTCTCTCTCCGGGTTTGAAAGGTTGATTGAGAATACTTTTCCATTCGGGGCATCGAGGTTTGTTTCGATGAAGAACTCTTCTTCAATATTCTCTATGGGGTAATAGTATGCGTCAAAATCGTTCAGAAGCTCAACAACTTCTCCGTTCTCATCCTGAAGGTCAATATAGAAAAGTCCATTTTTATGAAGAGAAGCACCATCACCCGCGTAGATCAGCAGATATCTTTGATCGTGTGCCATACCGCAGCTTAGGTACCACTCAGGCTTGTCGGGCCTTTCATAAACAAGCGAGTCTTCAGACTGCTGTGTTCCCAGTCGATGGAACCAGATCATATTTCCAGTGCTTAATGCTGTGTGTTCTTCTCCCTCTTCCAGAGCAGGATATCTTATGTAGTAGAAGCCTGTATTGTCACTGTTCCAGGCTACCATGGGGTGTTTTGTCCACAGAATGATATCATCGAGATCGGTCGCGGAAGATACGTCCCGTATCCTGAGTGTTATCCAGTCTGATCCACTTTCACGGGCGCCCCACGCGGCAAGTTCTCCGTCGCGGCTGTAACTGATTCCCCCCTGGGACAGGTTGCTTTCCTCTGGAAATTCATTGAAGTCAAGAAAAGGAATTGGCTCCTGGTCAAGACCGTCATGGTAATAGTAAACACTGAAATCCTGATCCTCTTCGATCTGGGAGAAAAAGTACCTTTCTCCTTTGACTGTGGGCATTGATCTTCTGGTGTACTCAGTGATTCCCCGAAGTCGTTCTCTGATCAGCTCACGGTTGGGGATCCCCGAAAGGTATGCTTCAGTGAAATCCCTCTGAGCTTCGATCCATTCGATGGTTTCCTCCCCGTCAATTTCTTCCAGCCAGCGATATGGATCAGCCACCTGTGTACCGAAGAGACTGTCCACATGATCGGAGACAGAAGTCTGAGGATAATTCAGTTCCCCATCTTCCGGTGAAGCAAGAAGAATGGCGGCGAAAAACATACTTGCAATGATCTGTTTCATTTTGTTCTGTCCCTTCTGTAGTTAATTGATCGTCAAGTATAGTTGAAAATTCCTGTCCTGTGGGTGAAGCGCTGATTATTGGTAATATCTAACACGCTTCCGCAAGGGTGTGTGTGCTTCCGGAAACAAAATGCACTTGCTATCAAGGTATAAGTCGTCAATAGAGACGAAAGGTTGTTTCCCGCTGGAGCGATTATGCGGAAGAAGCGGGAGTCATACCGGAGCAAAAGGATTTGATACAGAGGAATCTTCGACTGGCGATCCATTAATCATTCCGGGAAACGAGTATCTGTTCCTGTCAAGTATATTCAGCATTATACTTAACGGAGAGAGAGGATTCCCATGATGAGATTTTGCATTCCTGTTTTGATGCTGACTCTATTCTGTCTGGCCGATTCCGCTGTGATGTTTGAATTCCCCGACGGCAGAACTGTTGGCATGACATCCAACGGAGACATTTCCATGGCAGCCGAGAGTGTTTCCATCGTTCCCGCAGGCGGGATGTTCGGGGGGGACGATGGCGGCTGGGGCTGGCTGCCCCTGATGGAAGTCAGATGCGTGTTTGAACTGGTAAACAATACTGATGAAGAGCAGTACATTACAGTTGGTTTTCCATTTGATGCCAAGTACGGTGATTCCTATTCAGTTATGGGTGACAGCATGCTCATTGAAATGCTGGCGAGTGCCTCTCCGGACGAGAATAGACCGCCCTGGCAGGATTTGAATCCCAGTTGCGGAACGGATGCCCTGGAGGATCTGCCCGAAGATCTCGACTTCAGAACCTTTATTAACGGAGACGAAATCCCTGTTTATTACCGCAGGTGCGCGTCATGCCTTGAGGAAGAACTAGTCTGGCTCCCGGTGGTTGCCGTGTGGAAAATGAAGTTCGAACCATATGAAACAGTAATTCTGGAAAACACATACAACACTTCATGGGACTATCTGGGTACAGGCTCGGGAAGTGACTTAAAAGTGAACTACATTCTGACATCCGGCAGCACCTGGAGCGGACCTATAGGCGATGCAGTGATAACACTTGAAGTGCCGGGTGAACTTCCAATGCCGGTACTAAGCGATTCAGTATCAGTCTACTGGGACTGGACAGGCGGTCCAGCAATAGACGGTCGCACAATCACATGGCACTATACCGATCTGGAGCCTTCTGAAAATCTCAGTTTTTCAGTGATAACCGAAGTGAAATGCTATGACGATGATAATTTGTCTGCTCCATCCATGTTCAGCGCACTGGTCTGGACCGAGGATGAACTTCTTGTCAGTACTGCTGAATATCTCAGGGGCGCAACCACCTGGCGTCCTCATTTCGATACCGTTCTT